>CAVAPV010000017.1:0-38291 GCA_963590525.1 Agathobacter rectalis
GGGAACGGCGGGTGCCGCGCCCTAGATCAGTGACAGAAAGAATATACGAGGGGCGGGCACTGCCCGCCCGGTCGCGCCGTTAGGCGCGACATATTTGAGGCGTGCCGACAGGCACGTAAGGACTTAACGCAAGCGGACCCCGCGCGATGTGCGCAGGGCCCGCGATCTAACAAATGGCGTACGCCTCTCTTACTTTACCTTGACCTTGATGGTAATGGTCTTCGTGAAGTCGTTGTAGTTGGTGCCGCCGGCAACGGTCACCTTGTAGCGCAGCTTGTAGGTACCCTTCTTGGTGCCCTTCTTAACAGTCACCTTGCCGGTGGTCTTATTGACTGTAAGAGCCTTGTAAGCCTTGGCAGCAGACTTCTTCTTGACCTTCTTGAAGCTTGTCTGCGTGCCTTCTGCCAAGCCCTTAACCGTCACGGGCTTGACCTTCACGCTCTTGGCCTTGACCTTGGAGTACTTGGCCGTCTTAGTCTTTGCCGTAACCACCACAGGGTTGTCTGCCTTAGCGATGGACCACTCAACGTCGATCGCCTGCGCGGTAGAGCCATCGACCCAAGCGTAGCCGCTCTTCAAAACGAGTGTTGCCGTGTAGTCGCCCGCGTTAACGGCCTCGTACTTGCCATGGATGGTGTAACCAGCATCTTGAGCCACGCCAGACTGCTTAGCGCCGTTGTAGACAAGCGCCTGAGCGGGTTCTTGCAACGTCCACTTGATCGTCTTGGCAGACGTAGAGCCATCGGACCAAGTGTAGCCATCAGCCAGCGTAGCCACAGCGGTGTAATCGCCGGCCTCTGTAGCCTTGATATCTCCGCTCAGGGTATAGCCCGTGCCTTCTTTAACGCCCGTTTGCTCGGTGCCGTTGGCAACCAGGCCCGCGTACACCACAGGCGCAGAAGCCGTAGTGGTCTCAGGTGTGGGTGTCGGGGTCGGAGTCGGGGTGGGTGTAGGCGTGGGGGTAGGAGTCGGGGTGGCCTTGATAGTCCAGGTCACATACTTGTCTGCAGTGCTGCCGTCAGACCACATATAGCCGTCGTTGAGCTTGAGCGCAGCAGTATAGGTGCCTGCGCTGGTTGCTTTGTAAGCACCGTTGCGCGTGTAGGCAACGCTAGCGGGAACGCCCTCTTGCACGCTACCGGTCTCGGTGAGTGTAACCCCGTCGAGAGCCGCAGAGAGAATCTGCCACTTAATCTCTTTATCGCCCGTAGTGCCGTCGGCCCACTTGAAACCATCCTTGAGCTTGGCAGTTGCGGTATGTTCGCCAGCCTCGGTAGCAGAGTAAACGCCATCCAAGGTATATCCCGTACCGGATACGATACCCGTCTGGGACTGGCCGTTGGCGACGAGATCGGCATATGCCAGAGGCGTATCCGCCGTCGCAAGCTCTTTCTCGGCAATGGACCACGTAATCGACTTGGCGTTGTAACTGCCATCAGTCCAAGCGTAGTTAGAAGTCGGCGTTGCGTAGGCCGTGTACTCGCCAGGATCAACTGCCACATATGTGCCAGACAAGGTGTACTTGCCGTCCTCACTGAGCTCAACGCCTTGAATCTGCTGACCTGTATAGACAAGGCCCTCCTTGGCAGCAGGCGCCTCAATCTTGGCCCTCTCAATCGTGAGCTTGGCCTTCATAGATGCAGGGGCATTGTAATTAGTCGTGTCCTCATTGTTAAAGGTGACCTCAAAATTATAGACACCCGCGTTTTTCTGCTCACCACCTGCATACGTGTTAACGCTCACGCCCTTAGGCAGAACTGTCTCATCGGCAATCTCAATCTTGTGGGTATATCCATCGTAAGTAACAGTTTTATCCTCGAACCTGACCTCAGACATGTCGTAGTCTGCCTTTGCGATGGTCCAAGTCTTGGTTTTAGCAGAAGACGCAGTGCCATCCGCCCACTTGTAGCCAGAGTTGAGGGTCAGCGTGTCGGTATACGTACCGGCGTTCTTGCCTTGACCGGCTTTGACCTCCTCTGTGGCATCTGTTCTTGAAATCTCGTAACCAACATCCTCAGCGACACCGGTCTGGATGTTGCCGTTGTAGACAAGACCAGAGATAGGCTTCTCAAGCGTCCATTTAACCTTATAGGGCTCAGAAGACGTGCTGTCACCCTCTGCCTGAGCCTTCCAGACATAGCCGCTCTTGAGCGTTGCCGTGACCTCGTATGTGCCAGCCGTGCTTGCCTGATAGTTCTCAGAGAGCGTGTAGCCAGAGCCCGGCTCGACGCCGGTCTTGACCGTACCGTCCTCTTCCAAACCCGCATACACCGCAGGGTAGTCGATCTCGACAGAGTCTCCGCTCTCCTTGATATACCAAACAACATCCTTGGTACCGGTGGACTGGTCCACCTTCCATGCGTAGTTGCTGGCAGGCGTCACTTTGGCGGTGTACGTACCAATATTTGTTGCCTTATAGGCACCAGCAAGCTCATACTCGCCATTCGGCGCGGCCTCAACACCCTGCAGATCGGAGCCTGTGTAATCGAGCACCTTACCCTCAGGCAGATCGATGAGCTTCCTCTTAATGAGGATCTCGGCCGTTATATCACTGGGCGTATTGAAGTTGCTCTTGTCGCCATCGCCGTTGATGGCAAACTTGACGGTGGCTGTGTAGGAGCCGGCATCTTTGGGGGCCTCCGTCTTTGACTCTGTCTCGCCGCTCTTCAAGTAGCTGACAGTAGCCGTCAAACCTTGCGGAACGCCCTTGAGCTCCGGTGCGTGGGTATTGCCGTCATAATCCGCATACACGTTGTTGAAGGTCACGCCAGACATGTCATAGTCGGCTTTGGCGATGGACCAAGTAACGGTCTTGTTTGCCGTATCGTTGTCCTGACCGCTGGTATCCCACACGATATTTGTCTTGCCATCATGATTGTATGCGGTGCTCAACGTTGCGGTAGCGGTGTAGTTATCCCCTGCATCGGTAGCCTTGGTGGTGCCTTCTACCGTGTAATAGGCAGAGTCGGCAGTATCGGCAACACCCGTCTGTTCTTGGCCCGTGTACTTGAGGCCCTCAACTGCAGTGGGTACAGCAACCCTCTTCTTTGCGATGCTCCATGTGATGACAACCGTATCGCCATTCACCTTCACATTGCTAGCAGAATCCTCGGGGGTCTTCCACTCGTAGTTAGCAGAATCATTGAGCTTGAGAGTAACCGTATACTCGCCTGCATCAGTTGCAGCTGCAGTGCTGCCGTCAACAAGCTGATAAGGGGCGCCGTCTGCAACCGCAATAGTGGTCTGTTCTTGGCCGTTGTACGCAAGACCCGTGGCTACGCTGGGAACCTCAACCTTTTTCTTAGAGATAGTCCAGCTCACCTCTTTGTCAGCCGTAGTGTCGTCACTCCAGTAATAGTTTCGAGAAAGAGTGAACTTGGCCGTATAGGTGCCAGCATTCGTGGCTTTGTACTTGTTGTCTTTGCTCGTGTAGTCGTAGCCATAGCCTCTAAAATACCTGCTATCAAAGCCCTCTTGCTCGGTGCCGTTGTAAACCAGCGTTTTGGGCGTAGGGGGATCTACGCTTACCTCGCTCTTGAGGCGGAGGTTGAAGGTCGTGGTCTTGCTGTAAAGCGTATTGCCATCGCTGTCTTTGAAGACGGCCTTGATGAGCAAGTCCTCGGACTGAACCTCAAAAATGCCGCCATCGGTAGCGCCGCCCTTGGTATAGGAACCCCAGGCGTTAGTTGTCCAAACGTTCCTAGCGCTGTCCCAAGCGTGATAGTCAACCGAAGCTACGCCTTCAGGCAAATCCTCTACGGTCTTGTCATCGCTTTGATAGCTCGGCATGGGGACGTAATACGTCTCATTGTCTGCGCGGTCGATAATCTTACTTGTAGTAAGAGAGATCTCGGGGATGCTCGAATCCTTGATAGAGAAAGAAGCGCTGGGGGAGCCGGAGATAAGCACGTCGCCCTTTTGGGCACCCGCCTGTCCGTTAAAGGACATGGTCACGTAATGGACGTCAACGTCCTTGACGCCATATGTAGCAATATCGCTAAAGGGTCTTGCTGCGACAGTCTCGTCATTGCCATTGGCGTTCTTGCGCGTTGCCGTAGCCTGGCCAGCGTAATAGGCCTCGATCTGCTCGGATGTAATCATCTCTTCATCTTTGTCGTAACCAACCACATAGAAGTAACCGGCCTTGGTCGCCACATGGTAGATGTAATAAGCAGAATCTCCGTCTTTAGGAGCGCCATTCTCCCAACCGCTCAGCCAGGCGGGGAAGTAACCCTCAGACCCAAAAACGTCAGACGAGACGCGAGCCGTGTGGTAATTGCCGTCATTGTCATTAGATGTGCCCGACCACTTAAGCTCGTAGGCAGTGGTATCGCCGATGCTGATGGTGTTATTGGAAATGCTCACGTTAAGCGGCGAGATGGTGTAAGGGACGCTGACGGTTGCCTCGTTTGAACCCGCCCATTTGTAATGGGCAGTGTCTTTGATAGTAAAGCTTGCCGCATAAGTACCTGCATGGCCCTCATCGGTGGCATCGGCCTCATAGGTGTATTTATCGCTAGCGGTGTACTCGCTGCTAAACGCATCCTGCTTTTGCGCCATTCCGTCATCAAGCTTTATCTGGCAAGTCAGGTTGCTCTTGGGCGTGGGGACCGTGAGCTCTTTCTTAGTGATTTTGATGGATTTGGTCACCGCGTCCGGGGCGTTGTAGTTGAGCGGATCGCTAACATCAAACACAATGTTGGCATAGTACTCGCCGGGCTCTACGGGCGTATCAATCTCGCTGGAAACGCCGTCAGCCGTGACCTTGTAATACTTAGTGGTATAGCTCACCGCAGAGGGGACGTTGCTCAGCACAACGCCTTGGCCGTTGCCATCGTAAGAGGCGGTGTAACCATCGCCCTTTATCTCGACACCCGAGCTCCTGGTGTACTTAACCTGGGACATATCAGGCGTCTGCTTAATCACATCAAAATTGATAACCTCGCTGGGAACAGACACATACGAGCTGTAGTCACATGCCTCAAGAGCAAACACGCAGCGGTACTTTGCAGAGCTGCCAGCTGCCAGCCCCGTGGGGATATCAAGTGTGGCGTCTACCGTATAGTCCTTGTATTTTCCAGCCTTGTAGTCGTCGCTCTCTTTATCGAGGTATTGGGTTTGGCCATCTTTTTCCCATTTAAACTTTGACTCATCCAAGGTGGATTTGTAGTTCGAACCCACGTTGCTCCAAGTATCGGTCTCCTGGTTGTAGACCTCCCACCTGGCTTTGAGCGTATAGGTGGGGTTGGCGCTGTAAACGGCGCTCACCAGGTAAGAACCCCAGTTACCCGTGGTGCTGCTAACGCCCCAGTAGGGCTTGGCGCTTACCGTGATCTTGGCATCGTCTTGGCTGTAGCCGTACTCAACCGTCACGTCATCGCCGCTGGTAAGGGTTGGCGGGTAGATATCGCTAGAGGTACCCCACACTGCATAGAGCGTGATGTCGCTTTGCGTGGTGAGAGTAGAAACCTCCTGGCCGCACTGGTACACGGGGCCAGCAGCGCTGCCATCAGAGTTGATGGAGGTAGTCCAACCTTTGAGGATGTACTTGCTGGCTGCAGACTCCAAGCACCACTGCTGGTTGGTGGGATATGCCACGCCGTTGTTGTTGTGCATAGTAGAAGAAATAGCCAAGCTGGTGGCTATTCCGTAGACAAAGCCGCTGTCCGTGCTGTTAGAGGCGTCTTTGCTCTTGCTGGAATCAGCCGTGCTATACCACTTGGGCATAACAGTCACGCCCTGCGCGTTTAGGTATGCCTCGTTGCGGTTGTAGGTGACGCTGTATTTGCTGCCGCCCCATACCGCGTAGACGTTCACGTTCTCAAGGGCCGTCCAAACAACGCCGCCCAAGGTCTTAAGCGATGAGCTCACACCACCAGAAACATAGCCGCTGGTATAGAGAGCACTCTGCGCGCCGGTGCCATTCCAGGTGCCAGAAGCGGTATCGGAGGAGATGTTGACAAACTTGCTGTCTGCATCGCCGTTTGTAGAGTAACCGGTGAGGTTATAGCCCGTTCGCGTAGGACGTGCGCCACTGCCGTTGTCTGTCAGGAAGTTATAGAGGGTATAGAGAGGCTCTGCACCTGGGACCACGTTGATGGTCTTGAACTCTTGGCCCTTGGTAGCGTCCTCTTTGATCGACACCGTAGTGGTATAAGCGCCTGCAGCCTTGAAGACATCTGCGGTTACAGTGACGGGCATCGTGTAGGCAACATCGTAGTTGTTGTCTTTGGCAATAGCGGGTTTGCCACCGATGTAGTCGTCGTTGTTATAAGAGATGATGCTGCCCGCTTGCTGGGTGCCCTGAACCGTAGCGCCCGCAGCACCCGGCTTGGAGGTGCAGACCGTGCGGTACTCGCCCTCGCTCACATCGTCGTAACCGCCGGACTTAGCGCCGTCGTCTGCTTTGGTGCCGTTGGCGGCCGTGGCGCCAGCGCCGCCCATGCTGCCGCACCAGTAGGTCTTGGCCCACCACACGCCGCCAACGCCGTTGCGGTAGTGGCCACCGCCACCGCCGCCACCGCCGCCAGCGCCGCCGGAACCACCGGAGCCGATGCCATATGCGGCCTCGCCATTGGCACCTGCGCCACCGCCAGCACCGCCGCCGGTGCAGTAGTTCCAGGTGTTGGCACGTCTGTTGTGCATCGCGCCGCCGCTGCCGCCTTTTGCCTTATCGGTAGAAGCTTTGCCACCCTGGGCCTTGACGGTTACGCTGCCAGCCACAAAGACCTTACCGGCGGCTTGGGCAACGCCTGCCGCGGAGCCGTCGGAGCCGTTACTGCCAGAGCGGTCGTTGGTGTAGGTACCCTCGTCTTTGATGCCCTCGCCGCCAGCGCCGCCTGCACCGCCATCGGTGCCGTTAGTGCCGATGCCAGCACCTGCACCGCCGCCACCTGCGCCGCCGTCGCCGCCTTTACCGCCGTAGTACTTGGCTGTGCCACTGCCATCGTAGCTTGCTGCCGTGCCGTCGGAGCCATCCAAACCCACAGCGGCATCTCCGCCTTGGGCCTCGAGCGTGCCCTCACCTGTAATGGTGAGCTTGGAGCTCTCCGGCAGATAGATTGCCGCGCCACCAGCGGTAGAGCCACTGGCGTCCTTGCCGGTAACCTTAAGAGTCACGTCTTTGGGGATATAGATCAAAACGTTGAGGTCCTCGCCGATGGCAATGGCGTTGACCTTGCCGTCGTCTTGGCCAGCTTTGGAATCTGCGTTGCTGTCGATATTCACATATCCGGACACGTAGTAGGTGCCGGACTCTGTAATCTCACGCGTTGTGCTCGTGATCTCTTTGCCGCCGTAGTGCTGTACGGCAGTAGAATCGTTGCTGCCTTCTGCAAATGCCATGGTGAGCGCGGCGGCGGGTATCATGGTTGCCACCATCGCCAGAGAGGCTGCAGTCGCAACGGCCTTTTTGGCCGCGCGCCTAATACCCCCCCCTGTTTTGCGAAGCTTACTTTGGCTGTTTTCCATATAGGACTCCCATCTAACGGGGCTTACGTCTTATTTGCGGGGGGGGGGAGATACGCTCCCCAGAAAACAAGGGCACAGCGGTGCCAACATATCGCGCCATCTTAGCAAATCCCCTCACCAGACAAGTGTCTGATGAGGGGATGATTAAAGAAAACAAGCAAATTTTACCTGCAGCTAACGCAAGCTCGATACGCCAGCAGTGCGCGACTAGTTCTCGTAAGACTCCTTGAGGGCCTTGAAAGCGGGCATGGAGTTCTCTATCACGCTCTTGGCAACGCAGTAGCTCATGCGGAAATACCCCTTGCCGCCAAAGCCGTCGCTGGGGCACAGCAAAAGCTCGTACTCCTTAGCGCGATTGCAAAACGCCACGGCATCGGGCTCAAGCGCCTTGACCCACAGGTAGAACGCACCGTCGGGCTCTACAAACTCATAGCCCAAGCTGGCCAGGCCCTTGGTGAGGATCTCTCTGTTGACGCGGTAGGCCTCTACGTTGCTGGGGACGTCTATGCACTCCTGCAGCACGCGCTGGAACAGGGCGCTGCAGCAGATATAGCCCAGAGAACGGCCGCTGCCATGAATGGCAAAGGTGGTCTCTCCCACGTTGTCCATAAGGTTGGAGACATAGATATAACCCAAGCGCTCGCCCGGCAAAGACAGCGTCTTAGAGAAGCTGCTGCATACCAGGGTACGCGGGTAGATGGGCGGGATGTAGGGCACTTCTTTGCCGTAGGTGATGGCGCGGTAGGGCTCGTCTGCGATGAGGTAGATCTTGGTGTTGTACTCAGCCTCTTTCTTGGAGAGCACCGCAGCCAAAGCCTCCAGGTTCTCACGCGTGTAGATAGTACCCACGGGGTTGTTGGGGCTGTCTACGATGATCGCCGCCGTCTTGGGCGTGATTGCTGCCTCGATCGCAGCGATGTCGAGCTGGAACGCAGGCGGCTGGCAGGGCACCTCGACGATCTTGGCGCCCGCTTGCTCGATCCAGGTGTTGTACTCGGTAAAGTACGGCGTGGGCACGATAACCTCATCGCCCGGGCAGGCAACAGCAGACAGGCAGATGGCAAGCGCCGCTGCCGCACCATGGGTTAGGTAGACCTGCGCCGGGTTGGCGTCCACGCCAAAGTTGCGCTTGATGCTGTTGGCAACGGCCTCGCGCGCAGCAGCAGAGCCAGGGCTGGGCGTGTAGCCGTGCAAAGCCACGGGATCCTCGTCCATGAGACGACGGATGCAATCGGTCACTTCTTGGGGTGCGGGCACGCTGGGGTTGCCGATGCTAAAGTCAAAGACCTTGTCCTCGCCTATCTGCGCTTTACGCTCAAGGCCGTAGGCAAACAGGGTGCGAATGTCGTTAGGTGCGCTTCCCAGGCCGATCATGTGCTCGTTGAGCATTGCTGGTCACTCCTTTGTTTCTTGCTCGATGCGTCCGGCCAACGCAATGGCCGGCGCGATTTGCGTTATGGCAAAGCAGCCGCATGAGGCGGCTGCAGGTTAGTCGTCGATGCGGCAGCGATCCCCATAGAGATGGACCTTGTCCTGCGCTAGCCTTTGGATGACCCACGGGTAGGCCTCGTGCTCGGTTGCATGGATGCGCTCTTCCAGGCTCTCTAGCGTGTCGTCCTCCAAAACGGGCACCTCGCGCTGGTAGATGATGGGGCCTTCGTCGTATTCCATGTTGGCCAGGTGGATGGTGATGCCTGTCACCTTGTCCCCTGCCTCGAAAGCGTCTTGGATAGCATGGGCGCCCTTGTGCTTGGGCAGCAGCGCCGGGTGCAGGTTAACCACGCGGTTGGGGTAGGCCAAAAGCAGCTGGGCGGTGCATTTGCGCATATAGCCCGCCATGATTACGTAATCCACACCCGCGTTGTCAAAGTTTTGCACCATCTTGCGCTCGACCTCCGCCGTGGATTTTGCGTAATCCTCCGGCGTGAACACCATGGTGGGGATACCCATCTGCACAGCCTTGGTTATGCCCTTGGCGCGCGGGTTGCTGGCGACCACGTAGACGATCTTGGCGTTGAGCTTGCCGTCTTGGATCGCCTGGGCAATGGCAAGCATGTTGGACCCCGTGCCGCTTATGAGCACGGCGATTTTGAGCGGCGTGTTGAGGTCGCGCATTACTTGTACACGACCTTTCCCGTACCGGCGATGATCTTGCCGATGGTATAGACCTTCTCGCCTGTGGCCTCGAGCTGCTCTTGGATAGCGGCAGCGTCTTGGGGCTTGCAGATAACGCACATGCCCACGCCCATGTTAAAGGTCTTGAGCGCTTGCTCTTGGGACAAACCGGCCGCCTTGATGACGTAGTCGATAATGGGCAGCACCGGCCAAGTGCCCAGCTCCACCTGCGCATCAAGCGTCTTGGGCAGGGCGCGGTCTAAGTTCTCTGTGATGCCGCCGCCGGTGATATGCGCCACCGCATGCACGGGCAGCCCCTGCTTGAGCAGGTTGACGATGCTTTTGACGTAGATGCGCGTGGGGGCAAGCAGTGCGTCCATGATGCTCGTACCGCCCAGCTCGTCGCAGGGGGCGGTGAGCTCTTCCAGGCTCATGCGCTCGGTCACGGCACGGCGCACCAGACTAAAGCCGTTGCTATGGATGCCGGTAGAGGCCAGGCCCAAGACGACGTCGCCCTCTTCTACCAGCTCGGGACCGATCATCTTGGGACGGTCTACGACGCCAACGCAAAAACCAGAGAGGTCGTACTCGTCTGCAGGCATGACACCGGGATGCTCGGCGATCTCTCCACCCACGAGCGAGCAGTTGGCCTGACGGCAGCCTTCGGCGATGCCGCCCACGATCTGCGCCATCTGATCGGCTTTGAGCTTGCCGATGGCCACGTAGTCCAAGAAGAAGAGAGGCTCGGCGCCGCAGGCCAAAACGTCGTTGACGCACATAGCCACCAAGTCGATACCGCAGCTGTCGTGACGGTTGATCATCTGCGCCAGCTGGAGCTTGGTTCCCACGCCGTCGGTGCCGCTCACCATGATGGGATCTTGCATGTCCTTGAAGGCCGCCGCGCTAAACAAACCGCCAAAGCCGCCGATGTCTCCGATGACCTCTTTGCGGTAGGTACTTTGCACCGCACCACGGATAGCTTGGACAGCGCGTGCGCCCTCGTCGATGTCGACGCCGGCGTCCTTGTACGTGATCTGCTCGTCAGCCATGTTAAAGGGTCCTCTCTTTTTGCTTTGGCAAGTCGCAAGAGCGTGGCTCAAAAGGTAATCCATACATTATGCCCGCTTTTTGCTGGCAGGGTGCAAAAAAGCCGCGCTCCTTTGGGGAACGCGGCTTTGAGTGCGGTTTGGGGCAGGCGCCAGCGCGAGGCGCACGTCACAACAGCAAGCGAAGGTGCAGTCTACAGACCTAAAGCCTTCTTGAGCGATGCCACGCGACGGCGAGAGACGGGAATCTGCTCTTCTTCCCCCTGCAGGGTGAGCAGCAAGGTGCCGCCGCTTACCGGGTCGACCTCGCGGATGCAAGAGAGGTTAACCAGATAGCGCCTGTGCACGCGGAAAAATCCCATGGGCTCGAGCTTTGCCTCGAGCTGAGCCAAGCTCACGGTAGACAGATAGCGGTCTGTGTCTGTATGCAGATAGGAGTAATCATCCTTGGCCATGATGAAGTGGATCTTATCCGTGGGGATGAGGAGCTTCTTGCCGCCCTTCTCAACCGGGATGCGCTCGCCTGCAGGAGCATGGCCCTGACCGCTCATCTGCTGCATGACCTTGGCGATTGCCTGGTTGAGGCGGTCTGTCTCGACCGGCTTGACCAGGTAGTCTGTGGCGTTGACGTCAAACGCCTTGACGGCGTGCTCGCTGTAGGCGGTGACAAAGATGACATAGGGCGGGTACTTAAGATGAGTGAGGGCCTCGGCCAGCTGCAAGCCGTCTGTGCCGGGCATGTTGACGTCCAAGAACATGACGTCTGCGCCCACGTCCTTGAGCTTCTCTATGGCCTCGCGAACGTTTGCGGCCTCTGCCACAACCTCGACCTTGCCCGTCTCACCCAAAAGATAGCTTAGTTCAGAACGTGCAGGTGCTTCGTCATCGACGATGATCGCTCGCAGCATTGGTCGCCTCCATTCGCGTTTTCATACGTAACAGACAGTTTACCATCTTGGAGGGTTTGCGCGTAAGGAATTATCAAGATAGCGGATAATGGTCGCGAGCGGCGAGAGGACGGCTTACAAGGGATTCGCACCGCAACCATAAGGGCCACGCAACCATCTGCAACCTACCCGGGCGAGCAATGCTCGCCCCTACGTGCACGCGCGCCCGCCCCGTACCCGCGACACGCCTTATCCTGTCAGTCATCGTCTGCAAGACCACGGGTCACATTCAGGCCTGCCCCTGCGAGCTTTAAATCCCCAAAAGGGCATCTAAAGACTCGGTCTCGTTTGCTTGAGGTTCCTCTTTGAAGGCGTCGTAAAGACTCAGGTAGACGCTGGTACCCTGACCGTAGATGCTCTCTATATGTAATCCGCTCAGATTGCCAAAATACCCTTTGAGACGCGCGTCCACGTTCTTTAGCGCGATGCCCATGCCCGTCTTGGAGCCGCCGGTGATCACGCTTTCCAAGCGCTCTGGTTTGATGCCCACGCCGTCGTCTGCCACGATGATGATCGCGCTGTCGCCCTCGCGCCTTAGGGTGACGGTCACATGCAAGGTGCTGCCGTCTTCTCTCCTGCCATGGCCCACGGCGTTTTCCACCAAGGGCTGCAGGATAAACGCCGGCACGCGCAGGTCTCCCAGATCGTCTTCATCCTCGACCACCATCTCCACCGCGTCTTCTCCAAAGCGCGCGCGTTGGAACATCAAGTAGCGCTCTGTCTGCTCGACCTCGCCTGATATGGGGATGAGGTCCTCGCTGTTTTCTAGAAGGCGACGGTAGTACACGGCAAACTCGCGCAGCATGGTGCGCGCCTTGTTGGGATCGGTACGCGTGTAGCTGGCGATGGTGTTGATGGTGTTGAAGAGAAAATGCGGGTTGATCTGCGCTTGCAGCGCCCTGAGTTCCATGCGCGCGGCAAGCTCGGACTGCTGCTCCAGGTAGCTCAAGGAGAGCTGCGTGGAAAGCAGCTGGCCAAAGCCCTCAGCCATAGCAAGCTGTGCCTCGTCCATGCGCGTAGAGCTGGTGTAATAGAACTTGAGCGTGCCCACAATGTGCTTGTGGACCTCCAGCGGAACGATGATGGCGCCCTTGATCTTGCCGCCATCCCCCTCAAAGCCCAGCGCGTTTTGGGTCTCTACCACACGCGTCTGGCCATCTTCCAAGGTCTCCATGGTAACAAGCGTCTTGATGGAGGTGCCTTGCTCGTGATTTTTGCGGTCAACTCCGCTAAAGCCCAAGATCTCCTCGCGGTTGGTAATAGCAACACTGCAGGCGGTAACGGCAGGGAGCAGCAAATCGCATACCGCCTGGGCAGACTCCATGCTCAAACCCTGACGCATAAAGGTGACGGTTTCGCTTGCCAAAGACAGCGTGCGGTTGTTGGTGTTGGCGCGCACATGCACGTCTTGGCCAGACTCGACCAAGGCGATGATGCTCAAGATGACCATTCCCACGATAGCCGCCACGCCCACGGCAGGAGACACGACGCTGCCAGAAAAGATCACGCAGTATATCGTCACAACAGAAAGCACCGCATAGGCGATGCACATCATGACAAAAGCAGCGACTTTCTTGGGATCTGTATCCATCAAGGAGACCTTTCTTGAGCTCTAAAACCTAAAAGGGAGCGCCGGCATGCAAGCCGCGCTCCCCTCAAGTGTATAGCACCCGCGCCTAAGACGCGGCTAATCCACCTGCACCGCGCTAAAACGTCCCGTGAATGCGGGGTTGCCGCTTTGCACATGGCGCGCGCCAGACAGCTGCGTTGCCAAAGGCGTGCAAGCCCACAGCCCGCGCACCAGCATGGGCCACTGGCGTTGGAACTCAAAGTAACGACTGCAGTTGTCACGCGCGTAAGTGGCAGCCTTCTTGCGACCAGAGCGCATGATCTTGAAGTACTCGCCATGCTCTGGGGCACCGATTGCGCTGGCCAGACTGGTCAAAAACGCCTTGCGGCTCACCTTGCCCGTCAGCCATTCTCCCGGATAGGGCATCATCGACGACGGATCGACGCGCATGAGGTCGATCTGCGCTTTGCCAAACTCGACCTTGCGGCTCTCGTAGTACCAGCGGATGATGTCCTGCTCAAAATGAGCCGGGCTCTCGCGGCGGCTGGTTGGGAGACGCTGAACGCCCAGCTTGTTGTCCAGCCAGACGTCTTGATGGTACATACGGCAGTTGATGACGTAATCCAAGTCTTCGCCGCGGGTGATCCACGGGTCAAAGCTCACGCTGCCAAAGGTCTCGGCATGAAGCACTAGGCAGCTGGTGGTTGCCGTGTTTGCGCGCGACAGACGCGGCCCCTTGAGCGCGGGCTCCAGGTAGGCGTTAAAGCTTGCGGCCTTGTTCCAGCTGGCGCGATACCAGCGCTTGTCGGGCTTGGCCAGGCGATCGCCCTGATCGTCGTAGTAGTAGCCGGTCTTAGCCGTGACAAGCCCGCCGTTGGGGGTCTTGGCGCCGATGCCGTAAAGCGCGCGCTCCAAGAAATCCGGGCGGTCCACCACGACGTCGTCATCCAAGAAGATCACCGTGTCGTGCCCAAAGATAGACGCAGCCAAAACACCCAGGTTGCGGATTGCGCCGTAACCGGACAGGCATGCGCACGACGCAAGCGCCCCCATCCCGATCTGCTCCATGCGGCGATGGATGTGCCTGAGCTCTGGAGCAGCAACCATGGCAAGCTCCATGCCAGAAAACTTGGAGAGGATGTCGCGCACCTTCTCTGCTGCCTGGTTTTCTACGCCGCCTTCTGCGGCAACCAAGACGATGACGCGGCCCAGGCCGTCCACCCGAGACAAAGACTCGAGGCAGCGGGCAAGATTGCCCGGCTTGTCAACCGGCGTTGCATAGTCAAAGGCCGCGCTGGCAGCAGCATTGGCAGAGCCGCGGCGCGAGCACCAGTACGTAGGGATGACGATAACGGGATTCAAGTTCATAGAGACGTGCTTCCTCTTTTACGTTGACGTTTTCGTGCTAATGCAGGGTACCACTGCCCTGCGACGCAAGCGCGCGGCTCCACACGATGAGCAGACGGCGCAGCACTTGCAACAGGCTTGCACAGACGCAGGCTACAGCTCGAAGTCGATGCTGCGGTCGCGCATATCCACCTGCTTGAGACGCACCTTAACGCGCTGCCCCAGGCGATAAGTCCGTCCTGTCTCCTCCCCCATCAAGGTTTGGAGCTTGGGATCAAACTGGAAATGCTCGCAGCGCACCGGGTCAAAACGCACATAGCCTTCTGCCGTGTTGTCCAAGCGCACAAAGAACCCGTGCGCGTGCACGGTGCAGATCGTCCCCACAAAGGTCTCGCCGATGTGGCCGGAAAGGTAGTCGCACAGCTTGAGCGTAACGCTATCGCGCTCTGCGGCCTCGGCCGCGCGTTCCATCTTGCTCGCATGCTCTGCTAACCAGTCCAGCTGGCCTTCCATCGCCTGCGGGTCTTTGAGCAAGCGATGCACCATCAGATCGGGATAGCGGCGGATAGGGCTTGTGAAGTGGCAGTAGTGAGCGCTTGCCAGGCCAAAGTGACGCAGCGGCTGAGTGCTGTAGCGGGCACGCTCCATGCTGCGCAAGACCATGCTGTCTACAAGATCGCCCTCCGGACGCGTACGTGCTTGCTCGAGCAGCGCCTGGTATGCAGCAGGCTCTCCCTTGCCCAGGCCGGTGATCTTGTAACCCAGCTGCTTGAGAACAGGCAGCAGCGTCTCCAACGACTTAGGACGCGGGCTTTCGTGGATACGGTAGACACATGGCAGCTTCTTGCGATGCAGGTGAGACGCAACGCACTCGTTAGCGGCGATCATAGCCTCTTCGATCATAGAGGTCGCCTGGTTCTTTGTGCGCAAGTCGATGCGCTCGACCTTGCCGTCTGCATCCAAGACGGGCTTTGCCTCGACGCTGTCAAAATCCAACGCCCCGCGCTCGGCTCGCAGCCCAAGGAGCTTTTGGGCGAGCTCGTTGAACTCGGCGAGCTTTGACGCATAAGGGTCCTTGCCCTGCGGCGAGCTGTTGTCTCCAGCGGCGACAGCATCCAAGATGCTCTGGGCTTCGTCGTAGGTAAAACGGCGGTGGCTGCGTATGACGCTGGGGTGAATCTGGTATTTCTTGAGCTTGGCTTCCTGGTCAAAGTACATGTCGCAGGTCATGGCGCGGCGATCTTGACCGGGACGCAGGCTGCAGATATCGTTGCTGAGCTCTTCTGGCAGCATAGGCAAGACACGGTCTACCAGATAAACGCTCGTTGCGCGGTCACGCGCGCAGATGTCGACGCTGCTATCCCACCCCACATAGCTGGAGACATCGGCGATATGGACGCCCAAGCGCACGAGGCCTTCGACGTGGTCGATGCTGATGGCGTCGTCAAAATCCTTGGCATCTGCCGGATCGATGGTAAAGACGTCGCGCTCGCGAAGGTCGTGACGGCCACGCTCGGCCAAAGCGCCCTCTATATCGGCGCTCATATAACGCGCCTGCTCCAACGCCTGCGGGCTAAACTCGCTTGCCAGGCCGTGATCGTGGATAACGATATCGACATCTATGCCGGGACGGTCTTTGTCTCCCAAGACCTCGACGATGTAGCCGGTAGCAGCCGCTTTGTGCGTGGGGTAATCCACGATGCGAGCCAAGACGATGTCGCCGTCTTTTGCCGTGGTGCACTGGCGCATGTCGATAAAGACGTCGTGTTTGATACGCGGGTCTTGAGGCACGACGGCGGCAAGCGGATCGTGCACGACCAGCTCTCCCACCACGTACTCCAGCGCGCGCCTATGCACACGCATGACAACTCCCTCGCGCTTCTTGCCGGCAGCGCGCGTGTTTTGACGCGGACGCACCTCGACGATATCGCCGTTCATCGCCCCGCCAATGCGATTAGCAGGGATGTAGAAGGTTCCCTCCTGGGTCTCCACGAAGCCGTAGCCTTCGTAGCTTATGTCGATGCGCCCCAAGGGGCAGTTGCCTGCCACGCGGCTAGAATGACGTCGTCCTTTGCGGTACTCGTGCTTCTTGTGCTTTTTTGCCATTTACTTAGATGCCTTGTCGAACTCTTCTTTAAACGCGCTAAACATGCCGCCGGCTTTCTTGAGATGGGCCCCCACGGCCTTGGCAGCCGCATCCAGGTCGCTATCCTCTTCTTGCTTGGCTTTGCCGGACTGCGAGTTGCCCGCGGCGGCAGCGCTGTCTTTGACCTCGACACCCGTGGCCTCGATAGCATCGTCATCTGCGCGCGTAAGGTTGCCGATGGCACGACCCAGCTTGTAGGCGCCGTCGTTTATAACCTCTCCTGCCTTAGCGCCGATCTGCGAGGCCTTATCGCTTGCACCGGACTCCTTGAGTTTTGCCGATGCCTTCTCTTTAACGCTGGCGATTGCCTCGCCTGCGGCGTAGGCGCTGTCCTCTATGTTTTGAGCAGCCTTATCGGCTACTACCTCCTGCCCTTGGGCGACCTTATGGCTGCCCTTGGCCCAAGCCTCACCGGCCTTGGCCGCAACGCCGCCGCTTACCACGACGTCATCGGGGCAGACATCGGCAACGATGGCCTGCGCATCCGGGTCATAGCCGCGCAGCTTGCTTGCCACGATATCCGCAGAGCCCAAGATGGCCCTGTTGATGCCGCCGCTTGAGACGTCGATAGAGGCGATGCGCATATCATCGCCCAAGACGATGTTGGAGATGGCACCCAGATCGTCGCCCTGGAGATTGCGCACGTTCATATTGTCCCAGATGATGCACTCGTCAAAGGCGATGCCCATGCGCTTGCAAGCAGCGCTGTCCCATGCAGACGCATCAGCAAGGTCCACGATGATGTTGCCGTCTTGCGCGTAAGAGATCTTGTCGAGCGCGACAAAGCGGTCTTTGCGTTTGATCATCCAAAGCAGGTCTGGGCGCTTGATAACAATACCCACTGCCTGCGGTTTGGATGGATGAAAGATCACATTGCGCACGCGACCGTATTTTTTTGTCTTACCCTTTTTAGAGACGACAAAAACCTTGAGCTTGTGGGCGTCTTTAGTCTGCAGCATGGTTCTCCTTGCTGTTGGCGGAGCATGAAACGCAACGGGGACGCAGCATGGCATCCCCGTTGCAGCTAACGCATTGTTTGATTGGGCCTAAACGTACCAACCACTGCTGTTGGACTGCTGGGTAGCAGGCTGAGAATCCTCTTCTTGAGCGGGCTCCTCTACCTCTTGCACTGCTTCATCGGCAGGCTCTTGAACCGCGTCTGCAACAACAGCTGCGGTGTCTTCGACGATCTCTGTCACATCATCAGAGAGGTCTTCTACATCTGCCTCAACTGGGGTGGCGCAAGCATGGTTGCGGGTAATCTGCTCTGCCAAAGCGTCGCGGGCAGCAGCGATCTTGGCTTTGATGTCGTCAGCCTGAGGGGCAACGTCTGCCGTCTTGCCGCTTACCTTGGAGTAAACGTCTTCTGCCTTGTCCACAAAGGGCTCTGCCGCATCGCGGATGGGCTGGGGAGCACGGTCTGCCACGTCCTCGATCTTATCGGAGAGAAGCTGACGGGTCTCCTTGCCCGTGCGAGGAGCAAAGAGGAGCGCTGCGGCGGCGCCGGTAGCCGCCCCGAGAATGAACCTGAACTTGCCCATGATGCACCCTTTCTGTTGGGGTTGGTTGCTGTTTTTAGGCTACCACCTCAAGCCGCCTGCGGCGACAATTACATCCAAGCGACACGATGTTGAAACGCAAACCTAATCTGTCGCTCAGATGCGCAGCGTTGAGGATGAGCGAAATACTGCAGAGACCGTGCAGACAGACAAGCGAATAGGAGGCAGATCACGCGATAAGCGCCTGCGGTAGCGAGGACTCGGAAACGCGGAGCGTTTCCTCCGCAGCTGCAGACGCTTAGAGCGTGATCGGGTGCCGAGTCTGAGCGAAAGTCTGTCTGCGCGGCCTTTGCAGCTAACAAACTTGCGCAAAGCAGCCCAGAGCCCTCCGAGACCATAAACGCAGGAAGCCCGCCAAAGCGGCGGGCTTCAAGATGCAGGTCATCGTTATTTGGCGCGGCTGAAAGCCTTGCCCTTACGCGCGGCCAAAATGCCAGGTAATGAGGTTGGTAAAGGTGGCATGTTGCGCGTTATCCAGATGCAGGCTCTCTTTGAGCTGCTGGGTGGGCTCTACCAAGAAGTAGAACACCGGGTCTCCGGGCAGATACCACTCGCCGTCGATCTTGCAGACGCGGCAGCCCATGGCGGCCTTGGCGCCAGGGACGACAGAGTGGGCAAGACCCTGGTTGTGCACTGCGTAGCGCTCGCCGGTCTCTGCCTCTTCAAGCGTGGTGATGTTGAGCAGCGGAGCAACGCCGTCAACCCAGAAGATAGCGCAGAACTGCGTGTCTACGACCTGCTTGAGCTCTGCCACCAAGGCAGGATCTGCGTCTGCAGGCGGATTGGTTGCATAAGCCCTTGCCAGCGTCATGCCAGGCTCGACCTCGTAGTCAAACAAGAACCACTCCAAGAACAGAGACTGGGTGAGCTCTTCGCCCATGTTGCGCGGCGCAGTGCCGATCTCTGCCACAAACTGCTTGGAAGCCTTGGCGGCAAGCTTTTTGGACTTGGCCATGTCGGACGCGATGTAGTAATCAAGAACCTCAGCGTAGTTGAGGGAAGGTGCAGACATTGGTGAAACTCCTATCATGGTCTTTGCTTGCCGTAGGATACCCCAGCGGTATTCCAAAGAAAGACGCTCCCTTTGGAAACAAGCTTTCCCACTATATATGAAAGCGATGCATCTTCCAAAGCTTTGTCACAAAACCATCATGTTTTGAGCCGCAATCTGCGGCGCACGGCAGGGCAGCGCGCCTCCCCTAGCGATTATCAACCTTTTCTGGATAGAGGTCGTGGTTGGCAAGGCGCGCCCAGGCAACTTGCTCCCATTTGGTATCAGGCTTGCCGTAGTTGCAGTAAGGATCGATCGATATGCCGCCGCGCGGGGTGAACTTGCCCCAGACCTCAATGTACTTGGGGTCCATCAAAGCAATGAGATCCTTCATGATCTTGTTGACGCAATCCTCGTGAAAATCGCCGTGGTTTCTAAACGAGAACAAGTACAGCTTGAGGCTTTTGCTCTCTACCATGCGCACATCGGGCACATACGAGATGTAGATCGTCGCAAAATCGGGCTGGCCGGTGATAGGGCACAGGCTCGTAAACTCCGGGCAGTTGAATTTGACAAAGTAGTCGTTGCCGGGATGCTTGTTCTCAAAGGTCTCCAAGACATCCGGACAATAATCTTGCGGATAGCTCGTATGTTGATTGCCCAAAAGCTGCAAGCCCTCGTCGGTTCTCGTGTCTGTCATAAATATCCTCTCTGCAGGCTCTAGTCGTCCTGACCGCTAGCGTTCAAGCAGCGGGTCGACAGTGCCGTTCATCTCAAACGCGCGGGCGCGGTCTATGCAGGTACCGCACACCCCGCACGGCTTTTCTCCGCCTTCGTAGCAGCTCCAGGTAAGCTCGTAGGGAACGCCCAGCTTGAGACCCTGCTCTACGATCTTTGCCTTGTTCCACATGACAAACGGGGCCTCCATGTAAAGCTCTCCGCCGCTGCCAAGCTCGATCGCAGCCGCCATGTAGTCTACGAACTCCTTGGAGCAATCGGGGTAGGCATTGCCAGCCCAATCGTCATGATGGGCACCATAGAAGAGCACGTGGCAATCCATAGACAAAGCCAAAGCCGCAGCACTGGACAAGAACAGCCCATTGCGAAACGGCACATAGGTGCTTACAACCTTGGTGTTGTTTTCTGACTGCTGCTCGGCGTAGCTCTCATGCGGGACCTGCTGGGAGGAGTGCTTTAGCAGCGAGCAGTCGCTGTCCTCAAAGACAGTGGAGAGATCCAAGAAGCGCTGCTCGACACCGTAGTGCTTTGCCACCATCTTAGCGCTCTCTATCTCTCTCGTGTGCTTTTGACCGTAGCTTATGGACAGTGCGACAACGTTTTGCGCACCATAGCGCTCTACGGCAATAGCCAACAGCGTGGTCGAATCAACGCCGCCGCTGCAAAGGACCATGACCCTCTCTTGCTTCTTTCTCATCTACACGCCTTTCTCGACATTGGGCCAGATAACTTTATGGAGCTGCACCTGGACGCGCGCCCGGCGCAGATTGTTTTTAGCCAGATAACCCACGATATCTGCCGGATTGATCTGCCCAAAGACAGGGCTAAAGAACACGGGGCAAGCCTCCAGCAATCCAAAACGGGCTATAAGCGCCGCTGCATGGTCGAGGTCTTGCTCATCTGCCACGACGAACTTGACGCAATCGCTTGGCATCAGATGCTTGTAATTGCCTTGGAGCATGCGGTCTGCCATGCCGCTTGAAAGCGATTTTGCGTCCAAGGTAAACCCCAAGCGGTCTTGGGCCTGCAGCTTCAAGCGCAGTTTGGCGAGGGGCGCTATATCGCAGGCGCCGTTGGTCTCAAGCTCCACAAAGCAGCTTGTTTGCTCTAAGAGCGCGGCAACAAGCGCGGGCAAAGCAGGCTGCAACAAGGGCTCACCGCCGGTAAGCGTCACGCACGGAGTCTCTTGCTCGATCACAAAGGCGCAGATCTCATCGATAGAAAGCTCCTCTACGGGGCAGCTAGCGCTGCATGCCCACCGGGTATCGCAGTAGGAGCACGCAAGGTTGCAGCCCCTAAAACGTACGAAGGCAGAAAACTGTCCCGCATGGGCGCCCTCGCCGTTGATGCTTGCAAAGCGCTCTGCAACCGGCATTGTCTGCACAGCGGTCACCTTAGCGCTCGCCTCTGTAGATTGCGCAGTTGTTGGGAGTCTCGTAGACGTCGATCTGGCTCACCGGAAGCCCGCGCTGCGCCAGCTTCTCAAAGAAGTAGCGGGCAAAGTTTTCTGCCGTAGTGCGAAACGGCACGATGGAGAGATTGAAGCTTTCTTCTTCGAGGCATTGGATGGTCTTTGCGGCAAGGCTTCCGTCCTCGACGATAAAGGAGTGGTCCCAGGCCTCGGTCAGCTCGCGCAGCGCCTTCTTGAAATCACCAAAGTCGAGCACCATATCCTTGTCCTGGCCCGACTCGCATAAGGCGCCTGTCTCAAGATATGCCACGACGCGCCAGCGGTGGCCATGGAGGTTTTCGCATTTGCCGTCGTAATCAGAAAGAAAATGAGCGGCGTCAAAGCTGCTCTCGGTCTTCAAGCCGTACAAAAGGGGCCTCCTTGTCTAAGAAAGCCCCATGCGCGCGCATGCCGGCCCTTGGCCATGGCGATGCGCCTAGTTTTGTTTTGCGACAGGAGGCTTTCGAACTGTCGATATAAGTATCTGCCGAGTATAGCAGGGCAGGCGTTTCATGCTTGCTAAATGAGAGAGCAACGGTTGGTTGCGAGGTGATGGAGACAGACGAGCGAATAGGAGGCAGATTGCGCGACAGGCGTCTGCGGTAGCGAGGACTGTCTGAGCGCGAAGCGCGAGTTCCGCAGCTGCAGGCGCCTGTCACGCAATCGGGTGCCGAGTCTGAGCGAAGGATGTCTCCATCACCTCGCTCGATTAGCGTATCGCGCCTGGCAGCGCGATCGGGCGGGCAGGGCTGCGCCCCTACGTGCACCTGCATGCTGTCATCGAATCCGAACCCTAGGCATGCGCAAGACAAGATAGGGGTCAGTTGCGAGAGTGTTCCCATCGCCTCGTTCGACCAACAACGCAAGCTAGCCGTGGTAAAGGGCTTGCTCGGCAAGCTCGGCAAGCAGCGCGTCAAGGCTGATGCCCGCAACCTCGCAGGCCTTCATGAAGACGGAATCCGCGCCCAAGCTGGGGCTTGCGTCCACCTCCAAGACCTTTGCCCTAGCGCCATCCCAAACAAGCTCCACGCAGGCGTAATCCCTCAAACCCAACACAGAGCATGCCTCGACGGCTGCTCGCTCGACCTCGCTGCGAATAGCCTGCGCCATGGAGTCATCCGTGCTCAAGCTCTCCAAACGAACCGGCGCAAAGAAATCCGCCGTGTCATCGCCTGCTGGGACGATCTCGACAGGCGGCAAAGCGTACGGGTCTTGCGCATCGCCCAAAACGGCAACGCCCATATGCACGCCCGCAAGCGCCTCCTGGATCACGACGCGCTCATCCAAAGCAAAAGCAGCGGGAAGCGCCGCCAGCAGCTCTTCTTGGTTATTGGCAAGCGACACACCCATCTGGCCAAAACCACGCGCAGGACGCACCACCAGCGGATAGCCTGCAGCTACTTTGCCGGCGATGACGTCTGCGATAGCGGCAGCGCCCGCATGCTCAAAGAGAAGCTGGCTTACCTCGACGCCGTCTACTGCAGCCGCGCATCCGTCAAAACCGTCGTAGAAGCCATCCAAAGCACGCGGCAGCTCGCTGGCATCTTGAGCCACAGCGCGGGCATGTGCACTGCTTCCGATCACGGGAATACCCAGCAGCTCGCACAACCTGGACATCTCCACACCCAGCTTGCCCTGTGCGCCGTTGAACGCTATCTGCGGCTTATCCTGGCGCAGATTAGCAGCCAGCTGCGTGTTGCACTCGTAGGTCTTGGCGTCATGCCCGGCGGCCTTGAGGGCATCTTGGACCTCGTAGGCGCCCGTACGGGCAGCGCCCGGCGCCCCGTTGAGCAAAACCGCGATCTTATACGTCATCCGTTTCTCCTTCTTGATGCAAGTTTTTGACATCTGTCCAAGTCTAGGTAGCAGCTCAGGGGACGGCTACGCACAGGCTCGCCTCAAACCTTAGCCATACCCACTGCAGCAACCGCCACAACCAGGCTGAACCTCGCGGCAAGCATCACCGCTATCGCCGATGCCTTAGCGCAACCGCACAATTCTCAAAGCGCGTTGACAAAAGCGCAGGCCTCTTTGATGCAGCGCAAGGCGACGATGTCGTCTTTGTAGGTAAGCTTGACGATCATCACGCCACGTTCTTGCGCATAGGATGTGTGCCCCATGAGCCCGTCCCCGCTGCCGTGCTCTTGCGCCATGAGCTCTATAGCCACATGCTCGAGCAAGTGCGCGGGACGGGTGTCTTCTATGTCGTCGGCAAAGGTTTTGCCGTTTGGGTTGACGCACACATGGCGAGCCAAGTTGGGCAACCTATCCAGCGCGGCCTTAGCCTGCATCGCGTTCACGCGCGCATCGGCAGGAGTGCACCTCACCTCTATCGTCATGCCGTCTTTTGCAACGGCGATATGCTCGACCTCAAGCCTCAAAAGCACCCCTAGCCGCGGGCGAGCTCTTCTTTGTAAGCACGAATCTTCTCGCGGTACTCGGGCATGCCCACGCTCAAGATCTGCGTAGCCAAAATCGCCGCGTTCTTGGTGCCGCCGATAGCCACCGTAGCCAAGGGCACGCCAGTGGGCATCTGCACGGTGGACAAAAGCGAGTCCATGCCGCCAAGATCGCTCGTCTTCATGGGGATAGCCACAACAGGCAACGGGGTATGCGCCGCCACGACGCCTGCCAGCGCAGCCGCCTTGCCAGCACCGCCGATGATCACCTTGAGTCCGCGCTCCTCTGCCGTCTTAGCCCATTGCGCCACCTGGTCGGGATTGCGATGCGCGCTATGCACGACCAGCTCGTAAGGCACGCCAAACTTGTCCAGCATCTCCTTGCAGCCATCCATTGCGGGCAGGTCGGACTTGCTGCCCAAGATGATTCCAACCAGCGGTTTCTCGTTGCTCATGGGTTTTCCTTTCTTGCCATACGGGCAATGCGCCCGTTTACGTTTGCACTACGCGGGCACGATGCCCGCCTTTGTCTTTGATCAACCAGCATGCGCATGCACAGCGTCACGCTCTTTGCCGTACGGCGCCTTCTAGCGCCAGCAGTTAGCGCCAGGGGCCGCCTTTCTTAGACGCGATGGCGCATTGCATCGCATATCAACGCGGCGATAACCGTCTTGCTGTCTTCTATGCGCCCGTCCAGTACATCGTCTACCAAACTCGACAAATCCACCCAATCTGCCGCCACGAACTCGTCGGGGTCTGGATTGGCCAAGCCCTGCGTAAGATCGGTGGCCATATAAAGGTGAATGATCTCATCGCTATAACCGGCAGCACAGGCGATGGGCATGAGGTAGTCAAGCCTGCCTGCGGTATAGCCAGTCTCCTCTTTGAGCTCGCGCGCAGCTGCCTGACGATGGTCTTCACCCAAATCGAGTTTGCCTGCGGGGATCTCTACGGTAACGCGCTCAAGGGCCGTACGATACTGGCGCACGACCAGCACGCGGCCCGCGTTGTCTAGAGCAACGATGGCAACAGCACCTGGATGGCGAATCACCTCGCGACTAGCCGGCGTGCCGCTGGGCAGCATCACATCAACGCGATCAACCTTGAGAAAGCCGCCGTCAAACGCTTTCTCGCTGCCGATGACATGCTCTTCGAGCAAGGCGTTTGCATCGTCTGCGTCAACAAAACCCAAGTGAGACCTCCTTGATAGCTTGAACATCATCGAAGCTGTACGTAGGGGCTGGATAAATCCAGCCCCAAGATTGCGGTGACATACCCTTTGACGGCAGCTTTGCCATGCAAAGGCACCGGGTGCAGCATGCAAGCGAGCCTACATCTCCTCGTCCCAGCGCTCGCGGCCACGTGCCGCACGGGCGCCGATGTCGCGACGCAAGAACTTGTTCTCAAAGCTCACCTTATCTGCCGCTGCATAGGCTGCATCGCGCGCGGTCTCGAAACTGTCTCCCAGCGCACTCACACAAAAGACGCGTCCGCCGTTGGTGAGCAGTTGGCCGTCTTCCAGCACCGTGCCAGCATGGTAGACCAGAGCACCGGTAGCCTGAGCTTCATCGATGCCGGTCACAGGCTTGCGCTTCTCATAGCTTGCGGGATATCCCTCGCTTGCAAGCACGACGCCAACGCAAAAGCGCTCGTCCCATTCAAGCTCGACATCGGCAAGCTTTCTGGCATCTACCGCCATGAAGACATCGACCAAGTCGCTTTTGAGGCGCGGCATAAGCGCCTGGGTCTCGGGATCGCCAAAACGGGCGTTGAACTCCACAACGCGCGGGCCCGTGGGGGTGAGCATGAAGCCGCCGTAGAGGCAGCCGCGGTAATCGATGCCCTCGGCCGCAAGCGCCGCCACCGTCTGCTCCATGATCTTGACCATGTCGGCCTTCTCCTGGGCAGTGACGATGGGCACGGGGCTGTAAACGCCCATGCCGCCGGTGTTGGGACCGCGGTCGCCCTCAAAGGCACGCTTGTGATCTTGCGCAGGCTCGCAGCACAGCACGGTTGTACCATCGGTGATGCCCATGATGGAGCACTCGGGTCCCACCATGCACTCCTCGATAACAACAGAGGCGCCGGCATCGCCAAACGCGCCGTCAAAGCAGTTGCGCACCGCTTCAAGCGCCTGATCGAGCGTAGCGGCAACGGTCACACCCTTGCCAGCAGCCAGGCCGTCGGCCTTGATGACGATGGGGGCGCCTTGCTCGCGAATATAGGCCTCGGCACTGGCGAGGTCGTCAAAAGCGGCGTAGGCGGCGGTGGGGATGTCGTACTTTGCCATCAAGTTCTTGGCAAACTCCTTAGAGCCCTCCATCTGCGCGCCCTGTGCGCCCGGACCAAAGCAAGCGATGCCTGCATCGCGCACGGCATCTGCCACACCTGCAACCAGCGGGGCCTCGGGGCCTACAACCACGAGCTCAACATCGTTTTGCTTGGCAAAATCCACAACCTGGGCGCCATCGCAAAAATCGACGTCGGTCACGTTTTGCGCAAAGGAACCAGTGCCGCCGTTGCCGGGAATGCAAAAGAGCTTGTCGCACTTGGCGGATTGGGCGAGCTTAGCCGCCAACGCGGCCTCGCGGCCGCCGCTACCCAAGACGATGATGTTCATGCTGTCTCCTCCTACATCTCCCAGCCATGCACGATGGTCTGGTCGCGGTCGGGGCCAACGGTGATGATGCTGATGCGCACGCCTGCGAGCTCCTCCAGACGCGCGATGTAATCCTTGGCGGCCTGGGGCAGCTCGTCGTAGGTCTTGCAACCGGAGATGTCACAGTTCCAGCCGGGAAGCTCCTCGTAGACAGGCTTTGCATGATGGAAAGCCGTCTGGCTGCCGGGGACGGTGTCATAGCGCACGCCGTCTGCCTCGTAGGCAACGCAGACCTTGATGGTGGGCATGCAGCTCAAGACATCGAGCTTGGTGAGCGCGATATCGGTGAGGCCGTTGACATCTGCCGCGTACTTGATGACGACGGCGTCGTACCAGCCGCAGCGGCGCTTGCGACCCGTGGTCACGCCAAACTCGTGGCCGACCTCGCCCAGCTTGTCGCCGTCTTCGTCAAAGAGCTCTGTGGGAAACGGGCCGCTACCCACGCGCGTCATATACGCCTTGGCGATGCCCAGCACCTTGTCGATCTTGGCAGGGCCCACGCCCGTGCCGGTGCAAGCGCCGCCGGCGCTGCAGTTGCTCGAGGTGACAAAGGGATAGGTGCCGTGATCGATGTCGAGCTGAGTTGCCTGCGCGCCCTCGAACAAGATCTCCTTGCCCTCGCGCAAGGCGTCGTTGAGTAGGGGGATGGTATCCACAACGTGCGGCTTCATCACCTCGGCCAAAGCCAGGTACTCCTCCAAGATCTCATCTACCGTGGGGACCTCGTACTCCTCAAAGCCATAGACCTTGGTGAGGATGTCGTTTTTAATAGGCAGCGTTGCCTCGAGCTTCTCGCGGAAAATCTTGGGGTCGATAAGGTCTTGGACACGGATGCCGCATCTCTCGTACTTATCCTGGTAGCAAGGGCCGATACCGCGCTTGGTGGTACCGATCTTGTTATCGCCCAGCCTGCGCTCGCTCGCACCGTCGAGCAGCAGATGGTAGGGCATGATGACATGGGCGTTCGAGCTGATCTTGAGACCGCTGCAATCGATGCCTTGTGCCTCGAGCTCGCTCATCTCCTGGATGAGCACGCGCGGATCAACCACGACGCCGTTGCCGATAACCGAGACCACATCGTTGTGGATGATGCCGCTGGGGATGAGATGCAAACCCAGCTTGGTGTCGCCGTGAATGACCGTATGGCCGGCGTTGTTGCCGCCTTGGAAGCGGACGACGTAATCGTAGTTGGGGGCTAAAAAGTCTGTGACCTTGCCTTTGCCCTCATCGCCCCACTGAGTTCCTACCAAAACAGTACCCGGCATACTAGTCTCCTTGCGTTGATTGCCATAGACCCCCAAAGTTTACCGCAGGCGCAGGCAGGCGATTACAACAGGACGGTTAAAGATGCCGCATATGGCGGTTATCGCACGAGCCTTGCCTACCAAGCGCCTACGCGAAACGCTTTGGGACCTTTCTTCATCCCCTTTGCGTGCGACAGCGGCGGCACGCGCAAGTAAAATAAAGCCATGAGTGCAGACAGCGGCAAAATACTCGACCTCGGCTGGGAAGGCAGAGCCATACTCCTCGTGGATCTTGACGCCTTCTTTGCAAGCGTAGAGCAGCTCGACCACCCGCAATGGCGCGGCAAGCCCGTCATCGTGGGAGGCCAGGCGGGAAAGCGCGGTGTTGTGAGTACCTGCAGCTACGAAGCGCGCGCCTTTGGCGTCAAAAGCGCCATGCCCTCTGTCACCGCGCAGCGCCTTTGCCCTGATGCCATCTGGACAGAAAGCCACTTTGACCGCTATCGGGAGCTGTCCGGTGCCGTTATGAGAATTCTCAACGACGAGACTCCCCTCGTAGAACGCGTGAGCATCGACGAGGCCTTTTGCGATGTGAGCCCCGGGCGCTTCTCAAAAGAAAGCCCTGTGAGCATCGCCAGACGTATCCAAGACCGCGTAAGCGACCTTGGCATCACCTGCAGCATCGGTGTTTCCACCGGCAAATCCGTCTCCAAGATCGCAAGCGACATGGACAAGCCGCGCGGCCTTACCGTCGTCTACCCCGGCAGCGAATCGTCGTTTCTCGCGGGGATGGATGTCGTTGCCATGCCCGGCATAGGCAAGCAAAGCGCAGCAAAGCTCAAAGCGCTTGGCATCAAGACCTTGGGGCAGCTCGCCGCAACCGACCCCTCATCGCTCAAAAGCATCTTTGGCGTAAACGCATCGACCTTTGTCCAGCGCGCACGCGGCATAGACGACCGCGACGTCGTCACGCAAAGCGACGTCAAATCGGTAAGCCACGAGCGCACCTTCACCCAAGACCTCACCAGCAGATCGCAGATAGAAGACGCCATAGACTTTGTGGGAAGCCTTGTGGGCAGACGCCTGCGCAAGCAGGGCCTTGCAGGCCATACAGTCACCCTCAAGCTGCGCTATGCAGACCTCTCCTGCCGCACCGCCCAAAAAAGCATCGCCTGCCAAGTCGACGACGAAGGCGTCTTTATCCCCATCGGCAAGAGCTTGATCTCGCAGATCTGGCGCCCCGGAGACAGCGTGCGCCTTGTGGGGCTGGGGATATCGGGCTTTGAGGACAAAGACGCACAACTGGGGCTGTTCGAGGCAGACGAGCCTGCAGGCGGCAAGGCAAACCCGCAGCTCATCAGCGCGGCCGATAAAGTGCGCGACCGCTTTGGCGATGACAAGCTCGTCTTTGGACGGCAGCTCAAGATGACATCCGAGACAACGCGCACGCCCAGCAAAGAGGGCACCTCGTGAGGCAACGCCGATCCGCAACACCGGCGTCTGGCAAGCAGGTTTGCAAGCGCACCGCGCAAGCGATGCCGCATTACCGCTAGCAGATGCAGGTCCAATCGCAATAAGACCGCGCGCGTTTCTCAAAGCGCATGGCGGCACCCTCATCGGCACAGATCGCAAAGCTCGTCGCACCGCTACCGGTCACGAGCGCGTTGAGGACATCGGCGTCGACCTTTGCAGCCTCAACCCTGCGCTTGACATCGGCACTGGACGCAAAAGCCGCAGGCTCCAAGTTGTTGGCGCACAGCCTTGCCAGCTCGAGCTTTTGCTCAAAGCTCGCACCCCATGCCGGAAAAGCCTCCAGTGCATCTGCCAAACGTTGCGCATCGGACGCAGGCTGGGGGTCTTGGTCAAACGCGCGGTAGATCATGGGAGTGGACATCGGCTGCTCATCGCCCATCAAGACGATAGAAAGCGGGAAAGGCGCCAGCGCGCGCTCGAACTCGTCGCCGCGTCCTCGCATGAGGGCCGTGCCGCCATGCAGAAAGAAGGCGACGTCTGCCCCAAGAGACTTGGTTACATCGGCTACACGTCTATCCAAACAGCTAACACCCCAAAGGCCGCACAGCGCCTTGATAACGGCAGCAGCATCGCTTGAGCCACCTCCAAGCCCGCCACCTGCCGGGATGTTCTTCTCTACGATTATGCGCAAGGCCTCATCCGCTTGCACCGCCGTGCGCCCTAAAGCGCCTTCGAGCATGTCGACCGCTTTGAAGACGAGGTTGTCGCAGGTGGGGATGCTGATCTTGCCGCAGTCAAGCTCGACTGCAGTCCCGAGCTTTGTGCAAGCCGCACGGGGGCTGTCGATGCAATCGTCGATACCTGCTGCGCTCAAATGCAAGGTGTCATGCAACGCCAGCTCGCAAAAGACGCTGTCCAGCTGGTGATAGCCGTCACGTGGCGGGTACGCGACCGCCAGGCAGAGATTGACCTTGGCGGGTGCATCGATGGTAATGAGGTGTTGATCGTTGCGTTTCATGGCAACAAGGATAGCCGATGAAAGACGCCCTCATAAAACGCGCGGTAAAAAACAAGGGCACCCCGCAGGGTGCCCTTGCTGCTTGCGATGCAGATACGCAGACTAGATAGCCTCTTCTTTGATCTCTGGGAAGAGAGGCTCCTCGGTCTCCAGGTCTGTGAGCTCCACCATGCCGGTGAGAACATCAACATACTGGTAAGACTGACGGGCCTTGCGACCGCGGCGCTCTACCGTCTCGACGATAAAGAGGGAAGGATGAGCCTGAGTCAGCACGCCTTCGCGCTCGATGATCTTGGAGCGACCCATGTTGGCGCGGACACGCAGGCGCTTGCCCGTATAGCCAGCCAGGGTGTCATGGATAGAGCCGACAGTCTGAACCTGCTCAATGATTTCTTCGTCCATAATGCCTTTTCCAGTTAAGCTACAGATAGACTCAAAATATTACCAAACTATTCGCATAAATCAAATAGCTTATTTTGCGAGCTTTTTGTGCATGCAATATCGCCAAACGGCAAATCTCTCATCCGCAATTGTGCTGTGACCGTGCATTTTTGCACCTTTGAAACACGCACGGGTATAATTGCCGCGTTTGTATACGTCATAGAGAACCCGACTAGATTTGGATTGCGCTTTATGTCTATCGTCAGCCGCGACGAGCTCGGCACGAGCAAAATCGCAAAGAAGCTCATCGACAACAAGATTCCCTCGCGCGTGGGCGCCCAAGACGCAAGCGTCTTTGACTTCTCGCCCAGCGCCTACGAGACCGCAAAAAACCGCATGGGTTGGGCAACGCTTGCCTCCATGCCCCCCACCGACCCCTCTCAGATCGCTGTCATCGCGCAGCAGGCGCGCTGCGAGGGCCTCGACGCCGTCGTGCTCATCGGGCAAGGCGGCTCCACCCAGGCACCGCAGACCATCACCAAACTGCACTCCCTGGAGGTCACCGACGAGATCCCCTTCAAGACCATGGACTCCATGAGCCCGGTCTACGTCAACCACATCCTGGGAAGCTCTGACCCGGCCCGCACGCTCTACATCGTGTCGAGCAAAAGCGGCTCCACACTCGAGCCCACCGTCTTGTCCCATGTGGCCTGGAAGTACGTCTGCGCTCACCTGGGCGTGGAGTGCGCAGGCCGCCGCTTTATCGCCATCACCGACCCAGGCAGCCAGCTTGAGGCAACAGCACGCGAGCACGGATGGCGCGTGGTCATCCACGGCGAGCCCAACGTCGGCGGCCGCTATAGCGCTTTGAGCGTCTTTGGCCTGCTGCCCATGGCTTGCGTGGGCATCAACGTAGAACAGGTCCTCAAAGAGGCTTCCTCGATGGAGCGTCTATGCGCAAGCGACTCTCCCGACAACCCCGCCTTGCAGCTCGCGGCTTTCCTATACCAAAACTACGAGCAAGGGCGCGATAAGTTCTCCTTGCTCATGCCGCCGCACAGCCAGGTCTTTGGCCTTTGGATCGAGCAGCTCGTAGCCGAGAGCTTGGGCAAGCACGGCCAAGGCATACTCCCCAACGTAGAGGTTGACGCCGGCGTCTTGAGCCAGCCTCACAAAGATCGCTGCGTCATCATGTGCAACACCGGCAACGACCGCGCTTACGAGCATTCCCGCACCTGCCTGCATCCCAGCATCCCCGCCATGAGGCTCGACATCTTGGACAGCGGCGATATCGCCGAGCACTTCTTGGTCTGGGAGTACGCCGTGGCCTTCTTGGGCTGGCTCATGCAGCTCGATCCCTTTGACCAGCCAGACGTAGAGAGCACCAAGATCGCCACCAAGAAGATCCTCTACAAAGACGCTGGTGATTTTGAGGTGCCCCTCGACCCGCAGGGACGCCCGGCCTACGTCGAGTACCCCATAGAAAACGGCCAGTTTGCAGAGAGCGTCTATGTGAGCAGCGCCTTGCTCGACCGTATGCGCCGCACCGACAAAGTGGACATCTCGCGCGCGCTGCGCACGTTGTTTTACTCCATCCAAGACGGCGACTACTTCTCTTTCAACGCGTTCTTGCCGTTTAGGGGCGTTGGCAGGCGCGAAACGCTCGAGCGAATCCGCCATCGCGTGGCAGACCGCCTTGCAACCTGCTCGTGCCTGGAGATCGGCCCGCGCTATCTACACTCAACAGGTCAGCTGCACAAAGGCGGCCCGGACACAGGCGTGTTCTTGGTGGTGAGCAGCCGCGAGGCCTTTGACATCAGCGTGCCCAACGAGGACTTTACCTTGGGCGGCGTAGAAAGCGCCCAAGCGCTAGGCGACTTTAGCGCGCTTGCAAGCCGTGGCAGACGTGCCGTCTACGTGCGTCTCAAAGACAACGACAGCGAGTACCTGCAGATGTTTGCAGATTGCGCTTGCTCGGCGGTCTCTGCCGCTTACGCGTTCAAGACCATCGGAGAATAGGCGAGCAACTCAACCCCAAGGCAGCGCATCATCAACACAACAGTAGCGGCGAGGCACCCAAGGTCCTCGCCGCTTGTTTTATACGCATATCGCACAGGCCATCAACTAACGCGTATAGAGATCGCGCCTGTATCGGCGCCAGCTAGGAAACACCCATGGTCTCCATCATCTTCTTGGCGACCTTGATGCCATCGATGGCGGCCGACATGATGCCGCCAGCATAACCTGCGCCCTCGCCGCAGGGATACAAGCCCTCTGCGCGCGTCGCCATGAGCGTGTCCGGGTCGCGCACGATGCGCACAGGAGAGCTGCTGCGCGCCTCGATGCCCGTCATCAGCGCGCCGCTGTCGCTGTAACCAGGCAGCTTGCGTCCTAAAAGGGGCAGCGCTTCTTCCAAAGACGACGAGACAAAGCCGGGCAGGCACTCGTGCAGGTCTGCCTCGCGCACGCCAAGCGCATACGTTGGCTCGACATGCACCGGTTTCTTGCGGCCGGCCCCGCGTTTGAGAAAGCTGCCAACTGTCTGCGCCGGAGCGCTCCAATCTGCACCGCCCAGCTCAAAGGCTGTGCGTTCCCAATGCCGCTGGAACTCGACACCGCAAAGCGGGTCATGAGCACGGCTACCGTACTGTGCAAAGTCCTCTGGCGTCACACCCACAAGCAAGGCGGCATTAGCATTACGCCCGTCGCGCGCTTGCACGCTCATGCCGTTGACGCACAGCATATCCTGCTCGCTCGATGCCGCGACGACCTCTCCGCCTGGACACATGCAAAAGGTATAGACGCCGCGCCCATTGGGCAAATGAACATTGAGCTTGTAATCGGCAGCACCTAGGGCCGGATGACCAGCAGCGCTACCATACTGCGCGCGGTTGATGAGCTCTTGGGGGTGCTCGATGCGCACGCCCAAGCTAAAGGGCTTGGGTACAAGCTTGAGATCCGCCTTCTCAAGCATCGCAAAACTGTCGCGTGCCGAATGTCCCATTGCCAAAATCAAGCTGCTGCAGGGTATCTCGTCTGCGCCGTTGGCGTCTTGCACGACTGCGGCACGCAGGCGTCCGTTATCAAGCACCAACCCCTCAAGCTTGGTATGAAAGCGCACCTCGCCGCCGCAGGCGATGATTCGCTTGCGGATTCTCGCGACAACGCCTGCCAAGACATCGGTGCCGATATGGGGCTTGCCTTGCCATAAGATATCCTGCTTGGCTCCTGCCGCCACAAAGGTGTCCAAAACCTGCGCTGTATAGGGGGAGTTCTTTGAGCAAGTGAGCTTTCCGTCGCTAAAGGTCCCGGCGCCACCCTCGCCAAACTGAACATTGCTGGCCGTATCGAGCACGCGCGTCCTGTGATAAGACGCGACATCGCCAACGCGCTCCTCTACAGGCGCCCCGCGCTCGATAACGATGGGGCAAAGGCCGTTTTGCGCAAGCTCAAGCGCTGCAAACATACCGGCAGGACCCATGCCAACCACAACAGGACGCTGCCCACCACGCGCACACGCGACCTCGCGCTGCTCTAGGGGAATGATCTTTTGCGGCGCATCGGGACCATCCCCAACGCCAACGGTCGCCACAAAACAAACCTTGTCGCGCTTGCGAGCATCCACGCCTCGACGCAAGAGATAGGCCTTGCTGGTTTTCATGATGCGCGCCAACGTGGCCGACGAGCAATCATCGGCAAGGTCTTGCTCTATCGCGCGGCCCTGTTTGAGGCTGAGTTTTATGTTGTTTACGATTTCCATGGCGACCATGATACGGCAAGACACCGCATACCAAACTCTGCACCGAGCTTTGCTACCGCACGCAGCCGTCTGCTGGGGCACCTGTGCGCCTGGCCCTGTCCTACTTGCACGCTATTGCAATACAGGCAAGGCCAATGAGACACTGGGTATGTCCATGATGTCCACGACAAGAGGCGGAGGATACGGCATGCTCAGCTACGATATGAACCAGCGCGGACAGCTTCCCTTATACGAGCATCTCTACCGTTGCATCAAGCAAGACATACTCTCCGGAGCCATCGCCTGCGATGAGCGACTCCCCTCAAAACGGCGCCTTGCCCAACACCTGGGCATCAGCCTCATTACCGTAGAAGGCGCCTACAACCAGCTTCTTGCCGAGGGCTACATCTACACGCAGCCACGTCGTGGCTACTATGCGTGCAAACTCACACACGACGCACGCAACCTGCAAGCAGGCGGAAAGGCCCAAAGCGCGCACGCTCAAGCTCAAGCGAACCAAAACCTCGCATCGCACGCGCAAAGCCAGGCACCTGTTATCGCCGATTTCTCAAGATCGGCCACGCGCTGTCAAAAGCTCGCCGCCGATATCTGGGGCAAAGCACTCCGCAGCGCGCTGTCGCAAGAGCCCCAAGACGAGCTCTTTGCCGTCTTGGACGCCCAAGGAAGCATGCGCCTTAGGCAAGCTATTGCAAGCTACCTTCATGATGCCCGCGGCATGAACGTCGATCCAACCCAGATCGTCATCGGAGCTGGCGCGCAAAGCCTCTATACCTACATATCGCTGCTGTTTGGAACAGACGCCCCCATCGCTTTGGAAAACCCAGGTTATCCGCGCCTATGCAACACCTATGCCGCCTTAGGTCATACAACCTGCCCCATCGATACCGACAAAGAGGGTGCCAACGTGTTCCAGCTGGAGAGAACGCGCGCTCAGCTAGCCCATGTCATGCCGTCGCATCAGTTTCCCACAGGGCATGTGATGAGCATCTCGCGTCGCTACGAGCTGTTGGGCTGGGCTGCGCGCCGCGGTGAGCGTTATATCGTAGAAGACGATTACGACTGGGAGTTCAGGTTTGCCGGCATGCCCATCCCCTCGCTGCAAAGCATCGATGTCAACGACAAAGTCATCTACATCAGCACCTTCTCAAAAAGCCTCAATGCCGCCTTACGTGTCGCGTTTATGGTGCTTCCGCATTCCCTCACGACGCGATTTAGAGAACGCTTGGGCTTCTTGAGCAGTACCGTCAGCTCGCTTGACCAGGTCGCATTAGCTCGCCTCATAGAAAGCGGCGATTACGAGAAGCACCTTAACCGCTACCGCAAGCAATGCCGTCGCACGCGCGACGAGCTTATAGACGCGCTTGAGAGCAGCACCATATCCAATCAGCTGCGCATCTCGGAAAAGGACTCCGGCCTCCACTTTGTCTTGGAGCTTGACTGCGCCACACCGCAAGACCAAATCGCAGCAAAGATGCGCGAGGGCGGCGTGATCATCAGTCCCATGAACGGCTATCTCATCTCAAACCACACGCCCTATCCTGCCGATGGAAAAGCGCGCTTTGTCATGCAATACGAAGAGCTCGACCACGATGCAATCACGTACGCAGTCGAGCTCCTAGAAAAAGTCGTTGCCAGCTAACGGTTGTCAGCTGGCAACGATAAGCAACGAGGTTTCCTTACAGCGCTTCGAGGCTTTGTCTTCTTCAAGATGCCATTGCCCCTAATAGCGTTTAGCAGCTCCTAGCGGCCCTTGGCCATCTTGGCGGCAAGCTCCTCGGCAGACAGCTGGGTTTCCTCAAAGACGTCGTCGCCGTCAAGTCCAAACGCCGTGTGGAGCACCCGCACTGCCTCAGGTCCTTGCTCGCCCGAGATGACAACGCTGGTGCGGATGTCAGACGTGGTGATAAGAGACAAGTTGATGCCTGCATCGGCAAGGGTCCTAAACATCTTGGCCGCAACACCGGGGGACGCCTTCATGCCCGCGCCCACGATAGAGACCTTGGCGATGTTTTCTGCCACGAGAAACTCTGCTGCACCCGTCTTTTCAACGATATCGGCAAGCACCTCTTTGGTGCGGGCGGTATCTGCCTTGGGGCTTGTAAAGGAAATGTCTGCATGACCATCCTCGGAGATGTTTTGGATGATCATATCAACAGAGATATTTGCATCGGCCAGAGCACCAAAGACGGTAGCTGCAATACCCTGGGTATCGGGCACATCGCGGATGGTGTACTTGGCCTCGGATGAGTCATGGGCAACGCCGCTGACAAGTGCTTTTTCCATATGAGAATCGATCTCCTTAACAAGGGTTCCGGGCTCGTTGTTAAAAGACGAACGGCAATGGATAGTCACGCCGTACTTGCGCGCAAACTCAACGCAGCGCTTATGAAGCACACCTGCACCGGCTGCGGCCATCTCGAGCATCTCTTCGTAAGAGATGACGTCGAGCTTTTGCGCTTTGGGCGCCACGCGCGGATCGGCGCTGTAGACACCGTCGACATCGGTATAGATCTCGCAGACGTCTGCCTTGATGCCGGCAGCAATCGCCACGGCAGTGGTGTCTGATCCACCACGACCCAATGTAGTCACGTCCCCGTTGAGATCGATGCCCTGGAAGCCCGCGACGATGACAATCTTGTTTTCCTCAAGCGCCTCGGTGATGCGCTTGGCATGAATCTCGCGGATCTTGGCCTTGCCGTGAACATCGTTGGTCACAAGACCAACCTGACGCCCAGAAAGGCTGATTGCCTCTTCACCCAAGGCGTTGATCGCCATCGCCATCATGGCCATAGAGACAAGCTCTCCGGTAGACAGCAAGGTGTCCATCTCACGCGCCGGAGGGGCCTCGTTTACCTGATTGGCCAATGCGATGAGGTCGTCTGTGGTTTTTCCCATCGCAGAGACAACGGCAACGACCTTATCACCGTTGCGCTTGCGCTCTACCAAACGCTTTGCAACGCTTTTTACACGCTCGGGCGTTGCAACGCTCGTCCCGCCAAACTTTGCTACTACAAGTGCCATGGCTCTCCAAATCCAAGCTCTTCTTGGTTAAGGCAAAATTGCATTTAAGACAGATTACGCGAAACATCCGCTGGTAAAGCGAGGTTTCGCGTAAGTTCTTGCTAAGGTCAGTTTATTCCCACGAGCGCCGCGCAAGGTTTCCATCCTGTTTCCAACTCAGCGGGCGTACAGGCGTTAACGGCCGATGATGCGAGTTGGTGTCACAACGTAGTCGACCTTCTTGTCATGCGGACCGGTGGGGATTGTCTCGCAGATCTGCTCGTCAAAGGCAACGCCAACCGTGATGCAGTTCTGAGAAAGCTGGGGGATGTAGCGGTCGTAGAAGCCGCCACCCTGGCCGAGCCTACGGCAGTTCTCGTCAAAAGCCACGCCGGGCACCAGTAAAAGATCGATGCTCGATGCTCTGACAATGCCGTCTTTGGGCAAAGACTCCAGCAAAACAGGTTGGGCAGGGTTGTCTACAAACACTGCGCGCATACCAGGCTCAATAGCAAAGAAGGTCATAAAGCCACCCTCGTGGATGGCAGGGTAAGCGATAGTAGGGCCGGGAGGGTTGAGCCTAAGAGCTTTGACCAGGTCTGCAACCGAGGCCTCAGACCCCATCGCGCTGTAGACGCCGATGACATGAGCGTTCTTAACGGCAGGAAGCCTGTATAGACGCTCTGCGATATCGTCTTCATGAAGCTTGCGAGACTGAGGTGTGATGGCCTTGCGTGCAGCCAAGACACTCGCGCGCAGCTTTTCTTTCTCTTGAAGCAACTCCATACAAATCCCAACTATCTGCTAAAAAAGCAGTCTACAGAGTACCAGTTGTCACCAAAAAGTGCGAATTCAGGGCAGTCACGTCCCACTTGCCCTCAAATTTGAACACAACTCAAAAGAACAGGCGCGCTTGGCAGGTGCCGTCAAGAATCTTTCGCAAATTTAGGCTGACCCCTATGTGCTCATCGGCATGAC
>CAVAPV010000018.1:0-37184 GCA_963590525.1 Agathobacter rectalis
TTCCTCTTAAGCTTGGTTTCAGGAGTCACGCCTATAATGCAACGCATCATGAAACGACGCATGAAGGCGGAGACACGACCATGAACATCCTCATCGCAGAAGACGAACGCGGGCTGGCAGACGCATTGGCCCAGATCTTGCGCCAGGAGCGCTACTTTGTCGACGTAGTCTACAACGGCAACGATGCGCTCGATTACATCACGGGCGCAGAATACGATGCGTTTGTATGCGATGTGATGTTGCCGGGCAAAGACGGCTTCGCCATCGTGCGCGAGGCGCGTGCGGCGGGCGTCAACACCCCCATCATCATGCTCACCGCTCGCACCGCCACCATGGACAAGGTTCACGGTTTGGATGCCGGCGCAGACGACTACATGACCAAACCCTTCCAGCCTATCGAGCTTTTGGCTCGCCTGCGCGCCCTTACCCGCCGCCAAGGTGAGGTCGTCGTCGACGAGCTCACCTTTGGGGACTTGACCCTCAACCTGTCCACCTGCGACCTTAGCTGCAAAGACTCCCAGCCTGTGCACTTGTCGTTCAAGGAGTTTGAGGTCATGCGCACGCTCATGCAAAACGCCCCGGTCACGGTAAGCAAAGAGACGATTATCTCGCGCGTGTGGGGCGCCGAGTCAACAGCAGAGGACAACAACGTAGAAGCCTACGTGAGCTTCTTGCGCAAAAAGCTCAAGTTCTTGGGCTCCAAAAGCAAGATCGTCACCCAGCGCATGATGGGTTACCGCATCGAGGAGGGCGAGTAAGATTCTCGAGAGCTTTAAAAAGCGCTTTATCATCATCACGATGGCTCTTTTGGCCATCGTGAGCGCTGCTGCGTTTTGCGGCATGGGCTACATGACGCAGCAAAACATCTTGAGCAACGTAGAAAACGCCCTAAGCGGCGCTATAGAAGAAAACCAGACGAGCGGCCTGCCTTACATTGGCCACGACGGCTCTGGCAAGAGCAAGTCGCAAAGCTCGATTCCCGCCTACTGTGTGACGGTGACCTGGGATGGAAGCATCTATGCAGACAGCAACCTGATCACCCAGATGGACGAAGACGTTCTCAAGAGCGCCGTGGCAACAGCTGTCAACGCCTGCAACGGGCAGGCAACGCAGGGCAATATATCCGACTACTCGCTGTACTTCAAGATCGTTCCCAAAGACCTGGGCTACCGCATCGCCTTTGCAGACTCAAGCTCTTACGAACAAACGATAAAGGCCACCATCGTCACCTTTGCTGCGGCATGGGTGACGCTGATGATCGTGCTCTTTGCCATCACGATGTACCTGGCGCGCTATGTGACCCAACCGGTGCGCACCGCCTGGGAAAACCAGCAGCGCTTTATCGCAGACGCAAGCCATGAGCTCAAAACCCCGCTCACGGTCATCTTGGCCGACGCCTCCATCTTGGCCAAAAACCCCGACAAGACCATACGCGAGCAGCAAACCTGGCTCGAGGGCATATCGAGCGAGGCCGAGCGCATGCAGCACCTCACGGAGGATTTGCTCACCTTGGCCCAGGCAGACGCCGGCAGCAGCACGGCACCCGCCATGTGCGATGTCGACCTAAGCCAACTGGCACAGCGCGCTTGCTTGCAGTTTGAGGCAGCGGCGTTTGAGCGCGGCCTCATGATCGAAGACGACATAGAAGACGACATCCACGTCATGGGAGCACCTGACAAACTGGACGGTCTACTCAAGACACTGCTGGAAAACGCCTGCAAGTACGGCGCGCAAAGCAGTGACCCCGTGCGCATCATCCTCAAGCGCGAGCGCAACATAGCGCGCTTGAGCGTCCAAAACGGCGGCAACCCCATCCCCGCCAAAGACTTGCCGCATGTCTTCGAGCGTTTCTACCGCTCTGACAAATCACGCGCCAACAGCGCCGACAGCGCAAGCTTTGGCTTGGGGTTGGCCATCGCAAAATCCACGGCAGAGCAACATAAGGGCACTATAGAAGCACAAAGCGACGAGCACGCCACCACCTTTATCGTGACCTTGCCGCTGGCAAAGTAGGCCCTGCAGTCCACAGGCGCGCGCCGCAGCTCAAGACCGTTTGCCGTATCGTTGTGAAACCGCCGCCAAAACCCCTTTGCAGCAAGGTATTTTGAACAACAAGAACGGCGATAACGCCGCAAAGGAGAGAACAGAATCTGGAGGATTCTCATGGCTGTCATCATCGACCAAGACACTTGCATCGGCTGTGCCGCTTGCGAGTCCGCATGCCCGCTCGACGCTATCTCTGTTGCAGACACCGCCACAGTGGATGAGGACATCTGCTGCGAATGCGGGGCATGCATCAGCTCCTGCCCTGTGGAGGCCATCAGCCTGTAGGGCAAAAGCGCACCATAGCTTGAGAAGGGGACCGCAAAGGTCCCCTTTTTGTTGGCATAGACAAGGCGTTTGCAGGTAAAATGCAAGGTCACGCAATCAAGAACAAGGAGCCGCTCATGGCAAGCGAGCAAGTAACAATCGAGTCTTTGGCTTACGGCGGCGACGCCGTCGCGCATCTGGCAGACGGCCGCGCCGTCTTTGTAGCGGGCGGCGCTCCGGGAGACAAAGTGCTCGTAGACATCAAGCAATCCAAGGAGCGCTTTGCCAAAGGCGTTATCGAGGAGATGATCGAGCCCAGCATCCACCGCGTCAAAGCCCCCTGCGATGACGCCTGCACCGGACGCTGCGGCGGCTGCCCCTGGGCGCACGTGACCTACGAGCAGCAACTCTTCTACAAGCGCCAAGCCGTTGTGGACGCCTTGAGCCGCAGTGCCAAGATAGCAGGCGCGCAAGAGCTCGTGGCGCCGTGCATTGCATCGCCCAAGCAATGGCATTACCGCAACAAGCTCGAGTTTGTGAGCGGACAAGACGTGGCCGGCCGCTTCACGTTGGGCATGCATGCCACAGCCGGCGGCTTCAATCCGCTGTCGACCTGCCTTTTGGGCACCAAGCAATACGCAAAGCTACCCAAGGCGATGACCGGCGCGCTGCGCTTCTTGCAAGGCAACGAGGACCTGGGCATCGAGCGCGTGGGCGTGCGCACCTCCACGCGAACAGGCGATGTAGAGCTTGCCATCTGGACACGGACGGGACGTTTTCCCCGAGCACAGGCGGCAAAGGTCCTCACCGACGCCGTGCCCACCAAGCGCCCTGCCATCACGCGCGTGCTGCTCAAAGACGACACCAAGACCAAGGCGCGCAAGGTGAGCGGCACAGAGAACCTTGCCGGCAAGGGGCACTGGACCGAGGAGATAGACGGGCGCATCATGATCTTGTCTGCCCCGAGCTTCTTTCAAGTCAACACCCCTGGGGCCGAGACCTTGGTCAGGCTCGTCATGGAGGGCCTGCAGCCAACGCAAGACGACGTCGCGTTGGACCTGTACTCCGGTGCCGGCACCTTTACGCTGCCTTTGGCCGCCGCAGCCGGAGACGTCGTAGCCGTAGAATGCGCAGGTAGCTCGGTGCGCGACCTGCGCCGCAACCTGGAGCGCAACAGCCTCTATGCCGATGTCATCGGCGGAGATGTAGGGCGCGAGCTGCCGGATCTGGGCTACGCAGACGTCGCAGTGGTTGACCCGCCGCGAGCAGGTCTTGCTCCCGAGGCGCTCGCCGCGTTGCTTAGCTGCGGGGCACGCCGCATCGCCTACGTGAGCTGCGACCCGCAAACGCTTGCCCGCGACCTCAAGGCCGTGCTCGCAGACGGGCGCTATGCCATCAAGAGTGTGCAGCCGGTGGACTTGTTCCCGCAGACCTACCACGTAGAGACGGTCACGATACTCGACAAAAAGTAAGGAGCGGCGATGACGCAAGCCCGGCTCAATCCTAACAAACGCCACAAGAGCGGCTTCTCTCTGCCCGAGCTGCTCATCGTAGTAGCCGTCATCGCCGTGCTCGTGGCCATAGCCATCCCCGTCTTTGCCAGTAAGCTGCACGAGTCCAGGGTGGCAACCGACTTTGCCAACGTGCGCAGCTACTATGCGCAACTGCAGTACGAGTTCATGGAAACCGGCAAGATCGACAACAGCAAATTGGTGGAGTGGGATGGAGGCGTCAACGGCACCACGTCGTTTGAGCTTGGCGGAGCCACCATCACACTCAAGACAGGCAAGCTGTGGGTTGCCCCAGAAGACGGCAACAAGGGCTACAACATGTTCTATATGTGCAACAGCGGAGACCACACGCTGCTGCTGCCCGCAGATCCCGTCAGCAGCGACAAACCTTAGGTTAACCGCTTTGCATCGTTTGAAAGCCATGCCGCAAAGCTCATGTGAGCATGTCTATAATGTGTGTTTGCGCCGCTCAAAGGCGTGTTGAGAGAGAAACCTATCCCCCAAGGAGATGGACCCGTGGAGTTTATCGTCACTAAAGACTACGAGGAAATGAGCCGCAAGGCAGCAGACGTCATCGCCCAGATCGTGGCGCAAAAGCCGGATTGCACGCTCGGCTTGGCAACAGGCTCCACTCCAGAGGGCCTCTATGCCCAGCTCGTCAAAGACTACGAGGCCGGCAAGATCTCCTTCAAAGACGTCACCACCTTCAACCTGGACGAATACCGCGGCCTTGACCACGACCACGTGCAAAGCTACCACTACTTCATGGCAAAGCACCTTTTTGACCACGTGGACATAGATGCCAACGCCACGCATGTGCCCGATGGCTCCAACCCCGATGCTGCTGCAGCTTGCGCCGCCTACGAGGCCTCTATCAAAGAGCATGGCGGCGTTGACATCCAGCTTTTGGGCTTGGGTCACAACGGCCACATCGGCTTTAACGAGCCTGCAGAGTCTTTTGCCAAAGAGACCAACTGCGTGACGCTCACGCAATCAACCATCCAAGCCAACTCGCGCTTGTTTGACTCTGCAGACGAGGTTCCCACGCAGGCCTACACCATGGGCATCGGCACCATCATGCGCGCCAAGAAAGTCTTGGTGGTGGCCAACGGAGCAGGCAAGGCCAACATCGTCAAAGAAGCCTTCTTTGGCCCCATCACGCCCAAGGTCCCTGCATCCATCCTGCAACTGCACCCCGACGTCACCGTTATCGTCGACCAAGAGGCGGCAAGCGCCTGCAACTAAGCATCACCTGCGCAAAGGGGACATCCCATGAAGATCATCAACGGCCGCGTATTCAACGGCGCAGGCTTTAACACGCGCGACGTTTTCATAAACGACGGCCGCTTTGTCGATGAGGAGCACTACACCCACGATGGCCAGGTCATAGACGCCGCTGGGCAAATTGCTGCCCCAGGTCTTATAGACCTGCATTTTCACGGCTGCATGGGGCAGGATTTTTGCAACGCCACAGATGACGCCGTCAACACGATTGCCAGCTACCAGGCATCTCAAGGCGTCACGGCCATCTGCCCCGCAACGATGACCTTCCCAGAGGAGACCTTGGCCCCCATCATGGATGCGGCGGCGCGCTTTGCGCCAAACAGTAGCCAATCGGCACTTGTGGGCATCAACATGGAGGGTCCTTTTATCAGCCCGCACAAGGTGGGCGCGCAAAACCCCGCCTACGTACAGGCAGCAGACCTGGAGATGGTGCGCCGGCTCAACGTGCGCAGCGGCGGCTTGGTCAAGCTCGTCGACGTCGCACCAGAAGAACCGGGCAACATGGAGTTTATCGAGCAAGCATCAGATGAGCTGCGCATATCCGTTGCCCACACCTGCTGCAGCTACGAGCAGGCAAGCGCCGCCTTTGCGGCTGGTGCGCGCCATATGACGCATCTCTTTAACGCGATGCCCGGCCTGCATCACCGCAACCCCGGCCCTATCGCCGCCGCCGCAGACCGTGACGACGTCACCTGCGAGCTCATCTGCGACGGTGTCCACGTCAGCCCGAGCATGGCGCGTCTGGCGTTTAAGCTCTTTGGCGCGCAACGCATGATTCTCATCAGCGACACCGTCGAGGCAACAGGTTTGGCAGACGGCACCTACCACTTGGGCGGACAGGAGATCTTTGTCAAAGGCAACCGCGCAACGCTTGCAGACGGGACTCTAGCCGGCAGCGCCACCAACCTGGCGCATTGTCTGCGCACAGCCGTGACGCAGATGGATATCCCGCTGGCAGACGCGCTAGCCGCAGCCACCATCAATCCTGCACGCGCATTGGGTATAGATGCCAGCCGCGGCAGCATAAAGCCCGGCAAAATCGCCGACTGCATCTTGCTCGACAGCAACGTCAACGTGTCGCGCGTCATCCTGCGCGGGCATGCGCTCTAAGGGTGCTTGCAACGAGAGGCAGCCTGCGTGCCGCTATCTGCAGCACATTGGATCGCCGGATAGAGAACGCTGTCGTGGAGCAGCGGTTAGCAGGTGGACGTAGGGGCGGGCATCGCCCGCCCGGTCGCGCTGCTAGGCGCGACATATTCAGGCGTGCCGATAGGCACGCGGGGCTTTAAATGCCGCGAGCATCAAACTCTCGCAGACAACGGAGACCTACGCGGGAGAGCGGTGCTCTCCCCTACGTCGTTACGCAACCTTTTGATTCTTGCAAAGGAGCGAATCCTATAGACAGGAGATTGAGGCAGACGAGCGAATATGAGGCAGATCGCACGAAAAGCGCCTGCACCCAGAAAGCGGCGAGTACATTCACATCCCAGTCGCTTGGCTCACCACAGCGGTCTCACCTCAGGAAAACCACTGGTAACTAGCAGCTCGCCGTCGCTTCTGAGCAGCGCCGCCTCGATTTGGGGACGGGTTTGCGCAAAGCGCAGCGCCTCCTTGCTGCCAAGCGCCAGAAGCGTCGTGCTGTAGCCGTCGCCGTCAAGGGACCGATCGCTGACAACCGTTGCGCTCAGCAAGTCTGTCTCTACCGGAAACCCGGTTGCAGGGTCCAAGACGTGATGGTAAAAGATGCCGTCTTTCTCAAACGCTCTCTCATAGGTGCCGCTTGTCACAACGGATTTATCGCAAACCTCGATGACGGCGAAGGGCTTCTCATCGCCGCCAACGCTTGAACGCGGCGCACGGATACCGATCTTCCACGGTCGGTTATCTGGCCTGCTGCCGATGGTGAGGATATTACCGCCCAAGTTGACGAGTCCGCTTGTCACGCCGTGTGCCCTCAGATACCGCGCCAGGCAATCGGCGATATAGCCTTTGGCGATACCGCCCAGATCGATGCAAGCTTGCGCATCCTCAAGCCATGCGTTGTCGTCTTCTATATGCACGCGCCGGCAATCAACATGACGCAGCGCATCTTCAACCGCCGCCTTGCTGGGCACAATGACCTGGCGGAAATCCCATAACCTGCAAACAGCCCCCATCGTTATGTCAAAGCAGCCCTCGCTATCAGCGCAATAGCGTAAAGCCAACTGCAAAAACGCAACAAGCTCCCCGGAAAGCTCGACTGCAGAGCCGCGAGCGTGATTGAGCTTCCAAAGCGGACCTGACGGGTCAAAGCGTGAGAACATGCGCTCGTAGCGCGCGCAAAGATCACGGCAGCCATCAAGAAGTCTCTCGTCTGACGTCGACGCTGCAATACTCACGACCGTGTCAAACGCAACAAACTCAACGTGCCGCATTCTTACCTCCAGACAAGCGCCCGTGTCGGTCGCAGTGATCAAAACAATACGAATGGCAGAGATTTGCAGGCACACGTAGGGGCGCAGCCCTGCCCGCCCGGTCGCGCCGCTAGTGCCATACCCTTGCAAGCCCTTGCAACCTACCGGGAGAGCAATGCTCTCCCTACGTTGTTATGCAGCCGGCTGCCCCTTGCGATGTCTCGAGTCCCGCGCGCCACCGTCTGCAGGTGCGCAAAGCCTTCACTCAACGCGAACGCCCCTGGTGACGGGCTGCATGCATCTCATCCCAACCTGCTTGGAGCTTGCCCAAAAGCTCGTCGAGGGTCGCTTTATCATCTGCGCCTAAAACATCGAACATCACATCAGGGTCCTTGCCGGCTGCTTTGATATGGGATGCCTTGATACCGGCGATGCGCCCGGCCTGCACCAGTTTTCCCACAAGTCCGCCCAACGCGATTGCCTCAGCCGCTTCGCGAGAGGCATCACCGTAAGCATGCTCGCCTCTTCCGCAGCCAAAAGATCCGATCGGACAATGCTTGTCGCACAAATCGCAGTTTGTTTGCTTGCTCATATGACTCCTTTGCGCCCCGGCGCTTCTAGCGTCCAATCTCCTTTTGCACGTCGTCGATGGTCACGTCTTTACCACGCGGCATGATGAAGAAGATGAGGACAAGACCCAAGACATAGCAGGGAAGCTGCAGGATGAGGCTTGAAGCCTCCCAGCCAACGCTGCTCATAACCGCACCAAAGAGCGGTGATCCAACCGCCGAGCCCATGTTCTGGCAAAACTGCATGACTGCCATGCCCATGGTTGCCCCCATCGCCGTTTGAGGCATGATGATGGGCGCCATGGGACGCAAAGAGCCACCGCACATGCCGCCGCCAACACCCTGCAACACGATAACCACCCACATGATCGTCATAGCGCCAGATCCGCTGTTGAACATGAAGAGCGCAGTGGGGAGCAAGATGACCATCATCACTATGCCCACGATGTACTTATGCCCGATGGGGACCTTGTCGGAGATGCGGCCGGTCACAGGCGCCGCCACGATCGAGATGGCCATGATAAGCGATGATAGGAAAGCGGCACGCTGGGCGTCGATCCCAAGCTGGGTCTCGAGGAAGGTGTTGTAGTAGGTATTCATGATGCCGATCGTGGCAAAGCTAAAGAGGAAGAACACGGCGCCCAAGATCCAGATACGGCGGTTTTTGAGGTACTTGAAGCTGTCCTTGAAGGAGCCCTCGACGCCCATGTCTGCGCTGGCGCCCTGCGGCATGGTAAAAACGAGCGCAAAGGTAATAAAAGCGACGACGCACACACCTGCGATGGCAAAAAAGGGCAGCTGCCAACCGCCGGCAATGGCAAGCGCCGGCACAACGTTAAAGGCCAAGACACTGCCAACGGGAACCCACGTCGTCCAGATGCCGAGCGCGATACCGCGCATCTTGCGCGGAAACCAGATCGTCACGCAAGAGGGGGCGGCGACGCCGATAAGGCCGATTCCCACGCCCTCCAACAGGCGACTAACCATAAGCAGCTCGAGACTGGCGGAGATTCCGCCAACTGCAGATCCTATGCCCAGGCAGGCGACAGAGAGCAAGATCACGTTCTTGAGCCCGACCTTGCGGGCGATGAACGCTGCGGGAAACGCCAAGACAACGCCGATGACGGATATGGCGCTCATCAACGTGCCAAAGCTCACAGCATCAAGCGCTCCGTGAAACGCCGGAAACAACCACGAGGCAAGCGGCGGTATCTTGAACTGGCACAGCGGCGCGCAGATGCTTGCCAGATAGGTCACCGCCAGCACTGCCCAGGCCCGAGCAGGTGCTTTGGTTGCAAAGGCAATGTCTGTGTTCTTCTGATCTTTCATGCGAACCATCCTCCCTTGAGGTTCGAGACAACGTGCGCAAATACGTTTGCGTTTGGGTTGGCACGTTGCCAGGCACTAGGATTCGATAGAGAACCTGGTATTGGATTGTCAGTTGCACAAGGAGGCAAAACATCCCGCTGTTTGCCCTAAACACTGCCTAAGCACGCTGGTATGAGCCTACTAGCGGGGGTAATTGCATGCGCTTGCGCAAAAAGGAGCACGTCTTGGCTATCACGCAGCTGTGCTGTCAAAAGGAGCAGGGTCGCGCTCGACCTCCCACTCCTCAAAAATGACGGCGTTGGAGTACTTGTACACGCCGTAGATGCCCACAAACTCGTAGCCTGCGCATTTGAACGTGCCTCCTATAGAGGTAACGAACTCAGCGGCCTTGGTGTTGAAGCCGTTGCTCTCGAACACGTAGAAATCGGCAACCGTGTCCTTGCTGTCAAGCGGGGCGATAAAGATACCGCTGCCAAACTCGACGGGTACGCCTTGCGTCTTGAGCCGCATGTTGGGGATGCACATCTTGGGCTTGAACCTATCGAGCCACTTCTTGTGCGTCAAGCGGGCCCAAGCGGCCCATACATCGGTGCCAGACATCGCGTCGTCGGCGTACAGCGCGTCAAAGTACTCGTTGTAGTCTTTGGCGCATCGCGCATAGCCCTCCATACTGGGCCTAAACCTATCTGCCATGGTCACGAACAAGAAGAGCTTCTCGAGCTCGACGCGTTTGCGCGCCGGTGCGCCCTCGATGCTTTGCTTGAGCTCCAATGCGTTCATGGTGAGCTCCTTTGAGATGATGGGTTACAAGACATGAAGCCCGATGCTTATCGGGCAAAAGCCAAGCAAGAGGGAGGACATGCAAAGCTCCTCCCTTTTGCCGTTATCTGCTTGCACCGCAGCCGATACGGGCAGCAAGCGCCCGTACCGGCTTTAGCTGGCAGCTCAAGCGCGCTTTAAGCGCAAGGCGGCACCCACAAATACTGCTGGGGCTTGGCCTCGAGATCTTTGACGAGCTCGTCTACAGGCCCGAACTTCATACATTTGGCCTGGCAGTGGAACACGCAAGTAGGCTGCTTGCCCTTCTCGCGGCGAGCTTCGCACAGATCGCACAGCGCGGTAAACGATGGGATGAAGTCGTAGACATAGCGGTCGGTCTCATTTCCGTCTTCATCCTTGATGGGCCAAGGGCCGTTTTGCATGACCTTGACGCCCCATTGCCCCAAAGGCAGCGTATGCTCGGATTGGCATGCCACCTCGCAGGAGTAGCAGCCGGTGCAATACTGGTAGTCGATGAGAATTCCGTTGCGTGACATTACAGCTCCTCCTCCTTGCAGCGGTAGATCTTGCACAGCGTGCACTTGAGGTCTGCGCCAAAACCGGTCTTGCCGGGCTTGTTAGCCAGCAGCTGGTTGATGTTGGACTGGCGGAAACCGTACAGGTTGGGCTCGGCGCCGTCTTGCTCGGGGAACCACCAACCATGCTGCGCAGCGATGGTGCCCTCGTGAACCTCGTAGGTGACACGGGCGCGCTGGCGCGCACGTCCGCGATGGTTCTCCATCCAGACCCAATCGCCTTCGCAGATATTGTGCTTTGCGGCGTCGCGTGGATGGATCTGAACCCACGGATCGGGGGTGAGCTGGCGCAGATACGGGATCTGACGATGCTCGGAATGGAAGAACGAGGTAGTGCGTGCACCGGTGATCATAATCATCGGATATTCCTCGTAGAGGTCGGGCGTGCTCACGGGACCGATGCCGGGTTCCTCGATATAAGGCAGCGGATCGTAGCCAAAGACCTCGAACAAGGTCGAGTAGAACTCGACGCGTCCAGAAGGCGTGTTGAAGCCGACCTCGCCGTCGGGGCGCATGAGGCCCTTCTCGTACTTCTTGTAGACGTAGTGCTGGTATGCCGGTCCGTGCTCCATGAGCTCATGGAAGGTCATGCCGGAGGGTTTGACGATCTCGTCGTAGACCTCGTCTTCGGTCTCCCACGGCCAGCAGTTCTGCTCGAGCGGACGCCCGATCGCCTTCTTGAACTCGTCATCGCGGTCAAAGTACTGAGCAAGCTCGCGGTTGATCTCGCAGTCGGACTTTGCCTCACCCTCGGTGGCGCAGCCGCCGGTGATGGCAGACAGGAAGTAGTAGTGCGCACGCACGGAGTGTTTCTCGGCCCAAGTCTGGACAGGCATGACGATATCGGCACAGGCTTGGATGGTGGGTGTCATGAAGATGTCGCACGCGGCAATGAACTCGGGCTTCTTCATGGCCTTGTACCATCTGTCGACCTCGCAGCTCATGCAGGCGATGCCATTGGAGGTCTGGATCCACACGCCCTTGACCAAGCCCTGCTCCATGTACTCGAGGCACATGTCGGGCATGGCCTGGGTGAGGCCGTAGCGGTACATCGGGAACTCTTTCCACCCGACGCGCTTCTTTTGGGTCTCCTCGGTGATGAGGTCGTAGATGCCCCAAGCGCCGGCAGAAGGTTGGTCGACGCCCATCGGAGAGGCCGTGTAGCACATGCCGCCGGGGACGTCCAAGTTGCCGGTGATAGTCCACAAAGCGGCGATTGCCTGCGCGCAGGGAGTGCCCTGGGACTGCATATCTACAGCAAGGCCCCACACGACGTTTGCGGGCTTTGACTTGGCAAACAGACGCGCCGCGTCGATGATCTTTTGCTTGGGAACCCAGGTCATCTTCTCGACGTCGTCTAGGTCAAGTGCGCAGGCACGCTCGGCGAGCTCCTCAAAACCGTAGGTCCAGCAGTCGACAAACTCATGGTCGTAGAGGTCTTCTTCGACGATGACCTTGATCATCGCCAAGGCAAGGGCGGTATCTGTGCCGGGACGCAGCTGCAGGTGGATATCGGCATGGGCTGCCAGCCAAGTGACGCGCGGCTCGACGGAGATGAGCTTGCAGCCGAGCTTCATGGCATCGGTGACCCAGTGGCCCATGAAGAAGTCCGGGTTGGAGATCGTGGGGTTGCAGCCCCAAACGATCGTGCACTCGGGGCAAGTCCATTCTGGGTCGTCGTAGCGCAGCGCGCTAAACTGCGCAAAGTCTGCGATGAGCATGCCGCCGTAGGTCATGATCATGAGCGACAAACGTGGCAGGTAGCATGCGGTGCCAGAGAGGAAGCCGTACTCGTTAGGGCTGCCCATGGTATTGACCATACGGCCCACCTGCCATTGGTTGTCGCGGGCGGTACCGCGCAAACCGTGGATCGAGTCTCCGCCGTAGGTCATCGCAATGCGACGAAACTCCTTGTAGCAGGTCTCAAGAGCCTCGTCCCAGGTGATGCGCTCCCATTTGTTCTCGCCGCGCTCGCCTGCGCGCTTCATGGGATACAAGATACGATCTGGATGGAACTCGACCTGCTTGAACGCCAGGCAGCGCGGGCACAGGGCGCCGCGGTTGTACGGGTCGTCCGGGTCTCCCTCACACTTGATGAACTTACCGGTCTCCTTGTCCGAATAGACCAACACGCCGCAACCCTCATGGCAGCCAGGCGCAGACCACACAGACGTGCGGGTGACGATCATGCCGTCTTCCTCGTACTGCCACTCTCCCGGGTGCTTCCAGCGCACGTCGATCTCCTGCGCCTTACCAGCTCCAAAGTTGAACTGGTTTTCCTCTTTGGAATTGCCGATATCGTTTCGGTCCATTCCATCGATGCTGGTTTCCATCGGCTCTTTTATCTCAGCCATAGGTAAACCCCTCTCTCTGCTGGGCATGCAAGCACCGCGTCTTGCAAACCCCGCCAAAAAAGCCCAAAACGCTCCCGAGTCCTCACTTCGAGTTGCCGTGCGGGTATCTTCCCCGCACAGTCGACGCCAGCTTCTTTGGCATAAACAGCATGTCGCGCAAGAAGACCTCATACCTAGTCAAATGCGTATGCCAAAAGCAAATCAGCACGCTGGTATGAGGCCCGTGAGCTGGGGTTTCGTATTTATTTTTAGCTTAGAATAATGATTCGAACCCTTAAGATTCTTTCTCGTCCCCATGGACAAAATGTGCCAAATCCTGGCTTGAGAGCGGGTATTCCTCGATAAAGTCCATGAGCTTTTGCTGCGAGTGGATGTCGAACTTGCGGTAGATGCTGTAGATATGGCTTTTAACGGTATGCGGCGAGATGCACAGCTTCTCTTGCAGATAAGCCGCGTTGCGCCCGCGCGCCAGATAGCTCAAGATGTCGGTCTCGCGCGGGGAGAGCTTGTAGAGCTTTGCTGCGGCCATGCACTTAGCGGCAAAGACCTGATCTTGCGTGTAATCCTGCGTTGCTGCGCGTGGGGTTGTCCCTTGCGCGAGCTCATCCATGGCCTCGCGGTCATGATGATGGGCATCGGGCATGAAAATCATGAAGACCACGACCAACACCACGGCCATGGCCAGTCTGACCGTACCGAACATCTCGGCATGGGCCCCGTAGACAAAGCCCACGACAGTAGCGATGATCCACCCGAGCGCAAAACCCACCGCGATCAAGACGAGCCGGCACGGCACCGCCCTAAAGACGGGGGCATCCCAAGACAGCTTGCTCTTGCGGACAACAAGCGCGTAGTTGACCGACAAAAGCGCCGCCCAAGCGGCGATGGCGATGCCCACGGTAAAAACCTGCACGTCAACCGGCGCAAAAGGCGTAGCAATGCAGGAGAGGACAGTCACGCACAAGATGATGCGCTGAATGACGGTGATACCCACCTCGCGGCCGGCAGAGGCAGCAATGGCGATGGCGGCAGACCCCGGCAACACAAAGAGCAGCCCTACGACGAGCACCCAGCCGCCGCTGTTGAACAGATAGACAAAGCACAGTCCAAAGACGACGCCAAACACAGCAAAGGTGGGGCCTATCTCTTTGGAGAACTCCCAGTTCTGCTTGCTTAGCTCGACAAGAGGAGCACAATCGTTGAAAGGCGCCTGCTTTGAGCAGAACTTGAGGAGCACCACGCACCCTATGCCGTACAAAGCCGCCATGATCGTCTGGGCGATAAGCGGCATGAGCATGATGAGGGCCATGAGAGCAGCACCGGCAAACAGCGAGAAACTTGCAAAGCGATACTCGCCGCCTTGGGTAGACCGGCTCATAACATCCAGCCACAGCACCGTGAGAACAGCGCCTGCAACGCCCGTGATAAAGTTGACAGCCCAAAACAGCAGCGGGGGCAAAGCGGTTATATACACAGCCACCGCGCAAACCACCGGCAAAAGCAAGACACATACAGAGCAGGCAACGACCACCGGCAGTTTAAAGGGATTGAAGGCGGGGCTGCGCCCGGCAAAGTGCATCAAGGCATAACCTGCTGCAACGCCCACAAAGACAAAGGACTGCGTTAGGTTTCGCTGTCCAAAGTCCACGTCTTGAAGAACGCCGGCAAAAAGCCAGTAAAAGCACGAGAACATCCAAGCAAAAAACAACGAGAAACCAAGTATGCCCACAAGCTCGATAGCTTCCAGGCCAGGCGTCTTGGTAGAAGCGCCCTTATCGCCAAAAGCAGGCTGCGCCATGGTAACCCTCCTCTTTTGGCCCTCCCCCAGGGCCTTGAGCTTGCCAACGCGCTTGCACTTGCAGTTGCAGACATGTTGGCAGGTAAATGATGATTTACTCCATTCTAGCAAGCGATGTCTGTCATCATCCTTAACGTATTCCAGGTCTTTTGCAGTTGAGCTTGCGCGTTGCCTCGTCAAGCGTTGCCACGCCAAAGTCCCTGCAGGCTGTTGCCACGCCGGGTGTCGCACCGCTTGTCGCATCGACATGCGGGTCGCTGTAAAGCGGCGTGTCGTCAAGCGGTCTTGCGCCGTGGTTTTGCGCGCAAAGCCCAGCTGCGTCATCTGCCAAGCGCCCGCTCACGCGAGCCTGCGATATGGATTGCCCTGGCAGCGGAACCTGTGGATTGCGCTTAGCCCCCATGCTCCATCGCGTAGCGGCGCTCACCGCGTCAAAATCCGCATCGTCTGCAAGCAAAGACGCACCGCTTGTCGCATCGATCCCTTTCACGACCTTGGCTCCTTTCCGCTCTCGAACCCCCAAACAGCCCAAAGGCCACCGCTTGCGAAAACGGCGGCCTTGTCTCGACCCACAGCCGGCCTCAAAGACCCACAGACTTTCAAGGCCGGCTAGATGTAACGTGAACCGAATGTCTTGAGCAAAGATAGCCCCTATTTAGCAGGCTGCTCGCCCTTTGGCTTTGCAGGGCTGGCGCCTTGCTCGGGTTTGCCACCTTGGGATGCACCAGCGGGCTTCTTGCCGGGTTTCACGCCCAAGCTCAGGATGCAGCCCACAACACCCACGGGCACGAGCGCCCAAAACGCCAGGGAGGGATCGACCATGATGTTGCCTGCGGCAAGCGCCTCTTGCACAGCCTGGGCGATAGCCGCACCAAAGTCAGAGGGAGACCCGCCCGCGGCAAGCACTGCCTGCTTTGCCTGAACCGCAACGTTAGATGCCGCCGAGAGGCCTTCGTTGAAGGGAGCGAGCACGTAGCTCGTTGCGATCTGGCCGGCATACTGGCCAAGCGTGAGAAGCGACAGACCAAAGGCGACAGCCGTCTGGCCGCCTTTGAAGACAAAGGTGGGAACCAGTGGGCGGCAGCATGCATTGAGCATCATGTTGCCGATGCAGAAGAAGATCACATACGGAATGAAGAACTCCGCCTTAAAGGACAGCGCGCAGCACACCGTCAAGCCAATGATACCCGTGACCACGCAGAGATACTTCTTGTCCTTGGGAGTCTTGTCCAAGATGATGCCGCCGATAGGTGCCAGGGCACCGCAGGCGCAGATCAGGCCGCCGATAACGCCTGCCGTGGTGGCATCCCAGCCAAAGCCGCCCAAAGCAAGCGGGGTCTGCAGCCAGGTCTTGAGATACTGCGAAAACGCGTAGTTCATGTAGTTGAAGATGGCGAACATGATGATCAAGCACCACAGCTGGCGGCTCTTGAAGAACTTGAGCACGTCTTTGAGCGGTTTGCGCTCGGGGGAAACCTGGCTGCGCTCGTCTTCGCGCGGGCCGCGGAACACCACGGCAAAGATCACGCCGCACACCACGATCAAGCCCGCCCACACCAGCTGGAGCGTGCCGACGTTTTGCCCGACGGCGCTGTAGACGCCGTCGTTAACAAAGTTGGAGCAAAAGATACCAACAGGGGCCCAGATAGACCAGATGGCCATCGCACGGCCGCGCGTAGAATCAGGAAACCAGATGGAGATGCAGGTGGGACCGGCGACGATGGTAGTCGAAAGGCCCAGACCCAAGATAAAGCGACCAGCCAAGAAGGCGTAAAAGTTGCTGCCCACGGTAAACGCAGAGAGCAAGGTTCCTGCAAGGGAGAGTGCCAGGCCGATGATCGTCGTGACCTTGGCGCCAAACTTGCGTACCAAGATGGTGGTGGGAAGCGCCATGATCAACGCGCCGATGGGCACCAGGCCCATGACGTTTGAGAGCAAAGAGAAGTTAGAGGGGTCTGCAAAGAGCGGGTTGTTTGCAGCCAGCCAGCTTTTGAAGACGGGAAAGGTCAGGCCCGGAAGCCACATCCACGAAAAGACGATGCTCACTGCGGCAAGCAGCGAGACCGCCAGGCAGGGCCATGCGTAAGACGGGGTCTTAGCGCCTTGAACCGCTGCAGCGTTTGGATTTGCCATAAGAGAACACCTCGATTGACTCGGTAGGGGCCAAAAGCTCCTTGCAGGCTTGTGACCCCGGTGCGGCAGGCAACCTCCAGATGCCTGCCGCACATGCCTATAGGTTAAAAGACCTTAGAGGTTGAAGATCTTTGCCGCGTTACCGCCCTTGATGAGGGCTTTGTCCTCGGCAGAGATGTCAAGCTCGTCGATGCTTGCAACAGAACGCTGCATCCACTCGTAAAACACCGGGAACGAAGAGCCCAGCAACAGGTGGTCGGCGCCGCAGACCTTGACTGCGCACTCGAGCTGCGCCTTGCCCCAGCTCATGGGATGCGTCATGTCAAAGAAGATGTTGTTTTGCAGATAGCGCTCGTAAGCCTCGTGGTCCACGTTGGTGGCCAGGCGGTTCATCGCCTCGTTTTTCTTGGTCTTGTGCGGAGCCAAGATGTTGGACAGGCCAAACCAGTTGCCGCCAAACATCGTGTGGATGAACTTGAGGTCGGGGAACTCGTCAAACATGCCGGAGTAGATCTCGCGGCCCACAGCAGCTGCCTGGGCATGGATGCGGCCCAGCTCGCGGCGCAGCACGGTGTACTCGTCAAAGTTGCCGTAGGCGTTTTGGCCGGGGGTGTGGTGGATGACGGCAGGGATCTTCTTGTCATTCAAGATCTTGAGGTAGGGCTTGAAGATGGGATCGTCCAAGAACTTGTCGCCGTAGCAGCAGGCAAACTGAACGCCCACGGCGCCCATGTCGATGCAGCGCTCGAGCTCCTTGATGTCCTCTTTGCGGCCCCAGGGCGGGAGCACGGCGTTGAACTTGAGGCGGCCGTTGGACTCGCGCATCATCTGCGCCGCTTGGTCGTTGACGACCTTGCAGGTGTCCAAAAGCAGCCACTCCTGCCACACGGGCATGCGCAGAAGGGCGACGTCAACGCCGGCCTCGTCCATGGCGGTGAGCTTTGCCTCGAGGGTGTAGTCGCCTTCTACGTAGTTGAGGATCTGCTTGCCTTCGGGGTACTCCAAGATCATCTGGCGCTTCTTGCCGTCTGGGGTATCGCCCAGATAGGCCTTCATCCCAAAGGTGAACGGAGCGGAATACAAAAAGCCATTGAGCACTTCCTCGTCAGTAAAGAGATTGGTGGGAAGCATGTGCATGTTGATATCGATAACGCGGTTTTCAGCCATTTTTGCTGGTCTCCTTTTTTCGTCAGTAGATGTTTTGCCGATCAAAGCGGCAAGGTGCGGTGCGGCACGCCGTGAAGGGCAGGCGGCCGCACCGCCGTTTGTGTCGGGCATCCGCTAGGACTGGTATATGGGCGTCACCTCACCGCGAGCCATCTTGCGCATGTTCTCGCTGCAGCGAACCCTCCAGTCGATGCGGCCGTTCTTACGGGCCCAACTGGGGACCTCGTGGGAGAACTCATGGCCGGCATGGACGTCGACGTGCATCAATCGCTCTGCAACGTCGTACCCAAAGCTGTCGTCTACCATCTTGTTGCCCTCCTTTCTCAAACCTTGCGCCTGCTATTCCATCGAAGCCACGGGGCTTCGAGCTAGGCCTTGCTGATGGGGACCAAGATCTGCCCCGGGCCGGTGATCTTTGCTGCAAGCTCCTCGATGGTTCCGTGCTCAAGGCACTGCGCCTGGCAGTGGTGCACACACGAGGGGCGTTTGCCTTTGGCCGTGCGGCTTTCGCACAAGTCGCACCAGCGGGTGAACTGCGGGATGAAGTCGAGCTGCCAATCCTTCTTGCCCTCGGTGATCTGCAGCGGCCCCAGCTTGGTGACGGTGATGCCGTACTGTTTTTCCGTATAGCCCTTCTCCTGCTGGCAGGCCACGACGCAGGCCTCGCAGCCAGTGCAGTAGTTGACGTCGACGAGGATTCCCTTGATTGCCATTTCCTAGTCCTCTCTCCTAGTCTTGGGCCTTGTAGATCTTGCACATCATGGCTTTGTAGTTAGAGCCAAAGCCGGATACGCCCGCATCAAAGGGCACGAGGTTGTTGATGTTGGACTCAAACGTTCCAAACAGGCCCTTCATCTCGTCTTGGGTGTTCTCCTCTGCCTGGTCTTTGCGCTCGGGGAACCACCAACCGTGATCGCATTGCATGACGCGCGGGTCGTAGCTGGGGTCGAAAGACGCCTTGTACTTGCACTTGCCGTGCTTGTTCTCAAGCCACATCCAATCGCCCTCTGCGATGCCGTGCTTGGCGGCGGTGTCCGGATGCAGCTTGCACAGCGGGTCGGGGTGCAGGGTGCGCAGCTTGGCAACCTGGCGCTGCTCGGAGTGGAAGAAGTGCGCCACGCGCTGGCCGGAGGTCACGATATAGGGGTACTCGGCCACATCCTCGGGTGCGGAGTACGGGCTTTCGACCGGCTCGACGTAGCTGGGCAGTGGATCGAGGCCGGACCACGAGGTGTGATGAAAGACCATCGAGTAGATCTCTGCACGGCCGGTCTCGGTCTGGAAGCCAAGCCCGCCATCGGCGCGCAGGCCGCCGGTCTCATATTTGCGATACTGGAACTCGGGGTACTTCCAGACGCTCTCCTTGAGTTCTTCCCAGGTAAAGCCGCCGTCTTCGAGCGCGTAATCCCACATCTCCTCGACGGTATCCCAAGGCCAGGCGATGTCGGCGTTCTCTGGGCGAATGGCCTCTACCAAGCGCTTGCCCAGCTCCAAAAAGATCGTGTTGTCGGGCTTGGTGTCTCCCACCGGCTCGATGGACTTGGTGATGGAGCTGATGCGGTAGGGGTTCAAGCCGCCAAAGCCGTTGCGCTCGGCGTAGGTCGAGGCAGGCAGCACGACGTCTGCCAACGCCATCATGGTAGGCGTCATGAAGAGGTCCTCTACAACCACGAACTCCAAGGTCTTGTACCACTCGAGCTGCTTTTCGGCCTGAGCGCCCATCGTGGCCAGGAAGTTGTTGGTGGCAAAGTAAGCGCCGCGGATGGGATGCTCGCCGTTTTGCCATTTCTCGATCGTGGCGTTAGAGGAGAGGTTCTTGAATCCCACGGCAAACATCGGATAGCGCTCGATGCCGATGCGCTTCTTGTGCTCTTCCTCGGTCAAAAGCTCGTCGTAGCCCCAGGTACCGGTCCAGTTGGGCTGCTCGATGCCCCAGCATGCGCGGCCGATGACATTGCCGCCGGGAACATCCAGGTTGCCGGTGATGGTCCACATCGCAACCAAGGCGTGAGCTGCCTGCTGGCCGCCTGTCTGCTGGTCAAGCGCCACGCCCCATTGGATGGCTGCCGGCTTTGCCTTGGCGTAGGTGCGCGCCACGCGGATGATGTCCTCTTTGTCGACCCAGCACTTGGCGGCCAAGTCGTCCAGATCGTATTCCTTGACGCGCTCGCACACGGCTTCAAGGCCATATACCCACTTATCGCAGAACTCCTGATCGTAGAGGCCCTCGTCGCAGATGACCTTGAGCATGGCCATGGCCAGCGCACCGTCGCCGCCGGGACGCACGCGCAGCCAGTCCTCGCCAGCGCGCGCTGCGATCCACGTGAGGTTGGGGTCGACCACGGCTAGCTTCATGCCGCGCTTCATCAAATCCAAGATCCAGTGGCCGTAGAAGCCGTCGGCGTTGGAGTAGAAGGGCTGATGCCCCCACACGATGCAGTACTCGGGAACCACGTAGCGCGGGTCGTCGTAGCGCTCGGGCAAGAACTGCGAGCAGTCCATGACGCAGGCATCGCCGATCATGCATGCCATAGACGCAATGCGCGGCAGATAGCAGGAGTTGCCGGCAAAGTAGGGAACGCCCTCGTTGGGAGAACCCATGCAGGCATTGATACGCGTGATCTGGTGGATATCGCGGCCGGTACCCTGGCAGCAGGCGATGGTGTCGCTGCCGTAGGTGTCGGAGATACGCTTGAAGTTCTCGACGATGATGTCGTAGGCCTCGTCCCACGAGCACTCGACGAACTTGTCCTTGCCGCGGTCTTCGCGAGCGCGCTTCATGGGGTGCAGCAAGCGATCCTCGTGATAGACGTAGTCGGGGATGCACAAGCAGCGGCTGCATAGACGCCCCTGGTTGTAGGGGTCCATGGGGTCGCCTTCGACTTTGACGAGTTTGCCGTCTTTGACATACGACAAGATGCCGCAGACGTTATGGCATCCCGGTGCAGAGCGCGCGGTTCCGCGGATAACCGTCATGCCGTCTTCCTCCCAGGTCCAAGGCACCTCGGGCGTCTTGGCGCAGGGGATGGGCTCGTAGCCGTACTCGGATTTCTTTGGCAGCCTGGTCCCGCGCTTGTAGTTGCCCGGAACGTACTTTGCCTCTGTCATCGCTTCCTCCTTCTTTTTGATGACTCTTCTCTCGGTGCGCAGGCCCCGCGATCGAAACGACCAACGCTGCGATTTGCGACCATGTCGAAGCTCGCCCGCATCCGGACTGGCCGTGAATCGGAAATCGTCTGACACGCAATCTAGGGATGTCATGCTTGCGGCAACCCCCGACAATTGATGAGAGACGGCAAATCAGCATCCTGGCGGGGCATAAAAAGACGCCTCATACCAAATGCATGAGGCGTCTGAGCTGGGGATATGAGGTTTGAGGTGGTTTGTGGGCATAGCCCAAAGAAAACGCTTATCAGGTTGTGTCATTTCGAGCGAAGCGGCCGTTAGGCCGCGCAGTCGAGAAATCTAGTCGCAGCTTGATGACATTCGCAGCACGGTCGAGGCGGCGCAGCCAGACTTGCACTCAGACTCGGCAGCGAAACGCACTCGAAGCGCCTGCAGCTGCAAAGGAAACGCTTTCGGCGTTTCTGAGTCCTCGCTACCGCAGGCGCTTCTCACGCAATCTGCCTCCTATTCGCTCGTCTGGCTGCGCTGCCTCGGCCGAAACGACGCGAACGTCCATGATTCGCAGGTGCACGTAGGGGCGGGCATTGCCCGCCCGGTCGCGCTGTCAGGCGCGACGTGTTAGAGCGCGCTGACAAGCACACGGGGCTTTTGCACGATGCAGGTGCCATGCCCTTGCAAGCCCTTGCAACCTACCGGGAGAGCAATGCTCTCCCCTACGTCGTTACGCAATCAACTAACACTCGCAAACGAACGAATCCTGCGGGCAGGAAAAAGAAAACGGCCCAGACGCCTAAGAGGAGGGGAGCGTCTGGGCCTCGTCACTCGGTTTCCAAAGAGGAAAGGAAGAAGGAAACCTCGTGGAATAGTGCCGGGATTGTTGAGGAAGGGGAACCCGGCGCGTCAGCTGCTTGATTTCTGACAGGTTGTACTTTACGTGCAAACCCCATTGTTTTCATCGCCCTAAAAGGATGAAACGGGTGATTAATCCCACCTTAACCATTGGTTTTGCCACCCCCACATGGTGTTTTAGGCAGGGGTAGCGGGGTTAGCCCCCGGGTATTAGGCCGCCACCGTGACCTTTGCATGCTCAAGCAGGTACTTGGAGGCAACATAGCGCTCGGCAGTCTCGCGCAAGATGAACCTGCGGCCCGTGCTCTCTAACATCTTGCGCGTTTGGGATGGGTCGGCTTTGGGGTTGATCTGACGCGCCGCCTCGGTAAGGTCGGCGTCTGAGACTTTGAGCTTCTCATGAGCAAAAAGCGCATCCAGCACATAGCCCTCGACGAGCATCTCGCGCACCTGCATCATCAACATCATAGAAAACTGCTGCTCGCCACCTTGTTGCTCGACAAAGTCCTTGAACTCCATGTTTTGGGCCTTAGCTGCTTGCCGTGCCTCTTGCATGACGCTGCCGCGCATCGCCTCGTAGGCTTCATCGGGGATACGCCCCTCAAAGCGCTGCGCAAGCTGAAAGGTGGCAAGCTGCCGGCATTGGTTGTCGTATTGCTCGCGCGTCTTGCTCTCAAGGCTTTTGGCAATGTCTGCGCGCAAGTCGTCGACGGTTTTGAACACGGGCATGTTGCGTGCGAGCCAGGAGTCTGTGATCGCCGGAACGCATTCCTGCTGCAGCTCGATGACCGTAACCGTCGTCTCAATCGTCGTCAGGGCCTCCCTACCGTGATCGTCGACATCTGGTCCGGTGTAGCTAAAGGTTTTGGTTTGCCCCGGCTTCATGCCGATGATTTGCTCGTCAAAGCCCGCAGGCATGAACCCCTTGCCGCACACGTACGTGCGCGCAGCCGAGCTCAAACCGGCATTGCGCTTGCCATTCTCAAAGCTCTCCATCTCAAGCAGCACCGCATCCCCTGCAGCTACCGTGCGATCTTGGTCTGCACCACGCACGTACTCGATGTTGCGCGCTGCGATCTGCTCGATCTGGCGATCGACAAGCGACATATCGACCTCGAACCTGGGCACGGTCACCTCGACCGGCTCGTACGACGTAAGCTCATAGACAACCTTGGGAAGCATCTCCAAGGTAAACATCGCCTCGTTTCCACGACGCAACGCGCAGCACTGCGTTACTGCCGGCGGGTAGGCAGGAAGCAAACCCGTCTTGTCTATCGCGTAGGGGATAAGGGCGTCTAATGCCTCGTTGCGCACGTGCGCATCCAAGTCCTTGATACCCAGCTGCTCTTGGACAACCTGGTTGACCGTCTTGCCTTGCTCGGGTTTGAGGCCCATGTTGTTCACAAAAGCCAGATATGCTGCGGCAAAAGCGTCGTCTACCTCTTTTGCCGTCGCCTGCACATCAAGCGCGATCTTGCCTTGACCGATCTTGCTCTCCTTGACTTTCATAGCACGCTCCTTTCCTAGCTGCTGCTGTTGCAATGCCGATGCTACGCACAGCGCAGACCTCAGCCATCCACCACAACAAATGAGCAGCACCCAGATACAGCAAAGGCGCCTCATACCATTGGTACGAGACGCCCTTGTTACCAGGCAAAACGCTGCATAAACGCTAACAAATGCTTTTCTGTGTCGTTATGAATGAGCCGAGCACTAGATATCGCCTCAGGTGTGTCATTCTGAGCGAAGTGAGCGCAGCGAACGAAGTCGAAGAATCTACCTGCGAGCAGTCATGAGCCGCAAGTAGATGTTTCGACTCCGCGGCTAAAGCCGCTTCGCTCAACATGACACATCCCTGGACCTCATCTTCAAGCCGCTCAGCACAGGGCAACACATCCCCCGAGCCTCACCTTCAAGCCGCTTGGCCCAACAAACAAGCGAGCTCTAGATCGCGTCGACAAACCAGCGCGTGATAGAAGTGGGGTGAGTGATCGCCGTGCCCACAACGCAGGAGAAGGCGCCGTTGGCAAATGCCTCATGCAGCTGAGCAGGCGTGTGGATGCGGCCCTCGCAGATGACCGGCGTGTCGCCGGCGATGGCCACAGCCTCGCGCAGCAGCTCGAAATCAGGGCCATCGGTCTTAGCACGGCCGCCGGGAACATAGCCGGCCATCGTCGTAGAGACGATATCGCACCCGGCTGCCAAACCGCGCTTGATGTCTTCTAGGCAAGAGCAGTCCGCCATCGTCAAGATACCCTCCTGCTTGCACTGCGCCACGATCTGCTCGAAGGTCTCGCCGTTGGGGCGGGGCCTATCTGTAGCGTCAAGAGCCACGATGTCTGCACCCGCCAGGCTGCAAGCGCGCGCATGGCGCATGGTAGGTGTGATGTAGACGCCCTCGTGGCCTTCTTTCCAGATACCGATGACAGGTATCTCGACCTGCCCCTTGATGGCAGAGATGTCAGACAGCCCCTGGCAGCGGATGGCGGCAGCGCCACCCTCTTGCGCCGCAAGCGCCACCTGGGCCATGGTCTCTGGATGACGCATGGGCTCGCCCACGTATGCCTGGCAGCTCACCACGAGCTTGCCTTTTAGTTGCTCGATAATCGGATGGGTCATGATCTGCTCCTAACGTTTTGGCTCTGGTTGCCAAAGCCCGTCTCTTTTGTCATGAGGCAAAGCGACGTTTGCCTGCCTTAGCCTATCGAATCCAACAGGTTTTCTGCCGCGCCCACAAGCGGCGCATCACCGCCCAAGACGGCCTCGACGATGGGTGTGTCGCGCATGGGAATCATCACCTGAGACCTATAGCCCTCCTCAAGCGCCTCGCGCCAAACGCTGCCGGCCTTGGTGACCGTGCCCGTGAGCACGATAGCGGCAGGGTCCAAGATGTTGACCATAGAGGCGATCGACTCGCCCAACGCCTTGCCAGCCAATACCAAAGTCTCGATGGCCTTGGGCTCGCCCGCTTGGGCCCGACGTGAGACCTCGGCGCCGTCTATCTTTGCGTCAAAGGCGGCGTCCGTCATCGCCACACCCTGATAGAGCGCCCCTATACCTGTGCCGCTCGTGACAGACTCGACATGCCCTGCCGCCCCGCATGCGCAAAGGTAGCCGGATGCAGCCGGATGCAGGATATGGCCGATATGGCCCGCTGCCCCGTGTGCGCCGCGCATGACCTTGCCATCCACCACGTAGGCGCCGCCCATGCCCGTGCCCGCGGCAACAAAGAGGCAGCTCGAAAGCCCACGGGCACCGCCCCAACGCGTCTCGCCCAGCGCATGACCGTGGACGTCTCCCATTGCCGCAACGGGAAGCCCCAAAGCATCGCGCAGCGCCGCAGCCAAAGGTTGACCGCTCCAGCCGGGCATGATGTCGTTAGCGTAGTAGACCGAGCCATCCTGCGGGTCTATGCAGCCAGCTGCAGCAACACCCACGCCGCACACCTGCCCGCCTGCTGCATCGACAAGCTCACGCGCAAGACCGACAACGCGGGCAAGCACTGCATCACCGCCTTGGCTTGCAGCAGTAGCACACGAACTGCGATGGACGATAGCGGGTGCCTGCCCGTCTTTTGCGTAGCTCACCACAGCGCCGGCGATCTTGGTGCCGCCGATGTCGAGCGCGACAACGCTGCATGGTCTTGTCATGTAGTCCTCCCCTGCTTTGCTATCTGTGCAAAGAGGGGCATACCGCTTGGCACGCCCCTCTCTGTCTCTATCTTTGACTTGCCGCGCTACACACGCGGAGCTGCCGCCACGTCCATGAGGCCGGCGCGCTTGAGCACGCGCACAATCTCTATCACGTCGTCGCCCACCAGAGGCTGGACGGGCTCGCGCATCTGGTTGGTGTTAAAGACGCCCATCTGCCACAGCGCCGTCTTAAACGCACCTACGCCTGCGCCAAAGCCAACGGTGGCCTGAACGCGGCGGGTGACAAACATGAGGCGAGCGAGGTAATCCTGCTTGGCGCGCACGGTATCCCAATCCTTGGCCTTAGCGGCCTCCCACATCTCCACGTACTCCTTGGGGGCGAGGTTGGCCAAACCGGGGACAGAACCGTCTGCACCGCCCAGGTAAGCGCCATCGACCACGACCTCGTGGCCGGTGAGCAAGGCCAGAGGATGGCCGGCATCCTCGTTTTCAAGCATCAGCCAGCGGAACGAGACATCGTCGCCAGAGGAGTCCTTGACGCCAGCCAGCACACCGTCGTTGCCCAGACGCACAAGCATCGTGGGGTCAAGCTTGGTATGCACGCAAACAGGCAGGTCGTAGGCAAACAGCGGGATGTCGTTGGTATGCTCGCGCAAAACGCGAAAATGGCGCTCGTTCTCTTTGGGGCCGCCCAAGGCGTAGAAGGGCGCCGTGGCAACAAGACCGTCGATGTCAAAGTCGCGCGTGCGCTCGATTTGCTTGATGACGCGGTTGGTCTCCATGTCGATAACACCGGCCAAGACAGGCACGCGGTGGTCGACGATGCGGACGGCTTCCTCGAGCACCTGGTAGCGCTGCTCGTCGTTGAGGAAGGCCACCTCGCCAGATGAACCCAAGAAGAACAAGCCGTGGACACCGCCTTCGATCATACGGTTGATGGAGCGCTCAAACGCCTCCACGTCCAGCTGGCGGTTGGCGTCCAAGGGGACGACAACCGGCGGGATAACGCCGCTAAACTTGGGATCTGCCATGAGATGACCTCTCTTTTTCTCGTTAGATTCTCATGCGCCAAAACGCGCTTGACAAAGTATGACGCTGTCTAGCTCAAATGCAACATTTCAACTGCGCAAAATAATCCGCATTATCGCCGCAAGCTGCAGCGCAATAAGCTGCGCTATGCAGCAAGCAACCTTAAGCGCCCCTGAGCCCCACGCGCGCCAGATAGCTCACCGCAGGCACGGCCGCATCTTGGTCCATCAAGGCAAAGGCAGATTCCATGTAGCGGTCCGGGCGCAAAGACGAGCCCTGGCTTTGCGCCATCGTGCTAAAACGCACGACTACATGCTCGCCTTGCTGCTCAAAAGCAGGACCGGCTACCAAGCGTCCCTCCAGGTCCACGCGCTTGACCTCCATCTGGCCGCGGCGCTTCTTTGACTTGCGCTCGACCTCGATATAGCCGCGCTGGCCAAGCGCCTCAAAGGCGGCTTGCACCTCTTTAAGCGCAGCACCGCTCAGATGCGCCTCCCAATCGCTTAGGGGAAACGCAACCGTCACGGCATCGGCATGGACGTCTATGTACTCGCAGGCAACCGGTGCCAGATCTGCAACGCTTGCAGCCTTCATGCGCGCAAGAGCCTCGTCGCAGCTTATCTGCTCGCGCAGGCGCAGGTCCAGATACTCGCCCAAGCCGGCGGCACCGCAGGGAAGCGCCGGGCCAAAGCTCACCTTCATATGCGGGTTGAAGCCCTCGGTCACAGCGTAGGGCAGCGCCGCGCGGCGGATGATGCGCTCCATGCTGCGGATAGTCTCAAGATGGGACAAAAACGCCAAACGACCCTGCTTGATGTACTTGATGCGCATCGCAAAGCCCAGGTTCTCGCTCATCGTCTTACCTCTTTCGTCATAGGATGCAGGCAGCCGCAACGGCTTTTGGCTTACCTGCAAAAAACTCGTGCGGCTAGTTGGCAGGGCTAAAGCTGCGCTTTTGCTCGGTCAGATTCTTCACGCCCAGATCCATGCAAACGCCGCAGGCGCTGCAAGGGCCAAAGGTGCAATCAGGCGTGGTGATGCCCTGCTGAGCCTTATGGCGCTCGCTTAGCAAGAAGCGCTCGGTCACACCGCATGAGATATGGTTCCAAGGCAGCGCCTCGCCCTCGGCAAAGGTGCGCGTGGCAGCCTCGAAGATGTCCACACCCGTCTGCTTTGAAGCCGCAAGCCAAGCGTCGAAGTCAAACTGCTCGCTCCATGCGTCAAAACGCGCCCCGTTTTTCCATGCCGCCTCTATGAGGTCTGCGCACTCGCGTCCGCCACGCGCCAAGACCGCCTCCATGTAAGAGGTCTGGCTGTCGTGGTAGTGCAGGTCAACGCCCTTGCGCGGCATGCTGTCGCGCAGCACTTGAATGCGATGCTCGATCTGCGGCAGGCTGATCTGTCCGTCCCATTGGAAAGGCGTAGCGGGTTTGGGGATAAAGAGGCTGGCGCTAGCGCTCATACGCACGTTGCCGCGCTGGTCATCGGGCACAGAATCCTTGGCTGCAGCATAGAGGCGTCGGCACAGGTCGCCTATGCCGGCAACGTCTTCGTCTGTCTCCCCGGGCAGGCCGATCATGAAGTAGAGCTTGCAGCGGCGCCACCCGTTGCTAAAAGCATTGCGCACAGCAGCAAAGATCTGTTCCTCGTTGATGCCCTTGTTGATGATGTCACGCAAACGCTGCGTTCCGGCCTCGGGCGCCAGGGTCAGGCTGGGCTTGCGGTCTCCGGCAACAAGGGTGGCAAGCTCGATGCCAAAGGAGTCGACGCGCTGGCTGGGCAAGCTGATGCCGATGCCCTTGCCGTCAAACTGGTCATGCAGGCGGCTCACCATGCCCATGATGCAGGAATGGTCGGTCGAAGACAGGCTCGTGAGGCTCACCTCGTCGTAGCCCGCAAAGGTCATACCGCCGCTTACGGCCTCGACCACCGGCTCGACGTTGCGCTCGCGCACGGGGCGGTAGATCATACCCGCCTGGCAAAAGCGGCAGCCGCGAGCACAACCGCGCAAGATCTCTACGGCAAGGCGGTCATGCACCAGCTCCTGATACGGGACGATGGGCTGAGGCAGAGGGTTTGTATCGTTAAAGTCTGCGATGACGTTTTTGTGGATGACCTCGGGCAGGTCGTCGAGCACAGGTGCCACGATCGTGCGGATGGTATCGCGCACTCCCGCAGCCGGACGCTCGATCTCCTCTGCTGTCTTGGGCCGGTAAAGCGACGGCACGTACATGCCGGGGATGTGGGCAATGGCCTCCAATATCTGCGAACGGCTTGCGCCCTCGTCGCGCATCTTGCGATGCAAAAGCGCCACCTCTTTGTCCAAGCCCTCGCCTTCTCCCAAGAAAAACGCGTCAAAGAAGGGAGCATAGGGCTCGGGGTTGTACGCACAGGGGCCGCCGCCAAACACCAGCGGGTCGTCCTCGCCGCGGTCCTCAGAGCGCAGCGGGATATGGCCCAAGTCAAGCACCTCGAGCACGTTGGTCGCCGCCATCTCGTGCGGCAGCGTGATGCCCACGAAGTCAAACTCATACAGCGGAGCAAAGCTCTCCAAGCTGCACAAAGGCAGTTGCTCGGCGCGCATAAGCTCGATCATGTCGATCCAAGGCAGGTAAGCGCGCTCACAAAAGATATGCGAATCGCTGTTGAGGTCGTCGTAGAGGATGGCTACGGCCTGGTTGGCCTGGCCGATCTCGTAAGTGTCCGGGTAGATGAAAACGGCATGGTAGTCTGCGTCCGCCTTTGCAGCGGGCTCGACTGCCCCGTATTCACGTCCCAGATAGCGGGAGGGCTTTTCCACCTTGCCCAAAAGCGGCGCATATCTCGGCCACAGATCCGTCATATCGTCCTCTCTCCCCTTTGCAAGGCAGGCTTTGTGTTGGGCCTACCGTCTATCTAGCGTTCTTCTTGCGGGATGCACTCCTGCACCGCTGCGGCCACGCCGTCAAAGGACTCGCGGATCTTTGCCGCAAGGCCGTTGATGCGTCCGCCTTCCTCAAAGTACTCGACGGCTGCCTTGCCCATGGCAAGCGTGCCCGTGTAGGCAACCGTGCCCTTGATGCCCCAACCCAAGGCGGGCACTGCATCGGCAAGCTCGCGCGCCAGCGCCCTAAAGCCAAAGGCCCCGGCCACAACGGCGCCAACCTCAAGAATGCGCCCCTGGTCAAGCGGCTGCCCGTAGACACCGGCAATCTGCAAGACCATCTTTGCCTGATTGAGCGTGATGACGGGCATGTCGGCACCGGGCACGATAAAGACCAAACCCACGCCCGCGTTTTGCAGCGCCGTCTTGTTTGCGAGCTCCATGGCCAGCTGCATGCGCAAAAACGGCAGGCCAGCCGCCATGGCCATGCGCTTAGCCGGCGCATGGCGCGCTATCCAGCGTGCAAGCTCGTCCAAAGGACGCTCGAGCTGCACATCGATATCTACCACATCGTCTTCTGGGATGCCCACGGGCTCGTCTGCTGTCGCGGCGCCCTCTGCCAGCTGCAGCGCATCTTGGGCAGATGCAGCAAGACAGGTCTGGCTTGCGTCCAAGGCCACCACGCTAGGGCAGCCCAGGCGCCTGGCCTCGGCGGCAGCGCGCCCCATCTCAAGGCTCGACCCGCCCACGACAACGCATAGGTCGCAGGGCATGGGCAGCTTGGCTGCAGCATCTTGAAGCAAAAGCGTTGCAACCTCTACGTTGTCTGCCACAGGGGCAAAACCCGCGAGCACAGCATCGATCAGATCATCCGAGGCTGTTGCGTCCACGACCACGGCTATGCTCACCGGCCAGCTCATGCTCGCCGACATCTCGTCCATCGACTCCATGAGCTTCTTGACATCGACTGGCATCTTGGTGCGTTTCTTGGACTTTGCCACACTCACGCACCTAGCCCTTCGAACTGCTGCGCGTAGAGGCGCCGCGTCGCATCCAAACGGACATGAGCAACCCCACGCACACAAAGTTGGTGATCATAAACGAGCCGCCATAGCTCATGAAGGGCAGCGGGATACCCGTGATGGGCATAAGGCCGATATCCATGCCGATGTTTTCTATGATCTGGAACAGCCACATGCCCATGACGCCGGCAACGATGAGCGAGCCTGTGGTGTCTGCCGCTGCAAAGCCGATGGCCAGCGCCGACGCCAAAAGCGCCAGGTAGAGCACCAAAAGCACGACAGAGCCCACAAAGCCAAACTGCTCTGCATAAACGCAAAAGATGAAGTCGGTGGCAGACTCCGGCAGAAAACCGCCGTTTGACTGGGTTGCGTTGCCCCAACCCTTGCCCGTTATCTCGCCGCTGCCGATGGCGATCTTAGCCTGATTGAGGTTGTAGGCATCGTCTGCGTAGTCTGGGTTGTCTGGGTCTACAAAGACGAGCAAGCGGCTCATCTGATAGGGCTTGATGAGCTGCGTCGTGCCGCCGGTCCAACTCGAGACAGCAGAGTTGGCGATGAGCAGGCCCGCAACGCCCACTACGGCCACCATGATCGTGACGATGATCCAGCGCATGCTCGCCCCACCCACAAAGATGATGACAAAGCCGATGATGAGGATGACCAAGCCGCTGCCAAGGTCCTCTTTGGCAAGCAGCGCCACGGGGATCATGAGTAAGCCTACGCACTTGAGAAAATCCTTGCCGTTTGAGATGTTGCCGCCGTAGCGCGCCACAAACGACGCCATCATCACCACCACGATGGGCTTGGCGAGCTCGGAGGGCTGGAAGGTTCCCAAGCCGCTGATCTTGATCCAAGAGCGCGCTCCGTTGACCTCTATACCCAAAGGCGACATGGGCAGCAAGATCAAAGCGACGATGGCCAGCATGAGGATCACGATTATGCCGTTTCCTGCCGCCAGGCGGCGGTAGTCAAACATCCACACGGCAATGCAGGCAACCAGGCCCACGGCGATGGACGACACCTGCTTGAGGATGGAGTAGTCGGAGTCTGTGAGCGTGACGGCGTAAAGCGTCACAAGACCCAGCGCCAAAAGCGCTATAAGCACCAAGAGCAAGGGGATGTTGAGCGCTGCCAGCACGCTGCCCACGCCGGCGAGCTTGGGAGAGCCGCCGCGGTTGGGCGCAGGCCTTGTGCTCATCGATTTTGTTGCATGATTGGAAAACTGCAGGGGTGCCATGGAGCCTTCCTATCTCTCGTGCGTTGAGTGGCCGGAGACGTGCTTGGAGCTCTTGCCCAAGGCCTTGGCAAGCACGCTTCGCACAGCAGGGGCGGCAGATGTCGCGCCCGCGCCGCCTTGCTCGACGATGCACGCGCACACGTACTTGGGGTCTTTGGCAGGCGCATAGCCCACATACCAGGCGTAGTTGTCCTTGCCGGCAACCTCGCCGGTGCCTGTCTTGCCGGCAGACTTGACGCCCATATCGGCAAAGACGCTTTTGACGGAGCCCTCGCTTACCACACCCTCAAAGCCGCTGCGCATGATCTGCAGGTTCTTCTTCTTGTAGCTGGGGCTAAAGTTGCTGCCGTAGAAGCGCTCGCCGTCTACAACGGTTGTCTTGCCGTCTTGGGCCAAGACGCTTTTGAGCAGCACCGGCTTGGGGATGGTGCCTGTTGCAAGGCCCGCATAGCCGCATGCGATCTGCAAAGGCGTGACCAGCAGGTCTCCCTGACCAATGATGAGGTTGGTCATGTCGCCGGGCTGCCATGCCTGGCTTTCTGGCGCATCGCGGTTGTACTCCTTCTTCCACTCGGGCGTGGGAACGCGGCCGGCTTGCTCACCGGACAGCTCGATGCCCGTAGCGGAGCCAAAGCCCCAATCCTGCAGGTACTCCTGCAAGACGGTGTCGGAGCCCTTGATGTTGTAGAACTGCTTGCCTATCTCGTAGAAGACGACGTCGCAAGACTCCACGATGCCGTGATGGAAGCCGATGTGCCCATGGCCGTTGAGATTCCAGCACTTTTGCGGCCACGACTTGCCAAAGCCCGTCCACGTGCCCTTGCAGTTCCAGACCTTGCTGGTCGAGGCAAACTTATGCTCCAAACCCGCAAGGCCCGTAAAGCCCTTGAAGGTGGAAGCCGCAGGGTAAAGGCCGGCTATGCAGCGGTTGGAGAGCGGGTAGTCGTTGTCTGGGTCCACCAAGGTCTCCCAAACGTCAGACGAGATGCCGTCGACAAACTGGGCGGGCTCGTAGGTAGGCGCGCTCGCCATGGCGATGACCTCGCCGTTGGTGGCATCCAAGCACACGATCGCACCAGCGCTGGCGTTGTCGTAGCCGGCGGCGGCAGCGTCTTTGAAAGCCTGCTGCAGCGCGTCTTCTGCGACCTTTTGCACCTTGCTGTCGATGGTGAGGCACACGTCGTTGCCGCGCACAGGGTCGATGCTGTCCACCGCACCCACGACATCACCCGCCGCGTTGATCTCTACGCGCTTGACGCCGCGGTCTCCTTGCAGGTAGCTCTCAAAGGCCTGCTCGGCACCGTCTTTGCCCACGCTGTCGCCGCTCTCGTAGCTGTGAGAGCCGCTTTGCTGCGTAAGCTCCTCTTGGCTGATGGTGCCCGCATAACCCAAGACATGGGCGGCAAGCGTGCCTTGCGGATACGTGCGCACCGTACGCGCCTCGACCGTCACGCCCGTGAAGGCCGTGGGGCGCTCTGCGATATAGGCCACGGCGCGCTCGTCGACGTCTAAGGCGATCAGGCGGTCTGCCTGGGCACCGTTTGAGCTGTCTTGCGCCTTGGAAGAGACGACCTCGCGCGGGATGCCCAAGACGTTGGACAGGCGGCGGATAACCTTCTTGTTGGACTGCTCGTCTGCGGATATGAGCACGGCAAAAGACGAGCGGTTGCCCACGAGCTCCACGCCGTTGCGGTCAAAGATGCGCCCGCGCGGCGCGACCGTCGTGTACTCCGTGATGCGGTTTTCCTCTGCCTTGCTCGTGTACTCCCGGCCAGAGATCACCTGCATGGACCACAGCTTGACAAACAGCGCGCCCAAGCCCACGCCCGCGATGCCCATGAACTCGATAAAGCGGCGACGCACGGCAGCTTCTCCGTCGACGCTTGTCTGGGTTGCGGCCATGGTGCTGTTGGTCTTGGTCGAGTCCAGCTTGAAGACGCTGCCGGGCTTTTTGCCAGACCTCACAACGGCGACAATGATGGCGATCGCCGCGATAAAGAGCAATACGATGATCGAAGCGCGAATTGCCTCTGTCATAGGCGAGTCACCTCCAAATTACCTAAAAAACTTGCAGCCCCAAGCAGCTTGTAGATGCTGCTTGGCTGCTATCTGAACATCGAGTTTCCGCCGCCAAACCTGCTACCCATCTGCGGGGTGTCGTTGGCGATGACAAACCCCATGGTGAGCATGGCCAAAGCGCACAAAACAGCGGTGTAGATGCCGCTTGGAAGCGCAAAGGAAAACATCGTGGAAGCCGCCCCGCCGCTTGCCGTGCTGCCCAAGATGGTGACCAAGCCGTAGACAACGGTGGTCAAGACGCCAAAGACAAGGCCGACAAGCGCGCCTGCAGCAGGCGACATATCCATAGCAGAGCACAGCAAACCCGAGCACAGCAAACCCACGACAAGCGCCGTGAGTGTAAACGCAAGCGCCATCGCGCCGATAATGCCGTCTCCGGCAAAGTCGTAGAAAAGCCCCAGCAAGAAGCCGGCCACGCTGCCAGCCGTAGCGCCGCTGCGCGATGCGATGAGCAGCACGCAGATGAGCAAAAAGTTTGGCTGCGCACCCGCAATGGCTACAACCGGCGCGATAGCCAGCTGCAGCAAGATGCATACCACGAGGGTGATGACGTAGGCGATAGACTTGTCCATGAGCTACTCCCCTGCCTCATCTTTGCCGCTAGAGCCGCTAGAGCTGTCTTTTGTCTCGCTCTTCTTCGAGCTGTCTGCAGCATCGTCGTCAGTCGTGGTTTTGCCGTCATCAGACGCGGCATCGCTGCTGTCCTTAGAGCTGTCCTCGTCGCTCTTAGAGCTCTTATCGTCAGACCCCTCTGTCTTGGCGCTGTCATCTGCAGCGTCGCTTGTCGACGTGCTGCTCATGACAGAAGACAGGATCTGATCGAGAAAATCGCTGTCGACGATGGTCTTGGTCTCGTCCTCGTTGCCGGTGAGCACCAAGACCTCCTCGCAGTTGCGGATAGAGGATATGGGCTCGACCTGGATGCTGTAGTAGAGCTTGGAGGAATCCGTCTCGACCGAGTGCACCCTGCCGATGACGATGCCCTTGGGATAGGTGCCGCCCGCGCCAGAGCTGATGACGATATCGCCCTCTCCCACCGTGGACTCAACGCTCACGTACTCCATCGTAAGCGAGCCGTCGTAAGAGCCGTTGACGATGCCAGTGGCGCGCGTGCCTTGGATCATGGCGGATACGCTGCTGTCTGCATCGCTTATGAGGCGCACCACGGCGCTGTTTGCCGCAACGGTCTCCACCTGTCCGTACAAACCGCAAGAGCTCATGACGCCCATGCCCGCGCGGATGCCGTCTTCGCTGCCCACGTTGATGGTGGCGGTTTGGTCCCAGCCGCTCGTCGTGCTCAAAACGCGCGCCGATACGGTCTCGAGGCCGTACGCATCAGAAAAACCCTGCAGCGCAGTGAGGCGCTGGTCTTGCTGGCGGTATTCTTCGAGCTGGGCGACCAATATGCGCAGCTGCTCGTTTTCTTCTTGCAAGGCGGTGATCTCGTCATCGCTGAGGTTTGTATCAGAAGAAGACGAGGATCCTATGGCCTTAAACGGCGTCGAGACAACAGAGGTCACCTGCTGCATCGCGCCGGAGACAGCATGTAGACCGCTGCGCACAGCGCCAAAGGCGCCGGTGTTGTCCATGCGCACAGACACGGTGACCAACACCACGGATATGACAATCAAAACGACCGGGACAATCCATCCGCCCGGTCGCTTTGGTTGGTTCTGGTTTGCAAAACTCAGACCCGGCATGTGACTCCCTACCTACGTTGGCCCACACCCTGGGTGCCCTGTGCGAGAAAATCGGGCGATTCGAGCACAGCGGCGCAACCCTCGACCACGTTGATGAGCGCGGTTTCGGACACATGGACGGGGATACCGATCTCTTTGCGCAGACGCTCGTCCAAGCCGCGCAGCAATCCGCCGCCGCCGGTGAGCGTGATGCCGTACTCCATGAGATCGCTTGCAAGATCAGGCGGGGTCTCGTCCAAGGTGTCTTTGACAGCCTGGATCATCTTGGCAACGGGCTCTTCCAAAGCCTCGCGCACGTCCTCGGACTCGATGCGCACGGTGCGCGGCAAGCCGGAGAGCAAATCGCGACCGCGGACCTCGACGTCGACCTCTTCGACCAAGGGGGCAGCAGAGCCGATGGTGATCTTGATCTCTTCTGCGGTGCGCTCGCCGATGGCCAGGTTGTAATGGACCTTGGCATACTGCACGACAGCCGCGTCAAAGGCGTCTCCCGCGATGCGGATAGACGTCGCGTTGACGATGCCGCCCAAGGAGATGACGGCAACCTCTGTAGTGCCGCCGCCGATGTCGACGACCATAGAGCCGGTGGGGCTTTCTACAGGCAGACCCGCGCCGATGGCAGCTGCCATGGGCTCCTCGATGAGGAAGCACTGGCGAGCACCTGCGGTGATGGTGGCCTCGAAGACCGCGCGCTTTTCTACGCTGGTCACGCCGCTGGGAACGCAAACGACGACGCGTGGCTTTGCGCTCCAAGGCATGCGACGGCCCTGGGCCTTGCTGATAAAGTAGCGCAGCATGGCCTCGGTGGTGTCGAAGTCTGCGATGACGCCGTCTTTGAGCGGACGCATGGCAACGATGTTGCCGGGTGTGCGACCGAGCATCTCCTTGGCCTCGGCGCCAACAGCCAAGACGCGCTGCTGCGATTGGTCGATGGCAACAACAGAGGGTTCGTTGATGACGATACCCTGGCCGCGCACGGACACGAGCGTGTTGGCCGTGCCGAGGTCTATGGCCATGTCGGTGCCAAAGTTGCCAAACAGGGAATCGAATAGCGACATTGTCGCCCTTTCTCTAATAATCACTAAAACGCGCATAACACGCGAAAGCCTATGGTATCAGACAAGACCTGCATGGGCCAATGGAGACTGTGTGCAGGCAAGAGGCGGCGTGGTGGCTCAAGATGCGAGCGGGCAGCAGGAAACCACCCTAAATCTGCCATCCCCAGCGAAACGAGCGATGCGAGCATGTCCCTGTGTCATCCTGAGCGAAATGAGCGTAGCGAATGGAGTCGAAGGATCTACATGCAGCTCACTACTACTCGCGGCTAAATGCCGGAGCCGCATCAGATGCGAGCGGGCAGCTTCCAAACTTCAGACCTCGCACCCGAGTTTGCTCAAGACGACTCGCAGCTGCGGAACTCGCG
>CAVAPV010000019.1:0-26759 GCA_963590525.1 Agathobacter rectalis
GGAGGGCGCAGGCCCACCTGCCCGCGTGTAACAAAAGGTATACCTTTTGTTACAGTCAATTTTTGCTTCTACCTGCGGATATGAGTCCGCGATTCTCCGGTCCAGATTCCTCGACTACGCGGCCTAACGGCCGCTGCGCTCGGAATAAGTCGCGTCAAGGCCAAGCCGCTACGCGGCGGCCTACGGCCGGCCTTGACCCTCCTTGTTACGGCTGTTCGCAAGCTTACAGCCGCAATGACACGACTCTCAGAGCGCATTGATAGTGCGGGATTTCTATTACAGCCAGTCATGGCGACCTACCGGGAGAGCAGTGCTCTCCCCTACCCGCACCAGCGAATCTGCCTGAGTCGCGGCTAGATGTTTCGACTACGCGGCCTAACGGCCGCTCCGCTCAACATGACACAACCTAAGAGCTCATGATTGTCGCGCCGCGAGGCGCGACGTAATAGGGCGTGCCGTCAGGCACGCAGGGTTTGGATGCGGGCCGCATCCAAAGGAACGATACAGGCATCAGCGGTTCGCGAGCACACGTAGGGGCGGGCACTGCCCGCCCGGTCGCGCTGACAAGCGCGACACATCGCAGCGAGCCGCTAGGCCAGAAAACCCCAAAGGTCAGAAGGCCAGAAGACGAGAAGACCCCATGGCCACGCAGACAGGATATGGTCATCCAAATGGTCACGTTGGCAGAAAATGGCCATGGGCATCTTTTAAGCGGCGCCAAATCTTGCCAACGTGACCAATCCCAGCTGTTGAGACCTATCGGGAGAACAATGCTCTCCCCTACTTTCACCTGCGGATCCTCAAAACACGCAGCAGCACACCTCTAGTGCGCGTGACAAGCTAGGGTTTACCGCAGTGCGTTGGCCAGAGATTCCCTGAGAGCGGGGATGTCCACAGCGACGGTTCTCCATGCCCAAGAAAGTTGGACAGCACCGTAATCATGGACTATCACATTGCGAAATCCTCTTATTTGATACCAAGGCACCTCAGACAGTTGCTCTTTGCAGGCATCGCTAAGCTTCCCGACCAACTCGCCGATCTGGAAAACCGGCATCAGGAGCATGTCTGCATATGCATCGTTTGAGAGAAAATCTTGCTCGGATATCCGATACAGAGAGACCCTCTCCGCGATTTTGTCGCAATACCTCACCATCAAATCGAGAACTTGCCGGTCATTATCTCTCATAGATGAGCACCCGCTCTCTGAGCATAGAGGCACGGACGTTCGGGAAAAGGATGTCCTCGGAGACTACGTCAACTTTCCTGCCCAGGAGAGTGCCGACGTCGTATCCAAACCCACCAGCACTAAACAGGGAGAACGCCGGCCCCGTCTCGAGACAAAGGTCAACATCGCTTGCTTCCGTAGCCTCTCCACGGGCAAACGATCCGAAGAGATAAACACGATCGATATCGTACTTGGGAGCAACCTGACTCACAACGGCAGCAACGCATTCGGTTTGCGTACCAAAACCGGAAGAGGGTGCTGGGACTAACGCGCCTTTCATACAAACACCTCCCAAACAGAGCCTCTCTTGACAACCGCCTTCAGTCTAGCATCTTGCATAGCACGGATGCGCCCTAGAGTCCGAACCCCAGGTGAGATTGTAAACGTCGCTTTCGCACCATAGGGCCCCTCCCCGGGTCTACGGCAAGGAGGTGCCCATCACTTTCTCGCCTCACTTGTTGTCGCACTGATAAGCGCGACATGCTAGAGCGTGCCGCTAGACACGCAGGGCTTTTAAGACAACGCAAGCACATGGCCCTTGCAAATCGCAGCGACCTACCGGGCGAGCAGTGCTCGCCCCTACCCGCACCAGCGAATCGTCGGTACTTCGCGAACCGTATTTACCTAGGAGTTCATGATCGTCGCGCCGTGAGGCGCGACGTGATAGGGCGTGCCGCTAGGCACGCAGGGCTTATGACGCGAGCGCCCCTGCAGCTCAAAGAAAACTGCAGGGGCGCATGAGGAAAGGCTAGTTATGTGCCGACCCTATAAGGCCTATTGCTCGGCAAGCGGATGCACGATGCTTGTCTTGAACTCGAAGCCGTCGAGGTCGATGACGATCTTGTCACCCTCGCTCAAACTGCCGGAGACGATCTCGTTAGCCGCGCGGTCGACGATCTCGTGCTGGATCAGGCGCTTGAGCGGGCGCGCTCCGTATGCCGGGTCAAAGCCGTCAAGCGACAAGCGCTCCATCGCAGCAGGCGTGATCTCCAGCGTGATGCGACGCTGGGCCAAACGCTCGCGCACCTTGGCAAGCTGCAGGTCCACAATCTTTTCGAGATCAGGCAACTCAAGCGCGTTGAAGACGATAACCTCGTCGATACGGTTCACGAACTCCGGCCTGAAGGTTGCCTTGAGCGCCTGCTGGATAGCGTCGTCAAGCGCCTTCTTGTCGCCGTCTTGCGCATAGTCCTGGATAAACTGGCTGCCCAGGTTACTCGTCATGATAATGATCGCGTTCTTGAAACTAACCACACGGCCTTGGCCATCAGTCAAACGCCCGTCGTCAAGCACTTGCAGCAAGATGTTGAAAACGTCCGGGTGAGCTTTTTCGACCTCGTCGAGCAAGATCACGCTGTACGGATGCCTGCGCACGGCCTCGGTCAGCTGGCCGCCCTCGTCGTAGCCCACGTATCCCGGAGGCGCGCCGATCAAACGCTGCACAGAGAACTTCTCCATGTACTCGCTCATATCGATGCGGACGATGTTGCGCTCGTCGTCAAAGAGCTGTTCGGCCAACGCCTTGGCAAGCTCGGTCTTGCCCACGCCCGTGGGGCCCATGAACAAGAAGCTGCCGATGGGACGATCTGGGTCGGCCAGGCCACTGCGGCTGCGGCGGATGGCACCGGCAACGGCATGGACGGCCTCATCTTGACCGATGACGCGCGTATGCAGGCGCTCTTCGAGATCGGCGAGCTTTTGCATCTCGCCTTGCATCATCTTGGAGACCGGCACACCCGTCCAAGCGCTCACAACCTCGGCGATGTCTTCAACCGTAACTTCCTCTTTAAGGAGCCCGTCGTCACCGGAGCCTTGCATAGCCGCAACGGCTTGCTCAAGCTCGCGCTGCTTTGCGGGGATCACGCCGTAGCGCAGCTCGCTGGCACGCGCCAGATTGCCTTCGTTCTCTGCGAGCTTGGCATCGGTTTGAGCTTGGTCGATATCGACCTTGAGCTGCTGCACCTTGCCAACGGCATCCTTCTCGTTTTGCCAAACGGCCTTCTTGCGATCGAGCTGCTCTTGCGCTGTGGCGATCTGGCGGCGCAGCTCCTCCAAACGCTCCTTGGAGAGCTCGTCTTCCTCTTTGACCAGCGCTTGCTCCTCGATCTGCATGCGGATGAGCTCGCGCTCGGCCAAGTCAATATCCTCCGGCTTGGAGTCGAGTTCGATGCTCAGGCGGCTAGCCGCCTCGTCCATGAGGTCGATGGCCTTATCCGGCAAGAAGCGCTCGGTGATGTAGCGGTTGGAAAGCTCGACTGCAGCCACAACAGCGGCGTCTTGGATGCGCACGCCATGATGCGTCTCGTACTTCTCCTTGATACCGCGCAAGATGGAGACCGTGTCCTCGACGCTGGGCTCGTCCACGAGCACCGTCTGGAAACGGCGCTCCAAGGCGGCGTCCTTCTCTATGTACTTGCGATACTCGTCAAGGGTCGTCGCGCCAATGGCGTGTAGCTCGCCACGCGCCAACGCAGGCTTGATCATGTTGCTCGCGTCCAAGCTGCCCTCGCTGGCACCGGCGCCCACGATGGTATGCAACTCGTCGATAAAGAGGATGATGCGCCCATCGCTTTCCTGCACCTCGCGTAACACAGCCTTGAGGCGATCCTCAAACTCGCCGCGGTACTTGGCACCGGCCACCATAGAGCCCATATCCAAAGCAACGACTTCCTTATCGCGCAGGCTGCTGGGCACGTCGCCGTCGACGATGCGCTGAGCCAGACCCTCGACGATAGCCGTCTTGCCGGTGCCGGGCTCGCCGATGAGCACGGGGTTGTTCTTGGTACGGCGGCTCAAGACCTGGATGGTGCGGCGAATCTCCTGATCGCGGCCGATAACCGGATCGAGCTTGCCTTGACGTGCGCGCTCCGTGAGGTTGTCTCCGTATTGCTCCAAGCTCTCGAACTGCGCTTTGGCGTCGCGGTCGGTAACGCGGGTATCGCCGCGCAGCTGCTCGTAGACCTCCTGTATGCGCTTGGCCGTGACACCGTTCTCGTTGAGGATCTTGCCAGCAGAGCCTTTGTCGCCGGTAAGGGCGATAAGCAGGTGCTCGGTTGTGACATAGCTGTCCCCCAGCTTGCCTGCGATCTTAACGGCCTCGTCGGCTACGCTATTGAGCCCGTTGCCCACTTGCCCCATACCGGCACCGCTGTTGGAGACCTTGGGGGCGTTCTCGATCGCCTCGGTCACAGAGCGGTTGATGACAGCCGGGTCTGCGCCGATGCGCTCGATAATGGCCGTGAGGTTGTTCTCGTGGGAGTCGAGCAGCGCCTTGAGCAGATGCTCGCTTTCTACCGCGGGCGCCTGCGCGTCCGCAGCGATGGTTACAGCAGCTTGCAGGCACTCGGCTGCGGAAACCGACATCTTATCCATACGCATGATCTGTACCTACCTTTCCTGTTTAGCATGGCGGGCTTATCGCATGCTCTGCTAGCCCGCCTCATAACTTCTAAGGTAGTTATACTCTGGAAATCTACTATAAAGCGACTTAGGTTTTTGTCCTGTAATCTTAGAAGCAATGACGTTACCTGGAGTGATTTATATTTGACAAAGAATAATAAAAATTATATTTTAATTATCTATGAATTACCTAATGCAGGAGACGTAAATCAACGACGGGTTTCTGTCCAGGGGAGACGATATGAAGTTCAAATCCTTCTATCTCACCGCATCTATATCAGCACTGCTTCTGGCAGGTTGCTCCACAGTATCTACTGCTATCCCTGGCATCTCACCCGATGGATTTATGCCTAGTGAATACACCAAGACAATCGATATCCAATCTGCCGCAGAAAAAATATACGACAATGATTTTGATACCCTTGAGAAAACCTCAACACTCGTGGTTGAGGGAACGATATCCGAGCTCAAATACGTCAATCACTCTTCTTTTGCTTACACACTAGCTACAGTAGATGTCTCGACGACCTTACGTGGGGACGCACCGGACAAATTGACCGTTCTCTTCATGGGCGGCTATATCCCCTTGAAGGTTTTTGCCGAAGCCGAAAGCGCTCGAGGAATAGACTACTCGCAATACAGCGAAGAGGAACTCGATAACACGATCATTCACGACAAGTGGGATGGGGAAGAAGAGCCAAAAGTGGGGGACAAGGCGGTTTTCTTCCTAAAGAAGGGAACTGCGTTTCCCGAATTTGGTGATTATTACTCAATCGTCAGCGGCACAGATGGAGAGTTTCTAAGCGATGACAGCGGTGAAACATTCGAATATCCCAACGCAGACGAAGAAGTCTCGGGAAGTTATACAGTGCAGGAACTGTCCGAAGCACTCGACGGCGATGCAAGCTTAGAGTCCATCAATGCCCGTTAATCGTTATGGCGCCGAGGAAGCAAAGTGCCCTCCCCGGCGCCACACATCACTACAGCAGCCCCTTGGGCACACGCCCCAAAAGCTGTGCAAAGGCTGCGTTCTCATCGTCGCGCTTGGCTAGCGTCGTGATGGTTTGGCGCACCTCGAACTCATGCAGCTTCTCTTTGGTGTCTGCAAGCTCGCGACGCAGCTCCTCCATCTCCTGCTCTTGCTTTGCCATGCGCTCCTTCATATCCAGGATGCGCACCACACCCGCAAGGTTGATGCCCTCGTCGGTCAGGCGGGTGATGAGCTCCAAGCGCTCCACATCTGCCTGGGAGTACATGCGCGTGTTGCCGCTTGTGCGCTGCGGCGTGACCAAACCCTTGCTCTCGTAGATGCGCAGGGTCTGGGGATGCAGGCCGGCGAGGTCTGCTGCGACGCTGATCATATACAGCGGTCGGTTCTTGTCTGTTGCTGCCATGGTAAAAACCAGCTTTCCTTACCTTGCCGTGGCCTTGGCGACCTCGGGCCTAAGCTCGCTAGGGTCGCCGGATGCAGCGCGGAAGGCTTCCAAGGCCTCCTTCTGCTTGCCGTTGAGCTCTTTGGGGACGTTGACGCGGACCTTGATGAGCAAGTCGCCGTTGCCAACGCCTTTGCCCTTGAGATGCGGGGCGCCCTTGCCCTTGACCCTGAGCGTCGCGTCGTTTTGGCTGCCGGCGGGAACACGCATCTTGACCATGTTGCCGTCCGGGGTAGGGACGACGATCTGAGTGCCCAGCGCCGCCTCGTCGATGCTCACGTCAAGCGTCATGACGACATTGGCCCCGTCGCGCTCGTAGAGCGGATGCTGCGCCAGCTTGGTGATGACGAGCAAGTCTCCACGCTTGCCACCGCCGTTGCCGTACTCGCCTTTGCCCTTGAAGCGCATCTTTCCGCCGTCCACTGCACCTGCAGGCACATTGACCGTGACGGTTTCTGTCTCGCCTGTGCTAGGGATGCGGATAGAGACCTTCTTGGAGCAGCCCTTGAAGGCCTCGTCAAAGCTGAGCTGGATGCTTGCCTGGAGGTCCTTGCCTTTGGTGGCGCGGTTGACATGGAAGTCCCAGTTGCTGCCAAAAGCGCCGTCTCCGTTGGCCATGTTGCCAAAGATATCGCCCCAGTTAAAGCCGCCGCCCTGGCCAAAGGGGTTGCCGCCGCCGTAGCCTCCGCCGTATCCGGCAAAGGGATTGCCGTCCACCGTGCCAAAGCGGTCGTACTGGGCCTTCTTTTGCGGGTCTGACAAGACCGCGTAGGCCTCGTTTATCTGCTTGAAGGTCTCCTCGTCGCCGCCGGCATCCGGATGATGCTTTTGGGCTAGCTTTCTAAAGGCCTTCTTGATCTCATCTTGAGAGGCGCTTTTGCTCACGCCCAAGATGTCGTAGTAACTCTTATTGGAAGCCATATGGCGCCTCCTCTCTAGAAAACCAGGGCCGACACGACGGCCGGCCCCGATAAAAACTACTTAGTGCTCGTCACCACCATGGCTGGTCGCAAGACGCGCTCGCCCATCTGGTAGCCCTTCTGGTAGACGGCAACCACCGTCTCCTCGGGGACCGAGTCATCAGGCTGCGTACCCACTGCCTGGTGCTTGTTTGGGTCGAAGGGCTCGCCCACTGCCTCGATCTGCTCGACCTTGGACTTGCCCAAGATCTGCAGGAACTTGGCTGTGACAGCCTCGACGCCCTCAGTAAGGCTTCCGCCCTCGCCAGTCTGCTTGGCGTGCTCGATGGCGCGCTCGAGGTCGTCGATGACAGGGATCAGGTCCTTGACGAGCTTCTCGCTTGCGCGGACCTTCTCTGCCTCGCGCTCGGCTGCCGTGCGCTTGCGGAAGTTGTCCCACTCCGCTTTGAGCCGCAGGTAGCTGTCGCGTGCATCTGCCGCCTCCTGCTGCGCCTTTGCAAGCTCGTCGAGCTCCTCGGGCTCTTGCACAGCCTCAGGCTCTTCTTGCGAGTCGCCCTCTGCTGCCGCCTCGGCGGCGGGCTCTTGCTCTACGACCTCGGCCTCGACGACCTCGGGGTCAGCCTGGCAGGCAGCGTCCTGCTCTTCGAGCGGGGTGTTGTCTTGGGCCGCCATGGCTACTTGTCCTCGTCGACGACTTCGTAGTCCGCGTCGACGACGTTGTCATCGCCGCCGTTGGAGCCGTTGGCCTGCGCACCGTTTTGCTGAGCAGCCTGCGCTGCCTGGGCATCGGAGTAGGCGATCTCTGCCAGCTTGTAGGAAGCCTGCTGCAAAGCCTCGGTCTTGGCCTTGATCTCCTCGGTGGAGCCGTTGTCCATGACGCCCTTGAGGTCTGCGATGGCACCCTCGACAGCGGTCTTGGTCTCTGCGGGGACCTTGTCGCCCAGCTCGTTCATGGTCTTCTCGGTTGCGTAGATCATGGAGTCTGCGTTGTTGCGAGCCTCGACCTCTGCCTTGCGGGCCTCGTCTTCTTCGGCATGCTCTTGAGCGTCCTTGACCATGCGATCGACTTCGTCATCGTTGAGGGCGGTAGAGCCGGAGATGGTGATCTTCTGCTCCTTGCCGGTGCCCAGGTCCTTGGCGGAGACGTTCACGATGCCGTTGGCGTCGATGTCAAAGGTGACCTCGATCTGGGGCACGCCACGCGGTGCGCTGGGGATGCCGGTGAGCTGGAAGCGGCCCAAGGTCTTGTTGTCGCGGGCAAAGTTGCGCTCGCCTTGCAGGACGTGAATCTCAACCGTGGTCTGGTTATCGGCTGCGGTGGAGTAGACCTCGGTCTTGCGCGTGGGGATCGTGGTGTTGCGCTCGATCATCTTGGTCATCACGCCGCCCATGGTCTCGACGCCCAAAGAAAGCGGGGTAACGTCCAGCAGGAGGATGCCCTCGACGTCGCCGCCCAAGACACCGCCCTGGATAGCCGCGCCGATTGCCACGACCTCATCGGGGTTGACGCCCATGTGCGGGGTCTTGCCGGTGATCTTCTTGACCTCGTCTTGCACAGCGGGCATACGGGTGGAGCCGCCGACGAGGACGACCTCGTCGATATCGCCGCTTGCCAAGCCGGCATCCTTCATAGCCGTGTGAACCGGGGTCTTGCAGCGGTCGAGCAGATCAGCCGTGATGCGCTCGAACTCGGCACGGGTGAGCGTGTAGTCCAAGTGGACGGGCTGGCCGTCGACTGCGGTGATGAAGGGCAGGTTGATGGTTGCCTGCGTGGTAGAGGACAGCTCCATCTTTGCCTTCTCGGCGGCTTCCTTGAGGCGTTGCAGGGTCATCTTGTCGGCGCGCAGGTCGACTGCGTGCTCGCCCTTGAACTTATCGGCCAGCCAGTCGATGATGCGCTGATCCCAGTCGTCGCCGCCCAGGTGGTTGTCGCCAGCGGTGGACAGAACCTCGAAGACGCCATCGCCCAGCTCCAAGATGGAAACGTCAAAGGTGCCGCCGCCCAGGTCGAAGACCAAGACCTTCTGGTCTTTGTTGGTCTTGTCCAGGCCGTAGGCCAAAGCCGCGGCGGTGGGCTCGTTGATGATGCGCTTGACCTCAAGGCCGGCGATGCGGCCGGCGTCCTTGGTGGCCTGACGCTGAGCGTCGTTGAAGTAAGCGGGGACGGTGATGACGGCCTCAGTCACGGTCTCGCCCAGGTACTTCTCTGCATCCGCCTTGAGCTTTTGCAGGACGCGGGCAGAAATCTCCTCCGGCGTGTACTCCTTGCCGGAGATGTCGACCATGTTGCGGCCGTCTTTGCCGTTGTGGATGTTGTAGGCCACGGTGCCGCGCTCGGATGCGGTCTCGCTGTAGTTGCGGCCGATGAAGCGCTTGATGGATGCGATGGTGTTCTCGGGGTTGGTGACGGCGCGGTTCTTTGCCGCCTTGCCGACGATGGTCTCTCCGTCCTTTTGGAAGGAAACCACAGACGGGGTGGTGCGATCGCCCTCTGCGTTGACGATGATGGTGGGCTCGCCGCCCTCCAAAACTGCCATTGCGGAGTTAGTGGTGCCCAAGTCGATGCCGATAATCTTGCTCATGATGACCATCCTTTCTGATGTTGCCACATGTTTTTAGATGACCTAGATAAGCCTGTGCGGTTTTATCTGATGTGACTAATATGAAATCTAAGTCGGTTTATGTCAACTTACCTATCTAATACTCCACCCAATCGTAACCTTGATGACAACTCATGTTTTATAGGTGTCGTGGCAAAGGTCGTGACAGCGGCGTAAATTCTTTACAGAGGCGATGCTTTTTATCGATTCCCGACTAAAAAGGTATTGTCATAGCGGGCACGTGAGTATATCGTGCAGGCACCGTGGCAAGAGAGAGGCCGCGCTACTTAAAGGAGAAGAACAACATGCCTATCCCCGAGATTGATACCGACGAGTGCTCCGGCTGCGGCATCTGCATCGACACCTGCGGCAACGAGGTTCTCGACATCGTCGGCTCTGCTGCCGGCGTCGTTAACGAGGATGCTTGCACTGCCTGCGGCGACTGCATGGAAGAGTGCCCCATGGGCGCTATCGAGGTCGAAGAAGACTAATCCGCATCCGGCATCAAAGCCTAAAGCAGCCTGCTCAAACGAGCAGGCTGCTTTTTATTGCGACAAAACGGCGCCAGCGGGTATGGCAAACACCTGACCTATCAGAGGGCAACCCCCCCTTCATCAGCCAACAAAAACAGGGCAAAGACCTCTGGAGTCTTTGCCCTGTTGCGCGCTAAAGATTGAAAATCCTATAAAACAGCCCGCAAGAAGCTCTTGCCTTAGTCCTCCTGCGATTGGGGTGCTTTATCGGCAGCTGAGGTTTGGGTAGGCTGCGCAGCCTCTACGGCCCCTACAGTCTCCACAGCCTCTACAGTAGTAGCCTCGGCGAGCTTGCCGCGCCCCTTGCCCAAAGCGGCGATAAGCGCACCGACGATCATCACGCCAAAGCCGATCCACACAAACAAGATCAAGCGGTTGATGTAGACATCGATAGAGAAGTTGCCGTCGTCGTCAACGCCGTTGTAGATGACAAAGACGTCTTCAAGCGGCAGGGTGTGCACCGCGGCAACCGCCTGCGTCTGCTGAGTGTTGGCAATCAGCTTGAGTGCCGGAGTCAGATGGCCGATGGTTGCATCGCCTTGCTTGAGGTCGAACTCCACCTGGTACATGACTGCGGTGTAGTTGCCGGTCATGTAGGCGCTGTTGGCCGTGTAATCCAGCTCGTAGCCGCTTGCGGTAAACGCCTCGGCCGTATCCTCGTCCTCGTTGTACTGCACGTAACCGGCGGTCTCGCTCACGTACATGGAGCTGCCGATAAGACCCACCAGGCAAATGGCCAAGCCGGCGTGAACCAGGCCGCCGCCAAACTGCGAGCTCACGTTGCGCGCAAAGGAGAAGACAGCCTGCACCTGGTTGATGTGCGTTGCCTTGGAGAAGCGGCCGATGCCGCGCCCGATCATGAACAGCGCGTTGAAGAAGAGGAGGCTTGCAACCAAGAAGCCCACGATGGCCAAGCCGTGGTAGTAAGCCGCCGGGCCGTAGACCGTAAAGCCCTCGGCGATGGAGCCGCCCGCTGCGATAGCCTCGTTGTAGGCCGGCAGCAAGGTCGTGGCCCAGTAGTACATCAGAGCCGCAAACACGATGACAGCCAAGATGCCCGGCACGATCGCCTTCTTGAGAAACGCCTTGCCATCTGTCTTGCCCCAACCCAAAAGCGGGCAGCAGGCAAGAATCGCCAAGTAGATAATGCCGATGGGGCGCGCGATGGCGTTGTAGGTGCCAGAAGAGACGGTAGAGCCGCCAAAGGGCATCCAGGAAGGAAGCGCCTGCGAGATAGTCATGTAGGCCAGCAGGCACGCGAGCACGATGAGCACGAGGTTGTTGAGGTAATAGGCGATATCACGGCTGAGCATGGACTCGATCTGCTCGTCTGCGGCAACATCGCTGCCAAAGTGCTTCCAGCGGATGATCAACCCAACGACACCCGCCACGACAGACAGGATGATGAGGGCCAAGAAGAGCACCAAGGAGACCGTGTCGCCGGCAAAGGCATGGACAGACTGCACCAAGCCGCTGCGCGTGATGAAGGTGCCCAAGATCACGAAGCTAAAGGTGATGCAGGCGCACATGATGCTCCAGCGCTTGAAGGTACCGCGCTTGCGGTAAACCGTGAAGCTGTGGAGCAGGGCCACGCCCACAAGCCAGGGCAAGAGGCTGGCGTTTTCGACCGGGTCCCAGCCCCAGTAACCGCCCCAGCCAAGGCAGACATAAGCCCATACGGCGCCCAGGCCAATGCCCACGGTAAGAAACAGCCAGCTCACCAATGCATAGCGCGTCGAGCAACGGACCCAGGCATCGCTTGAGTCGTTGGTGACAAGCGCCGCAATGGCATAGGCAAAAGGCACGGTAAGGCCCGCGTAGCCTGCAAAGAGCATGGGCGGGTGGATGGCCATGGCCCAGTGCTCCAAAAGCGAGTTCATACCCAGCATCTGCACGGCGCTCGACGAGATCTTGCCGTCTTCGAGGTAGGTGTCGCTTGTGACGGTAAAGGGCATGTTGGTGTCGCTAAAGAGGAGCACGCCGGTAAAGGCGACCAACACCAATGCGATGACCAGCACGGCGATGTTGTCGCGCGTATGCATCTGGTCTATGCGGCGCAGCGCCACGATGGTGCCAAAAAGCGAGATGAGCCATGCCCAAAAGAGCAGAGAGCCCTCGCGTCCTGCCCACAAGCCGGCAAGGCGATACAGCCAGGCAAAGCCACTCGTATCGTTGGAATGCTCATTGAGAACGTACTGGATCTGCATGTTGCCCGTCATAAAGCAGATGATGAGCACCGCGCAGCACACCGTAAGGCAGATAAACGCGAGCACCATCGCAACGCGACCGCCGTAGGTGAGGTTTTCGGCTGCGCCGCCTTGGACACGACCGTCAGCCGTGCGCTTGGAGGCGGTGCCGCCCAGCAGATGGCCTGCAAGCAACGCCACGACGCTCAGTGCCGTGGCAAAAAAGCCCACGAGCAATCCGATGAGTCCGATAGTCGACATAAAGGTCCTTTCAAAAACGCCAAACAACACGGGCGCCAGTTGTGCGCCCGAGCAAAATTAGAAGACGGCCATGCTCGCCTGCAAAGGCGAGCAACATCTAACGCATCAAGCTCTACTGCTTGGAGCAGCCCTTGATGCTGGCCAGCTCTTCTTCGAGCACCGCAAGCTCGGCCTCTGTCTTTTTGAGACCGCGCGTAATGATGAAGACGTAGACGCCCAAGGCAATCCAGATGAGCGCGTAAGCTGCGATCACAAACGGAGCGGAGGGCAGGATGGTGCTGTAGATGTCTGCAAGGATGGGATCCATGGTTTGGTCCTTTCTAAAACCTGCGACCTGTTTTACGGCCGTTACTCGTCAAGCTGTTCTTTGATCGCCTCTACGCGCTCTGCCATGCGCACTTGCCTAAAGCGCAAGCGATACAGCGCAAAACCAACCATCATCAAACCGATCAGGCACACGACAAGCGTCATGGCCATATCTCCGGTCATGCCGCCTTCGCGCGTCACGACAGGATGCAGGCTCGAGGGGATCATGCGCGTGATCATGAAGCAGATGGGCACATCGACAAAGGAGATGATGGCGATGACCGCGGCGTAGACGCTGCGGCGCTCTGCATCGTCGATGGCTGCACGCAAGACAAAGTAGGCGATGACGATGAGCATCAAGATGAGGTACGTGGTCAGACGCGGTTCCCAGGTCCACCAAACGCCCCACTCAAAGCGCGTCCACATCTCGCCCGTGCACATGGTTGCGATGACAAAGACGAGCGATATCTCCATGGCGATGTGAGCGCACGTATCAAAGCGCTGCTCACGGGTCATCAGCAGGCGCACGCTGTAGTAGCAGGCAAAAGCCAGCGCCACAAAAGAGACGAGCGCCACGGGCATATGGAAGTAGAAGATCTTCTGGCTGATAAGCAGCTTGTTGGAGACCATCGAGTCTCCGATGAGCGCCGCTCCGTCAACCGCAGCCCCGTTGACCGGCGCCACAAGCAAAAACGCCATGAGAAAACCAGCCGTTGCGATGATGGCACCCGCCAAGCCAAGAACAGGGGCGATCTTATCCGGCCATTGGCCCGCCTCGGGCAGCTTGCGCTGCTTGGGCTTGTCTGTCATATCGATACTCCTCTCAAAGCCGCCACGTGCGGCTGTTTTGCTATGCGCTGATGACAAAGTCGTAGAGCACCCAACCCAGCAAGACCATGACGATGTCGTAGCCTGCCGCCATCGCAATGGCCGTGGTAAAGGTGTCCACGCAACCCTCTGCCCCTACCAAGACCGCCGTCGTCGCGCTTACGCACGCGTACAAGAGCGGAAAGATGAGCGGGATGAACAGCACGGCGAGCATGACGTCTTTGCCGCGCGTGTTGACGGTGATGGTCGACAGCAAGGTACCCACGCCGGCGATGCCCACAGAGCCCACAAGCAACGCAGGCAGCGCAAGGGCCGCGCTTTGCCCCAGCTCCACATTGGTCAAGAAGAAAAACCAAAACAGCGGCACGGCTATGACCTCTACCGCAAGCAAGAAGAGCAGGTTGCTTGTGGCTTTGGCCAAAAACACCACGCTGCGGTCCAGCGGCACAAGCAAGATGCCCTCAAGGCAGCCTTGCTCCTTATCATGCGAAAACGAGCGGTTAAGGCCCAGCAAGCTGGTAAAGATCACGAGCGCCCAAAACAGGCCGCCTGCCAGCTGCAAGACGTCCAGATCGCTTGAGGCCTGCGACATGGCGGCGCCGTAAACGATGAGCACGAGCAGGGAGTAGATCCCCATAGAGGTGGTCATCTCGCGCGTGCGAAACTCCTGCTGCAGGTCTTTGGCAAGCAGCGTCTTGTACTGGGCAAACGTAGAGGGCGTCTTGACCTTGACACCCGTCTGCCCCGCCGCTTGTGTTGCCGTCTGCTCGGGCATCGTATGCTGCTGCTTATTGTGCGACATCTACGACACCCCCATGCCAACGGTAGAGCGGTACAGATCTGAGAACTCCGCAAAATCGAGGTTGGCTTTCTCGTCGAAAAGCACCACCTTGCCGCGAGCCAGCATGAGGACATGCGTGCACATGTCAAAGCCCTTGGCCAGATCATGGCTCACCATCAAGAAGGTGCGCCCCTCGCGCTGCGAGGCGATGAGCTCGTCAAAGACCTCGACCGCATGGGGGTCCAAACCAGAGTAGGGCTCATCCAAAAAGACGACGCCGGGATCGTGGATAAGCGCACGGGCGATGGAGAGACGCTGCGTCATGCCGCGGCTAAAAGTGCGCACCGCATCATGGCGGCGATGACTTAGCTCAACCGCACGCAACATGTAGTCCACGCGTGCCTGCGGATTGTCGACGCCGTAGAGCTGCGCAAAGAAGAGCAGGTTTTGCTCGGCTGTAAGATCGGGGTAGAGCATGGCGTTATGGCTGATGAGGCCTATGTGCGCGCGGGCGGCATCGGGATCCTCTTTGATGTCGATGCCCATGAGCTTGGCCTGCCCGGCTGTGGGGCGCGCAAGGGTAGAGAGCACACGCAACAGTGTGGTCTTGCCAGCGCCGTTGGGGCCAAACACAGAGAGAAACGCCCCCTGGGGCAGCTCGAAGGAGACCTTGTCCACGGCCTTGCGCGTGCCAAAGGTTTTGGCGAGCTTGTTTGCCTCTATCGCCAGCATCTCTTTGCCTGCCCTAGGCTAGCCTTGCTCGGCAACGTCGGTTGCGGCAAAGGTGCCGTCGGACTGCAGCGAACCGGTGACGACGACCGTCGTACCTTCGGCAACGGTATCTGCAAGGGCGCCGTCGTAGGAGACCTTGAGCTCGTTACTTGCGCCGTCATCTGTGATGACCATGCGCGTATCGCTGGTTGCATCTGCCAAAGTGCCGGCCTTGATGACGCCGGTGACCTTGACGGTCTTGTTGGCAACCTTATCGCCGTAACCCAGCAGCTGCTCGACGCTTAGAGCATCGGTTGCGCTTTCGTACTTGGAGGGGCACTTGGTCACAAGCTCTGTGCAGACAAGCGTTCCGCTGGAGTCGATCTTGCCCGTGCAGATTGCGGTGACGCCGTTGCCAAAGGTAGACGAGGTGCCCTTGTCGTAAGTGACGTGCAGCGGTGTCGCGCTGGTGTCTTCTGGGTCGTAGATGTCAAAGGAAAGCGTGCCGTTGGTGGTGCTAAAGGAGTTGTCCACAACAGCGCCGCTCACTTGAACCTTTTGGTTCTCGTAAGAGCTTGCAGAAAGCTCGGCGATCGTCACAGACTTGGCAGCGTTGCCGCCAGAGACAATCGCAAGCACGAGTATGAGGACGATGACGATCACGCCGCTTACAACGGCAAGGCGGCGTTTCATCTTCTTGTTCATGCGTAAGCTCCCAAGCTCTCTTATAGGTAAAAACTCGCTCGTGCTTTTATAGCATGAGCGAGTTTACCAAGTCGTGTCGCGCGCGTTAATCAAACCTACCAACATCAAGGGAAAATCACCCGTGACGGGTGAACGTTTTTGCCCCTGAGCTGCGGTTTTGCCAAACATTACCTGCAGACATAACCCACACTGCTTGACCTTTTGGGCCAAGAGTACAGGTCTGCGGCGCGAGCCAGATGGCGCATTGCGCTGGCGTTAGGCCTTGTTGCAAGGCTAGTTGTAGCGGTTCATCGCCATGATCGCGCCCTGGTTGAGCACCGACAACGCAGCCTCGGCGGCGACGTTTATCGCAACCTGGAACTGCTCGAGCTGCTCACCTTTGGGGCTGGACAAAACGTAGTCGGCCACGGGTTTGCGTCCGGGCGGGTGGTCGATGCCAACGCGCACGCGCGTGTAGGCGTTGCTACCCAGCTTGTCGTGGATAGAGCGCAAGCCGTTGTGGCCGCCATGCCCCCCGCCAACCTTGATGCGCACCTTGCCGCAAGGCAGGTCGAGCTCGTCATGGATGACGAGGATCTCCTCTGGCTTTATCTTGTGCGCAGCGGCGATCTTAGAGACAGGACCGCCGCTTGTGTTCATGAAGCTTTGCGGCTTGGCCAAGATGAGCTCTTCGCCCTTGTACTTGACGTGAGCTGCCAGTGCGCCAAGCTCGCTTTTCCAGTACGTGGCGCGCAGCTCGTCGGCCAGCTTGTCGATAGCCATGAAGCCGGCGTTGTGACGCGTGTTCTCGTATTGAGCGCCCGGATTGCCCAGGCCGACGATGAGCTTGATCGTCATTAGGCAAAGATTCCCGCAACAGAGCCGTTGGCAAAGACGGCGTTGATGGTGCGCGCAAACAGCGGGGCGATGGAGAGCACCTTGATCTTACCGGTCTGACGTTCTAGGGGCACGGGGACGGCGTTAGTGACGACAACCTCCTCAAAGCAGGAGTTCTCGATGCGGTCAAAGGCCGGACCAGAGAAAATGCCGTGGGTAGCGCAGGCGTAGACGGCCTTGGCGCCGCGGGCCTGCAGCGTGGCTGCAGCGGCGCAAAGCGTGCCGGCGGTGTCGATCATATCGTCGTTGAGGATGCAGACCTTGCCCGTGACGTCGCCGATGAGGGCCGTGATCTCTGCCTGGTTGTGCTTGGGGCGGTCTTTGTGCATGATCGCGATATCGCACTCGAGCATCTGCGAGAACTTCTTGGCAGCCTTGGCGCGACCCACATCCGGAGAGACAACGCACAGCTCCTCGGACGTAAAGCCCTTCTGCTTGAAGTAATCGACAAACATGGGCATTGCCGTCATATGGTTGACCGGGATGTCCAAGAAACCCTGGATGGCATCTTGATGCAGGTCAAGCGCGATGACGTTGTCTGCGCCTGCAGCGGTGAGCAGGTCGGCGACGAGCTTGGCGGTGATGGGCTCGCGAGGAGCGGCCTTGCGGTCCTGGCGCGCGTATCCGTAATGGGGGACGACGGCCGAGATGTGGCGAGCAGACGCGCGCTTGGCGGCGTCGATCATGATGAGGAGCTCCATCAAGGCGTCGTTGACGTCAAAGCCGTTGCCGGCGCACACAGACTGCACCAAGAAGACCTCTTTGCCGCGAATGGACTCGAGGTAGCGGGTGTAGATCTCTCCGTTGGCAAACTTCTCAAGCTTGATGTTAGAGAGGTTCACTCCCAGCTCGCCTGCGATCTCCTCGGCTAGGGCATGGTTCACCGAACCGCTAAAGATCATCATCGTCTTAGTCATTTCCATGTGCGTTGCTCCTGTTAGCTTGTGCTCTAAGTGCTGTTGAGGGGCCGCTTGCGCGGTTTGCAGACAATTCTAACGCACTACGTGCGGCAAAACGGGTTTTCCATGCAAGCGATATAACGCTCCTCCACTTTGTCGAGTTTCAATGCGTCAAACTCGCCGGTGAGTTTTGTCGAGTGACTCGATGAAATTTTGTCGAGTCACTCGACAAATCGACGTCGAGCTTGTCGAGTGTCGAGTCTCGTCTTGCCTGCGCAGCTAAAGGCGCTCACCTGTACGACTAATCTTCCCCAAGCCCAACTGCGCAGTACTCGTAGCGTGGGTGTTTTGCTCTAATCTCGCGCAAGACTTTCACCGCCAGCTCGTTATCATCTTGTTCGAGCTCAATGCCCTTGGCCTCTGCAATGCGCCTTATAGCCTGCTCTGGATCGAGCGTGTGATATGGCCCGAAGAGCTCCCTGAGCTCCTTTGCCCCAATGCATTTGAAGACGTGAGCACTTCGCGTCTCAAAGGCGCGGGCCCAGTAACGATAGAGATAACCCATCCAATACAGCTCATCGGAGGCAAAGTTCGCCTTCCCGTAGTCACTTGCCCCGAATTCCTGATCCAGTTCTTCGAACAGCTGCTCATGCGTGCTCGACTCAAAGAGAAAAGCGCCAGAATCCATGCGCTCGGCAAGCTGCGAGTTCATGAATCGTCTGACGAATACGGCAGAAGCGCATCCTGTCATATGGACTGACGACTCGAAAAAACGTCCTTGCATCCGGCAGAGCAAAAGATCGTTGCTATCCAAGGCCCTCATTCAAACAGCTCCTCGATGTACTTGCCTTGCCCGCGGTATTGTCGCCGAGCGGTTTTGACCTTGTCGTTGCCAAGGCGAGCATCGCTCAGCTGCTGTTGCAGATAATCGTCTCGCTCTAAACCGCAGACGTAACACTGCTCAACCAGCTCGACCCGCTCAAGCGCTTTTTGCGTCTTGAATACATACTGATTACCGAGATTTGTCGCCGACAAACAGTGACGGCACTGTTCGGTCGTTATCTCCCCGTCGATGAAGCTGTCGATCGTCTCGAACATACGGTTGTCTGCAATAGGCGCGACGATATAGTCTGCACGCGACACGTCATTGATTATCTCCTGCAGCAAAGGGTGCCCGTCGTATGCCTTGAGCCTGCCACGATGATAGGCAACTGCCAGCATCCACTGCTCGTCGACTTTGAACCGAACCGAAGCAAGGCCGCTGGGATCAAACACCGCCATATACACGCACGACCGAGGATAGCGAGCCACAAACATCGTTGACTGCCGCAAGCTCTCTCCGCAGTAGAAGCCACGGCCAAAGTCATTGTTGTCGCGAGATTTATCAAGCGCCAACGCTCCCGTTATGCCGGCTTTGGAGCCGTGAAAAAGCAGCATTGCGCCTTTAGGCGCCCAGTCCTCTTCGTAAAGCTGCGCTTTGATGTCGTTGAAGCGCAAACCTCTCTTGTACGCATACGAATAGAAGAGCTCCATATTGGCATCCGAGGGCTGCGACTTCCTACCTACCCAACGCTCGATGCTGGGCGCCGAGACACCAAGCTCCACCGCGAGCTCTCTCCTGCTCATCTGCAAAAGCTCGCAAGCGAGCTCTATGTCCTCTGCAAATCTGTACACGAAATGCTCCTAAACTCGTTGCTATCAAATGATATCATATAGTTACAAGGATTCGTTATCTCTTGGGAGTTACGAGGCGCAGAACTTTAAATGGCCTGACATGCACGATATGCAAAACTTTTAGCGTTATAGCTTGCGCGATGCGCAGGACTCTAAATGATTGCAACTAGATGTTTCGACTACGGCTCCTTTGGAGCCTTCGCTCGACATGATGCGAGCTACAAGATCTTGAACTTGCGCTTGCCACGCCAAATCTCGATCTGCTCGCGCAAGATGGCACTCACGTCGCGGCTACCCTCCTCTAAGGCCTCGCCCAGATCCCCGCTATCCTGCTCTTGCAAAGCAGGCGCACCATGATCTTCCAAGAAGAACTTGCGGGTGATGAAATTGAAGATGGTCACCAAGAACGTGGCAACAACCTTGGAAAGCGCCGGCGCGATGTTTAGGTAACTTACGAGGAGATAGAGGTAGAGCTCGTTAAGCACGAGGCCCACGACGCTTAGCGCTAAAAAGATGCCCAGCTGCTGCGCGCGTGTCTGCGAGGCCTTACCCGAGAACACAAAGCGCATGCTCAGAACAAAGTTATAGATTGTAGAGATGGTGTAGCTCGCGATATTGGCGACAAGGTAGGGCACGCCCAGCAGATGCAAGAGCAAAAAGAGGACATAGTCGATGGCAAAGGCGCTCAGACCCACGGCGGCAAACCTCAGCATCTGTCTGACAAGTCTCTTCATAATCGATAATTGTACTCGCTGCACAGGCTCATCCGCATGCCCGCATCCTATTGCGAAGCCTAAATTATCGGCTATGCCGATAAACACGATGCGAGCATGGCATGCACACAGCACGCAAGCACAGAAAAGCCCGCAACCTGCAGATTGCTACAGATTGCAGGCTCAAAGCCGCCCGCAAAGGCAGATCGCAGCACAGACGCGCGGCTTTTGACTGCGGCGCCAAAGCCAGCACCAACCGCCGACGCCAATATCGCCGCGACAGTCCTAATGCTGCTTCTTGCGGGCGATGATCATAAACGCCAAGGTGTGCTCGGTTACCAGCGGGCCTTTGCAGGTAAAGAAGACAACGCCGCCTGCCGGGGCGCGCACCTCGTCTATCACCGTGCCCGTAAACGGATCGATGACCTGCGCTCCCACCTCTCCGCGGCTGATCACGTCTCCGGGTTTGACCAGGCTTTTGACAATGCCGCCGCGCACCGTATGGGCCACCACCAAATCCGCATCGTCCATCACCGTGGAGCAATAGCCCTGGTGGCAGGGATACTCGATAGCACCGACGTTATCCATAAAACGCAGGATGCCGCGCAAAGCCTCCTGCGCGCTTTCTTCGTCGATGTCATCGGTCTTGCCTGCATAAAGCGAGTACGCATCCGTATCCCATAGACGCCAGTTGTAGTTGAGCGTCGTCGTGTCAAAGGGATCAGGCTCGTGCGTCATCACGTAGCGCATGCCAAAGTGCTTTGCGTTGTCGATGCCAGGACCCGGGGCGTTCATCACGCGCACATGCGGCAAGAAATCTCCCGCAGCGTGAAAGCTCGCCAACTGCACGCCGTAAGAGAACCCCTGCACGGCCTTGAAGATGCCCGCGGCAATGCGCTGCGTGGTCTCACCTTGGTCGTAGCCGGGAAACATGCGGTTGATATCCGTGTTGTCCATAGTCCAAAAACGCTTGCCCACGTTCATGGAGATATGGTTGGCGCAGGGGATGACCAAGATGCGCTTACCTGGCACGATGGCTCCGCGCGTCTCCAGGCGCCCCAACCTATGCACCAGCAATGAGCAGATGTACATCTGCTGCACCTCGTCGCCGCGAAGGGCACCCACGATGCATACAGCGTCCTCGCCTTGCCCAAAGCTAAAGCCCTTGATGTCCAAACGGCCCCTGTAAGGCATGTCTATGCCAAAAATGCTCTCTTCTCTCATCGGATGCCTCCCAGGATTCGTGCCAAAAGCGATCCCGGAGTCACCACGGGATACTCGCGCAACGTGAACAGCAGGCCATCTGCCGGACTGAGCACGCGCTGCTTGATGTCGCCGGTCATAGCATCGGCGATAACGCCCAGCTCCTCGCCCGTCTTGACCATGTTGTTGTGTCGCACGGCCGGCAAGAAGATACCGGCTGCGTCTGCGTTGACAAAGGAGACCTTGCCGTCGGTGGAGACGATGGGCTCTTTGATGTCTTGCGGGCGCGGCCCCGTCCATATCCCATGGTCGATGAGCAAGTTGAAGACTCCATCGCAGAGGGCATCGCCGTATTCGTTGGTGATGCGCATGCCCACGCCCATCTCGACCACCAGGCAGGGCACCCCGATCTCGTTGAGGCTGTAGGCCAAGGTCGACTGCAAGACCGTAGCCGAGCTATGCACCCAGATAAAGTCCACGTTGGCCTTGCGCGCAAGCGGAACCAGGCGCTGTGCGGTTATCTCGTTGATGCGGATCTGCGGCAGCTCGCGCAAGAAGAGGTTGCTTGCATGGATGTCAAAAGCCAAACATGAGCCGGCTATGTCGTCGACGACCTTACGCGCCAGATGCTCGGTAAGCGATGCGTCCTCGCAACCGGGAAACACGCGGTTCATATCCAGGTCAAACAGCGGCACGCCGCGCGTGATCGTCGAGACCCCGCAGGGGTTGAGCGCGGGGTAGATGTCGACGATACCGTGCAGGTGCTCGGGATGCTCGCGTATGATGTTTGCCAGCTTGAAGGCAACGTATTGGCCCTCAAGCTCGTCGCCGTGAATGCCGGTCACGATGCTGGCACGCGGCAGATCATCGCTTGCACCTACAGGTGCAAGGCGGTTTTTCCAGATGCGGATGCGCTCATCGGCAAAGAGCTCCGCGCTGGCTACTTCTAGCTTCATTGCTCCATCACTTTCATGTATACGGTTTGCAGCTGGTCTGCCGCACCCAAGAAGACGCCGCGCTCTATAGGGCAGTCTGCCCAGTCGCGACCGCGCGATATCACCAGGTAGTCGTCATCGCAGCAACGGTCGCGCGTGGGGTCAAAGCCGTGCCAGATGCCGTCGACATTGGCCTCGACCCAGGCATGCGTTGCGCCCTCGCCCAAGGTAAGGCCGCTCACATACCTGGCGGGCATCCCCCAATAACGCAGCAAGGCGCACATGATATGCGCATAGTCCTGACATACACCACTGCCCTGCGTAAACGCCTGCGCCGCGCTTGTAGACACATGCGTGCTGCCAGGTGCGTACTCAAGCAGCTGATGAACAGCATGGCTGAGCTCCTCGCAGCGGGCGTTTTGCTCGTCTGCCCGCAAAGCCTCAGCCGCACCGCGCTCAAGCCCGCAGCGCTGCGCAAAGGCGATCATCTCATCGCTAGGAGCGGTCAAAGCCCCAGGGTAGCGATACATCGCATGCGGCTGCTGGGCAAGCGCCGCTGTGCCGTCCACCCAAGCTTGGCCGCTCACCGCATAGGAAAACGAGCTGTGGTCTGACTGCAAGTCGCCCACGGCCAGCACGTTGCCAAAGCAGTCGCTCTGCAAGACGACCTTGGCCGGCGGATTAAGCTCCAGATGCGCCTCGACTCGCTGCCGCGCATCGCTCGCAGGCAGGCAGCGCAGCACAAAACAATGACCGCACACCGGCACGCTAAAATCGACTTTGGTTGTGAACTCAAAGCTAAGATGCTTCATCTTTGCACACGCGCCCTAGACGTCGAGCAAGAGCTTCTCGACGCAGTCGAGCATGATGGTTTTGTTCTGCTCTACATTGGGGCTGCTCACCAGATCGCCCAGCAACTGCATGCGCTTGCCATCGCGCGCCAAATGCGTGCGGCGCAGGCGCCCGGTAAGGCGCTCGTACTCCGTTGCGAGCTTGCTCAGGTTGAGATCCAAGCGCAGCATCATGTCCATGCGCTCTACAGTGATGCCGGTCTTGAGCGTGTTGCGACTGGCCTCATCGTCGATGCTCTCGTTGGCGCAGCCCCTAAAGGCCATGAGGTAATCGCGCACTTGCTGCAGCTCGAGCGCAGGCGCGTCTTGCTCGCGAGCAGCGTCCATCACGTTTTTGGCCAGCTGCAAGTAAGAGAGCGCCTGAGAGGTGATGACCTCGCGCAGCACCACGCCGTTGTCAAACGAGCGGCTTATGGAAGACGGCACGGAGTTGGGGTTGTCCACGTCAAAGAGATAGCTCTCCAAAAACTCGCCGGCGCTGGAGTACTCGCAGGGGATCTGCAACCTGGCGCACCAATCTCTGTAGTCCACGTCGCGGCCATCGAGGGAGTCGTCCCAAGCCTTGCCCACGAACTCGATGGTAAAAAGCGCACGCTCTGTGTAACGCCCCAGCCAGTACAGGCGGTTTTCCTTGCTTAGTCGTTGAATACCCATGTGTCCTTGAAGCCTCCTCCTTGAGACGAGTTGACGATTGCGTTGCCCTCCTCGCGCGCATAGCGCGTAAGGCCGCTGGGCCAGGCCTCCACGGTGCCATCGGTAAGAACAAAAGCGCGCAGATCGGCCTTGCGCTTGACGAGCTCTCCGTCCAGATAGACGGGCAGCTCCTCGAAATCCACCACCTCTTGGGCGATCCAGCGGCGCGGCTCGTCCTTGATGCGCTGCGCCATGTCTTCGAGCTCTTGAGGATTCAGGTTCTCGCCAAAGAGCACGCCGTAACCGCCGGCCTCTGCCGTGTCCTTGATAACGAGGCTGTCGAGATGCTCCAGCGTGTAGGCCAGATCGTCCGGGTACATGGGCAGGTAGGTGGGTGCGTTTTTGAGGATTGGCTCCTCGTGCAGGTAGTACTCCACCATCTTGGGGACAAAGTAGTACAGGCCCTTGTCGTCTGCCGCACCGTTGCCCGGCGCGTTGATGATGGCCACGTTGCCAGCACGGTAGGCCGCCATGAGGTTGGGCACGCCTATGACGCTTTCCGGCAAGAAGCACGTAGGATCAAGATACTCATCCGATATACGGCGATAAAGAGCGCCTACGCGCACGTCGCCGCTATATCCGCGCAGGTAGAGCTTGTCTGCGCACACAAAGAGATCGCCGCATTCGGCCAGATGCGCGCCGGTCTGCTCGGCCAAGTAACTGTGCTCGAAATACGCGGCGTTGTAGCGCCCTGGCGTGAACACGACGTTGACGCCGCCGCAGTTGACGTGGTCCATGACCTGCTTGAGCATGGCCCCGTAGTTGCGGTTGTCTGCAAGCGAGGTCTTTTGGAACGTGGCAGGGCTGCATCTACGTGTGATGCCACGGGCAATGAGCGGGTAGCTGGCGCCACTGGGGATGCGCAGGTTGTCCTCGAGCACATACCAGGTGCCGTCTTTGCCCTTGACCAAGTCGATGCCCGATATATGCGAGTAGATGTTCTTGGGCGGTGTCACGCCGTCACATTGCGCAAGCCAGCCAGAGCACGAGAAAACAAACTCCTGCGGCACGATGCCGTCGGCGATGATGGCGCGCTTTGAGTAGACATCGGCCAAAAAGGCGTTGAGCGCCCTAACGCGCTGGGTAAGGCCGGCAGACAAGTGCTCCCACTCGTCTTTGGCAATGGTTCGCGGGATGGCGTCAAACGGAAACAGGCGCTCGTTGAACGTGCCGTTTTTGTAGATGCCAAACTTGACGCCCCAGCGTGCAAGCTCTTTGTTGATACGCGCGGTATGCGCGACCAGGTCCTCCATATCAGGCCCCCTTTCTTAGTCGGGATGCGCAAAACGCCGGTCGCATTAAGGGGCAAAGCAACCGGCAGCGCCTTGGGAATGCCCCAAAGGTATAAGCGCCGCGTTGCCATCTCGTTTCTAAGGTATTTCGATTTGAATACCAGCCCGTTAGCCCGCCAAACGGACGTTAGATGGCCATGCACAGCCGCAGGTGCAGCCATAGGCACCGTGATAATCGGCAGCAAAATGCAGGTGCACAAACCTGGCCTTTAGCGATAACCTAAAAGCTCTTCGCTTGATTTGCGAAACTTTCCTATATAATGCGTTGAGTTCACCGCACTGGGGCATCGTCCAATGGCAGGACTGCGGTTTTTGGTGCCGCCTATGGGGGTTCGAATCCCTCTGCCCCAGCCATCCGCTCACCAAGCGGCGCACATCATGCGCCGCTTTTTTGTTGCACGGGAGGGCTCTACATGAACGCAAAAGCCTTGATCTTGGCCGCAGGCGCCGGCACTCGCATGAAATCCGCAAAACCCAAGGTTCTCCATGAGCTTTTGGGCAAGCCGCTTGTCCGCTGGGTAGTCGATGCCGCCAAAGCGGCAGGCTGCGAGGAGGTTTGCGCCGTCATCGGCACGGGAAAAGAGCTTGTCGAGCCCGTCTTGGACGACTGCGTCATCAGCTATCAGCTCGAGATGCTGGGCACGGGGCACACCGTGATGTGCGCAGCCGATAAGTTTGCAGATTACCAGGGCAACATAGTCGTCTTATGCGGAGACAGCCCGCTGATCACCCCGCAGACCATCGCTTCTTTGGTCGAGTTCCACGACAAGCATGAGGCCAGCTGCACGGTCATGACGATGGTGCCGCAAGACCCCACCGGGTACGGGCGCATCGTGCGCGCCGACAACGGCAACGGGCAGGTGACAGGCATCGTCGAGCAAAAGGACTGCAACCCCAACCAGCTCAAGATCCGCGAGTGCAACTCGGGCGTCTACTGCTTTAGGGCCCCTGCTTTGCTAGAGCGCTTGGGCCGCCTGACCACCAACAACGCCCAAGGCGAGTACTACCTCACAGACATCCTGGGCCTCATGGTAGGCGACGGCCTCAAGGTAGAAGGCTACGTGGTCGAAGACGATACCGAGTGCCTGGGCATCAACTCGCGCAAGCAACTGGCCTTTGCAACCAAGATCGCGCAGCGCCGCATCAACGACTACTGGCTAGACGAAGGCGTCACCATGCTCGACCCGCAAAGCGTGTGGATCGGCCCGGACGTCAAGCTGGGGCGCGATTGCGAGCTGCTGCCGCAAACCATGCTGTGGGGGTACACCACTATCGCCAGCAACTGCACGCTTGGCCCCAACACGCGCCTCACCAACTGCACGGTCGCGGCAGGCTGCACGCTGGACGAGACCGTGGGCATAGAGGCCACGCTCGAAGAAGGCGTCACCTGCGGGCCGCGCGCCTACCTGCGCCAAGGCACTTACATGTGCAAAGGCTCCAAGGCCGGCACGCACGTAGAGATCAAGAAGTCGCACATCGGCGCCGGCAGCAAGGTTCCCCACCTAAGCTACATCGGCGACTGCACCATGGGCAGCGGAGTCAACATCGGAGCAGGCTCCATCACCTGCAACTACGACGGCGCCAACAAGCACAAGACCACCATAGGCGACGATGCCTTTATCGGCAGCGACACCATGATGGTCGCCCCAGTCAACATCGGAAGCAGGACCTTGGTGGGCGCCGGCAGCTGCATCACCAACGACGTGCCAGACGACGCTTTGGCGCTGGCCCGTGC
>CAVAPV010000019.1:26888-36858 GCA_963590525.1 Agathobacter rectalis
GGCGAGCACTGCTCGCCCGGTCGCGCCATAGGGCGCGACATGCGTGCCGCAAGGGGTTGCAACCTACACGGGAGAGTTGCGCTCTGGCCCACGTCGCAACGCAGCCATAAGATTCTTGCAACAACAAGCAACCTACATGCCGCTATCCGCAGTTAAACGGCCTTGGTGTAATAAGAGACTATGCGGCCGTTTTTGGCGTTGATGGTGTAATTGTAGCCAAGCTTGCACTTGAAGACAAAGGCAACCAGGTAGACTCGCTTGCCCGATTTACGGCGCAACGCAACCGAGATATCCGAGCAGTTCTTCTTCTTGACGCCGGCATCGGCAAGGGCCAGCTTGCGAGCCTGCTTCTTGCCGATGAGCTTGCCTGTTGCACTTGTAGCCGCAGAATACGACCCACCGGAGTTTCCCGGGTAAACAGGGCTTTTTGGAGCGGCAAGTGCCACGCCGGCAAAGGCGCAGCTCATCGCAGCGCTCAAAGCGATTGTTGCCGCAAACAAGGCGATCCTTCTCATCAAAGCCCCCTCTCTCGCAAACAAATCCTGGCTTTGAACACCTACAACTTTATCCGCAGGGTATTAAACCACCGTTAAGCTGCAGCTGCAGCAACAACGAGCTCTAATCAGTAACAGGAAGCGCAAAAGTAAAGGTGCTGCCCTGTCCAAGATCGCTTTCGCACTTAATGGTGCCGCGGTGAGCCTTCACCACAAAGTCGACCATCGACAAACCCAGCCCACTGCCGCGGTCGGGGCCGCTGCGCGCGTCGTCTACCTGATAGAAGCGCTCCCAGATATGCGGTACGTTCTCCTTTGCGATGCCTATGCCGTCATCGGCAACCACGCCCACGGCTTCTTTGCCATCCGTCTGCAACGAGACTTTGATGTGACCGCCCTCTCTACCGTAGCGCACCGCGTTTTCCACCAGGTTGAGCACCATGCGCATAAGCAGACCGGTATCGCCTTGCACGTGGATACCGGGCTGGATGCTTGTGCTGACCTCGATGTCTTTTTCTGCTGCAAGCTCGACTGCCGTCTCGCACACGAGCTCCATGAGCTCGCTCATATCCACATCTTCCATGCTGATATGAGACGCTCCCCTATCGGCACGGGCCAGCATGAGCAGCTGGTTGACGAGCGCGCTCATATGCGCAGCCTGCCCATGGATCTTCACAAGCGCCTGCTCGCGCTCTTGCGGCGTGCGGTCTGTCCCCAAAGCCATCTCGCTCTCGCTCAAGATGACCGAGATAGGCGTGCGCATCTCGTGCGAGGCATTACTCGTAAAGCGACGCTCCTTCTCAAAGGAGTCCTCGAGCCTGTCCATCATCTCGTTGAAGCTCACACCCAGCTTGTAGAACTCGTCCTTTGACTTGCCCAGCTCGATGCGCTGGCTTAGATCTGTGCCAGATGCGATGTGCTGCGCCGTAGCCGTCATGCGGCCCATCGGTTTGAAGAAGCGGCGCAAGACGAGCGATACTATCGCCACCACAACAAGCGCCATGAGCACGAGCGACAAGGCGACGAGCTTTTTGAGCTGCGTAACAAACCCGGCGGTGGTCTTGGTATCGACGACGCTGCGAACATAGACCTTGCCGTAACCGGCCACGCTAAAGGTCGCGTCAAAAACCGTCCACGACGAGTAATGATGCAGCCTGCCCTCGCTAAAGGCGAGCTTGTCCAGCTTGGCTGTGGGCATATGCCCACACAAGAAATGCCCCTCCTCGTCATAGACGGCGCTAAAGGTCCCGTCTTTGACAAAGACGTCGTCATCTTGGGACATGAGAACGCCGTCGTCGACAACGAGCTCGGAGCGCACCGACGCGCTTGCCGCCATGAGCTTGGACTCGGTCGCGTTGACGTTTGCCTTGTCTGCCGCAGACAGCATCAAAATCAAAACGACGGCGGTCACCGCAACGGTTATCACGGCGACGATAAGCGCGACCTTGGTCTTGACGCTAAGGGAGCGCACTAGTCCTCCCTGATGCAGTAGCCCACGCCGCGCACCGTGCGGATGAGCTTGACGTCATGCCCCTCGTCGAGCTTCTTGCGCAGGTAGCGCACGTAGACGTCCACGATGTTGGAGTCGCCCATGTAGTCGTAACCCCATACGCTCGAGCCGATCCTCTCGCGCGAAAGGACAGAACCGCTGTTGCGCATGAGGCATTCGAGGATCGAGAACTCCTTGGCAGAAAGATCGACCTCCACCCCGGCGCGCGTAACGACGTGGGTGTCGAAGTTCATGCTGAGGTCTCCAACCGTGCAGACGTTGTCGACCATGCCGCTGTTGCGGCGCATCACAACACGCAGCCTTGCAAGCAGCTCCTCAAAGGCAAAGGGCTTGACGAGATAGTCGTCCGCACCGGCATCGAGCCCCTTTACGCGGTCTTGGATATCGTCGAGCGCGGTAAGAAACAACACCGGCGTGGGGCGCTTCTCTTTAGCGCGCAGCACCTTGAGCACCTCGTAGCCGTTTGCCTTGGGCATCATGATGTCCAAGATCACGGCGTCGTACTGCAGGCAGTTGAGGTAGTCGATGGCCTCTTGCCCATCCAGGCAGCTGTCGACGACATAGCCTTCCTCGCCCAAGCGTTTGGCAAGCGTCTCGTTGAGCTGGGGTTCGTCTTCGGCAACGAGAATATGCATGTCTTGCTCCTTAACGCCGCACGGCCTTGCACGCGGCAGTCCCAATCCCGATTTGTTCGCAGATTAAACGCTCATCCTTAAGCGCGCGTTAAAGCGCGGGCGCGCAGCCTGGCGGCAACCTGCCCGCTAAGCGAGCGGCATGCCGGCCAGCTTATCGGCCGCTTCGAGCGCCGCCTTGATGCACGGAGCCATGTCGTAGTACTTGTAGGCGCCCAACCTGCCGGCAAAGGTAACGCCTTTCTGGCTTTGCGCGAGCTGGGCATAGCGGGCGTAGAGCTCGTTGTTGCGCTCGTCGTTGACGGGGTAATAGGGCTCGTCGCCGGGCTTCCACGCGCTGGAGTACTCGCGGCTGATCACGGTGTCGGGCAGCTCGTTGCCGTCCTCATCGCGCCCAAACTCGAAGTGCTTGTGCTCGATGATGCGCGTAAAGGGCACGTCATGGCTCGTATAGTTGACCACGGCGTTGCCCTGCCAGTTGGCCTCGCCCTCCATGAGCTCTGTCTCAAAGCGCACGGTGCGCCACTCCAACTGACCCAGCTCGAAGCCAAAGAACTCGTCGATGGGGCCGGTGTAGACCACGTGGTCCCAGCTGTCGGTCCCGGCGGCGCAAAGCTCGCTGTAGTGCGTCGAGCACCGCTGCTCGATACCGTCGAGCAGCGCGGCGACCATCTTTGTGTAGCCGCCCATGGGGATGCCCTGGAAGCGGTCGTTGAAGTAGTTGTTGTCGTAGGTGAAGCGCACGGGCAGGCGGCGGATGATGCTGGCCGGCAGCTCCTTGCAGCTGCGCCCCCACTGCTTCTCCGTGTACTCCTTGATGAGCTTGGTAAAGATATCGCGCCCGACAAGGCTCATCGCCTGCTCCTCGAGGTTTTTGGGTTCGCCCTCCAGCGCGGCGGCGGCCTTCTGCTCCTCGATGATGGCCTTGGCCTGCGCCGGTGTGGAGATGCCCCACATCTTGGAGAACGTGTTCATGTTGAAGGGCAGGTTGTAGAGCTCGTCGTGGAACTTGGCCACGGGGCTGTTGACGTAGTTGTTGAACTCGGCAAAGCGGTTGACGTATGCCCAGACCTCCTTGTCGGAGGTGTGAAAGATATGCGCGCCGTAAACATGGACGTTGATGCCGTTGACTTTCTTGGTGTAGCAGTTGCCCGCTATATGGTCGCGGCGGTCGATGACCAGGCAGCTCTTGCCCGCATCGGTGAGCTGGCGTGCGATGACGGCACCGGTAAGACCCGCGCCCACGATGAGGAAGTCGTATTTTGCCATGTTGTTGGGCTCCTTTGGCGATATGCGTGCTTGTGCGTCGATGATAGCACCCAGGCGGCTTTGTCGGATATGTCCTCCAGGGGGGCTATGCTGCCGGATATGAACGATTAGGGGGTTTGCATTGCCGGATATGAACGATTAGGGGGTTTGCATTGCCGGATATGAACGATTGGAGCGGATTAGAGTGCGGATATGAACGATTCGAACATCATTCTCCGCTGCCTGCGCGACATGCTCGATGCAAAACCGCTGGTCAGAAGTGTGTGGCTTTATCACAGCGCGCGCTTTGTCCGTCAGAATCGTTCATATCCGTCAAATGTTTGGCACCAATCGTTCATATCCGTCCTCTCAAGCAAAGAAATCATTCATATCCGTCAGAACCTGCGACATACACTGCAGATAGGCACCCTGCCTGGCTGGAAGCGCCTAGAAGCCCTGCTCGACGATGTAGTCGTAGGTGCGCTTGCGGTTGAGGTTGTCCTTGCTCTCGTACCAGCGCTCGGCGCGCCTGGCGTGCTCGTCGGCGAGCTCGAACCCGCGCTCGAAGCTGGCCTCGACCGAGCTGAGCAGCTCGTCGAGCTCGCTGCAGGAGTCGCCGGGCAGGTCGCGCTCGAAGTCGATGTAGGAGCCCACGACGTTGTTGTAGCGCTCCTTGTCGAACTGGTAGAAGCTCACCGGCTTGTCCATGTAGAGCACGTCCCAGCAGACGCTGGAGTAGTCCGTGATGAGCATGGAGCACTGCATCATGAGCTCGTTGAGCGGCACGGAGCCCTGCGCCACCAGCTCGATGCGGCTGCCCTGCGCGTCGAAGTTGCCCAGCATGCCCGCCAGCTTGGGGTGGATGAAGAACTTGGCCGTGGCGTTGTTGCGCGCGAGCAGCTCGCAAAACTCCCTGCTCTGGATGAGGGCGGAGTAGCGCTGGAAGTACTCGCTTCGCACGAAGACCTCGTCGGTCTGCTCCTCCAGCCACTGGCGCCACGTGGGCATGATCAAGACCATCGGCGCGTCCTTGCTGGACTTGTCCTCGAGCACGTCCCAGCGCGAGAAGCCCAGGACCGGGGCCTGCGCCGTGGTGTAGCCGAAGTGCTCGGTCACGATCTTCTGCTCAGACTTGGACGTGGTGAGGAAGTAGGCCATGGGGCTCGTGCCGCGCTTGCCGAAGATGTAGTCCACGCGCTTGAGCGCCGTGACGCCGTGCTGCAGGAAGAAGGTCTTCTTGCGCTTGAACGCGTGGGCCACGACGCTGGGCTTGGGGCGCCAGGTGAACAGGTGGCTCGTGGAGTCGGACGCGATGTCGATCCTCGCGGCCTGGGCGTAGACCAGGTGCTTGAAGCTCATGAACTCGAGCACGTTGTCCTCGTAGCCGGCGAGGTTGGCGGCGTCCCTCGCGCCCATGTCCATGATGTAGAAGATGCGGCCCCTCTCCTGGGGCGGCAGCTCGTCCATGCAGTACTTGAAGAAGTAGAAGCCGTTGTCCTGCGCCGTCGAGCAGAACTTCTCGTGGACGATGAGGATGTTCTTGGAGGCCCAGTACGGCTTGAGCAGGCGGTAGGCGGCGTACGCGGCGAGCTCGCGGCGGCGGTAGGCGGCGGTGTCGTAGGGGCACATGGGGCGGTAGACGAAGTAGAGGCTCGCCGCGCCGCGCCCGTACCCCGGGAAGAACACGTTGCCGTCGCCGAGCTCGATCTGCATGTTGCCCGCCAGCATGCGGTAGCGGATGGGCGCCGGGCAGCGCACGGGGACGTCCATGTCGATGCCCAGCTCGTCGTTGACGACGCGCAGGTAGACGTCCCAGTAGACCTCCTTGAGGGCGTAGTCCGCGGGGTCGAAGGCGGCGCTCGCCACGAAGCCCGCGCCGGAGGCCCTGACCTTGGTGGGCAGCTCGTACTCGATGTCCTCGTCCGCGCTGCGGTACTTGAGCTTGACGGAGGCCACCCTGAAGGTCTCCAGCACGAGCTTGGCGCTGATGAAGACGCCCTTGCGCCCCACGTCGAGCCTGCGCAGGTGCCCCTTGGCCACGTGGCGCAGGTAGTCGTCGCGCTTGGCGAGCTTGACCTGCAGGGCGCCGTCGCTTTGGCGCGCCATGGCGAGCAGCGCGCAGCCCTCGTCCGGCAGCATGCCGTTGAGGTAGTTGGACTCGTGGCGCTGCCGGTAGCTGAAGCCGTCCAGCTCCAGGAAGAAGGGCTTGGTGAGGAACACCGGGTTGTCCTGCGTCACGGATCTCTGGACGATGGGGCTGATGAACAGCGGCTCGGCGCCGTCCGCGTCTCCCTTGCGCGTGCCGGAAAAGCCGATGCGCACGTTGGTGCCCACCTTGGTGTTGCCGATGACGGCGGCGTCGCGCAGGTCGATGGTAACGGTCCTGCTGCGGGCCTCCTGCTCCGTCAGCTCGCGCACGCCGTAGAGCAGGCCGGACACCATGAAGAAGACGTGCCTGTAGTCGTAGCCGTCGTCCAAAAGGCGCACCTCCAGCCTGTTGCCCACGTTGCCGATGGCCACCTGGGCGGTGTTGGCGCCGTCGAGCCTCTGCCCGGTCTTGGCGTTCTCTATGAGGCTCGTGCCCTCCTGCGGGGTGAAGGCCGTCTCGCGCGTGGGGCCGACGATGTTGAGCGGGCCGAAGATGCGCCTGTTGTTGCGCTGCTCGAGCCTGGCCGCGACCTTGCCGCCCTTTTGCGACTCGACGTCCTCGGCGATGGTGCGCGGGCAGGAGTAGATGGTGAACATGTACTGGAACGCGTCGCGGTAGTTGTCGTGCAGAAACGCCGACATGTCCTCGGTGAAGGTGCTCTTGTTGAAGACGACGATCTCGCTTCGGGGGTCTACAGTCTCGCAGATGGTGCGGATGTCCTCCACATGGCGCTGCTTCTTGGGGTAGAAGGAGCGCCACTCGCGCTCGGCGTTGCGCGAGTAGTCCTCCACGGGCACGCCGTCTGACTCGCCGTCGAAGAGCAGGTCGAGCGCCTTGGCCGCGTTGTCGGGCGAGTCGTACTCGAGGTACTCCGCGAAGTCGCCCTCCCAGTAGCGGTAGCCGGCGTAGTCGCCGCTTCTCATGCTGTCGACGAGCTCTTGCGTGGTCGACACCTGCCTGAAGGGCATCGTGCTGATGTCCAGGTACAGGCCGCGGTCTGCCAGGTACTCGTCGATGTCGTAGGTGAACAAGATGATCGGCTTGTGCGTGAGCGCGAAGTCGAAGAAGACGCTCGAGTAGTCCGTGACCAGGACGTCCATCGCGTTGAGGAACTCGTAGCTGTCCTCCCCGGCCGGAAACGGCCTGACGCGCTCGTAGCCGGAGAGCTCGATCTGGCTTGCGACCATGGAGTGCAGGTTCACGAAGAATAGCTGGTCGTCGGCCAGGGAGGCGTCGATCTCGCTCAGGATGCGGTCGAGGTCCTTTGCGTAGCCCTCGATGTTGGCGGAGTGGTTGCTGCGCCCGCGCCAGGTGGGCATGTACGCGAAGCAGGTCTTGCCCTCGAGCCCGCATCTCCTGCGCACCGCGGAGCCGTCCTCCCTCATGAAGACGTCGTTGCGCGGGTAGCCCAGCATGGCGGCCTTGTTGCAGAACAGCAGCTCGAGGTTGTAGTCGCGCATGACGACCTCTTTGGTGAAGCTGTTGGGGAACGTGATGACGTTTGCCTGCGTGAAGTTGTGCTGCACGTTGTACATGCTCTCGATCCCCAGGCGCATGCGCTTGCCGAGGGTCTTGAGCGGCGTGCCGTGCCAGGTCTGGATGTAGCGCTGCTCGTCGCGCCTGATGAACCACGCGGGAAACGACGAGTTGTTGACCAGGTACTTGCTGGTGGCCAGAACGCGCGCGTAGTCCTCCGACATGATGTCGACGAGCGTCACCGGGAGCCCGAGCGCGTCGACGACGGGCTGGTGGGCCGCGGCGTCGGCCGTCGCGTAGTAGATGGCGAACTCGCCGGCGCGCCCCTGGCGCATGAACTCTTGGAGCATGTGCAGCGGGGAGTCGGAGACGTTCTTGCCGTGGAAGGACTCGAAGAGGATCGCGTTGTCGACGACGGGCTGCGTCGCGTGCTTCGCGAAGAGGAACTTCATCTTGGAGGCGTCGCCGAAGTAGCGCTTCTTGATCTTGGAGATATTGATCTTCATAACCACGTTTCTAGCAGGGGTAGGTACAACAGGGCATATCCGTCAAATTATAGCGAGTTACCCAAATGGCCGCCCAAAGCATCAGGAATTCATCATATCGAGCACGAGATGCTTTTGCGGCAAGCGGGGGTGCGGAGTGCGTCCTGTGTTCGCGGCAAATGCTCTTGCTGCTTGTAGCGAATAGCCATGCCGCTTGTGGTCGTCTGGGCAGCAAAGCAAAGTTGAGGGTGAGGGCTCCAACTTTATCAAACTGCCTTTATACCCAAGGGTTTAGCGCAACGAATTTTCCTTTGCTAGTGGCTTCTGACCTGCAGATATATAAAAAGCGCCACTGTTTCCTCTATGAGAAGACGTCTTCTGCCCGCCCGCTTAACCGGAATTTGTTCTGATTACAGTCTTAGATTGCTCGTATAGCTGCTTAGATTTCGCGGTTATCGTCAAAGATGCTTCGCTGTTTACGAGTGACCTATTTGCTCATCTGAGGGTTTGCTGTTGGAGGAATCTATGTCTTCACGTGTTTTTGTTGGGTATGCAGCCGCAGCATATCGTCTTCTCCACTATGGCAATCTGGGATTGCGAAAATCGTCCGCACTCCCAGCAAATGGCCAATCGATCGATGCAATAAGGGCACAAAACGCCTCAAGACAACTCGCTTTACCTAGTGATGCATGCTTAGACATATGCGTTTTGGCAGATCTCGATCGGCGCAAATCTCTCCTGTGCCGCCCCCATGTTTGCAGGTTTGCAGAAGAAGGTGATTTCATGGGGTTCAGAGACGATATCTATATAGCGCGTCCAGAGCTCGTTTTTCTTCAAATGGCCAATGCCCTGTCCGTATGCGAGCTGATTCTTCTTGGCTATGAGTTGTGCGGGACATTTGCTGCCCAAGACAGCATCTTCTCTAGAACAAATCCCCTTACGACCAAGCAGCACCTCGAAGACTTTGTAAAACAGCGAGCAGGAGAGCGCGGTACCAAGAAAGCACGAGAGGCTTTGCGCTACGTGGTTGACGGATCGGCATCGCCGCGCGAGATACAGCTTGCGGCTTTGCTTTGCACATCGCAAAAGCACGGCGGCTATGGGTTTCCTTTGCCTGTGCTCAATGGAAAGATTGATCTCGATGCACACCAGCAGCGCGTCTTGGGGAGAAGGTTTCTTCGTTGTGACATTCTTTGGAGACAAGCAAATCTCGCCATTGAGTACGACAGCGATGCCTTTCACTGCGGCGCAGAAAAGATCAATGACGACTCGCTACGTCGCAATATCTTGAGGCGGACTGGGATAACGGTGATTGATGTAACGAACGCTCAACTGAGAAAAGCAGAAGCTTTCCACGAGATTGCCATTCAGACAGAGAATGCGCTAGAAGTGGCTCTGATTGGCAGGCGCCCTCATTCATGGAACGCAAGGAATCAATCTTTCAGAAGGCTGTTGTTTTGCGAAAAGGCCCTAGATAGGCTGCGATAAGCCTAGCGTGTTAAACGAATTGAAGATTCGAGATATGCCTTTGGTGTTGAGCGCTCCATAATGAAACGGGTATGCGCTAAATCAAAATCTGGCATTTTATGAGCGCAGTCGCGTCTGTCGTGTTATTTCTGCCAAGGATTACCTTCTGCCTGACATCCCCCAACCTCCAGCGCGAACTAGACTTCTTCTTTGCTGTACATGCGGATTCCAATCGGACCAGCTTTGATCCAACTTTTCGTCCGCACCTCCCACCGGGACTGGAGGGGCGTGAGAGTCGGCGACTTCATCGAGAGGCTGAACGGGCATTTGGCTTACTATTGCGAGGGGCGCATATAGAAGTCGCTGGGATGGTTGAGCCCCAACGAGTACCGCAGGAGTCTTGGATACACCGCCAATGCAGTCCAAGAAAATGTCCGCACCCCTTCCTTCATCTACGAGACCGGATATGAACGATTGGTCCCAATTCCACGACGGATATGAACGATTGG
>CAVAPV010000020.1:0-34547 GCA_963590525.1 Agathobacter rectalis
ACCTTGATGACGGCGATCTTGTTGTCGCCAAAGCCCTCGAGGACGACGTCGAAGTCGGTCTTCTCCTCGGCGGCTGCGCCACCCTCAGCGGGGCCAGCAGCAACAGCGGCGGTAGCGGAAACGCCAAACTCCTCGCAGATCATGTCGCGGAGCTCAGCCAGCTCGAGCAGGGTCTTCTCGCCCAGAGCAGCAATGATCTCTTCGTTAGTGAGAGCCATGTTGTTCTTCCTTTCAACAGCTGCCCTCTCTATCAGGCAGCTTTCATGTACAAAGTAACGTTCATGCCGTCAGGCGACGGCGGTTTCTTACGCAGCCTCTTTCTCGGACATCTCGCCAAAGGCGATTGCGAGCTGAGAAGCAACTGCAGTAAGGGAGCAAGCGATCTGGCCGATGAGCTGGTCGCGAGAAGGCAGGGAAGCGATGACCTTGACTTCTTCTGCGCTCATAACGGCACCGTCCATCAAACCACCCTTGATCTCAAGGTTCTGGTTTGCCTTGGCGACATCGTTTGCAGCCTTGGCAGGAGCAGCGACGTCCTCACCAGCAAAGATGAATGCGGTGGGGCCAGCGAGGATCTCCTCGCAGGTGGGCAGCTCCAAAGAGGCGAGTGCGCGGACTGCGAGGGTGTTCTTGTACACCTTCATCTCGCCACCGGCAGCGGTGACGTTGCGGCGCAGCTGCTGAGTCTCCTTGACGGTCAGACCACGAGCGTCGACATACCAAACGGCGTTAGCCTCCTTGATCTTGCCGGCGATCTCCTCGATCTGATCTGCTTTCTTCTGAGTAGGCATGTGCACCTCCTTCCATAAAAAATCGACCCCCGCTGACAGCGGAGGCCGACTGCACATGCCAAGAAAGCTTGCGAATCAACCACCTCGGCGGGCGGAGCTTTTAGCCCCCTTAAAACCCCTAAGGGTTACCGGCTGTCTTTGGTAGCGGGTATTTAACAAACGTTGATACTATATCCAAGCTGTGTGAGCAATGCAAGTTTTTTCTAAGAAAAAAGCGGCGTTTCTGCTCCGCCTGGATAGGGGTCGGAAACCTCGACGCCGCGCTTGGAGCGCTGGTAATACATAAAGCCGCTCCATGCCTCTTGCGCGCCGCGCTCTGCAAACTCAAAGATGATCGCGGGGTCGCCCGAAGACGACTCGTCTTCTTGAACCACGCCCTCGTATGCAATCGCGTAGAGGTTGCACTCCTTGCCCAGATCTGTCACCTGCTGGCAAGCGGCCCTGTAGCACCCGTCTGGATCGTCGTCTTCAAAGACAAAAAGGTCGCTGACGCAGTCGGCCAGCATCAAAACCGGCAGCTCTCCTTGGGTCTCCAAAATATTGATAGCCTCGCCGATGAGGGTGCATGTCAAAGCATCCAGCTCTTGCGATACCTGAGCCATGCCTGTCTCCTTTCTTTGCAAGTTGCCCAGCCGTCTCAAACGCCTTGTTTAGACCGCCCGGTCCTTTACGAGATCTGCGAGCGTAACGCTGTCGATATAAGCGGTTATAGCCTCGTCGAGACCTCGCCAAAAGGGCAAGGTGATGCACAAGTCCGCACGAGGGCAATCCACATCATCGCTTGCCAAACACGCTACGGGGGCAAGATTGCCTTCGCCCGCCCTCAAGATGTCACCCGTTGTGATCTGCGAGGGATCCTTTGCAAGCAAGTAGCCTCCGCCCGCACCTCGCACGCTTTTGAGAAATCCCGCGCGCGTAAGAGGCGGAACGATCTGCTCGAGGTACTTGAACGAAATCTGCTGTCTGTCGGCTATGTCATGTAACGGCACTGGCGCATCGTTGCCTTGCATAGCTACATCGAGCATCAGGCGCAACGCATAACGCCCCTTTGTGGAGATGACCACTCTGCATCCTTCCTAAACGTCTTGCACATCAAGATACAGCGCAAGGGCGCCCATGAGAACTAGTAAGGCTCTTTAGGGTGAGCCGCAGCCTTAAGACGGCCCCAGGCAACTCGTTTGGCTGTTTGGTCTTGCAGGCACTCCTCAAAAGCGGGAACAGCAACAAAAAGATAGCCGCGCACCTCGACCGGGTTATCTGGAGCAAAGCCCTCGGCCTCTTGCGCAAAGGCTGCTCTAAGCGCGGCAATGGCTCCATCATCAACCGCCACAACGCACCACGGGTCGCACTCGTGAACCTCCAAGACAAGCTCTTCTCCCTCAAGCAAGGACACATCTGTAAAACGCACGCTATCTGCATGCCCTAGGGAGTTTGCGCTTGCCTCAAGAGCGCAAAGAGCAGCCTGCGAAAGCTCGCCTGCGCTCAACACCAAAAGCGAGGCTTGCTGCAGCTGCTCTTTCTTCATGACCCTGCAAAACCTTGATACGCCGGTTAAACGAGCTCTACTTGCACGCCGTTGTCGTTGTCATCGCGCTCGATAAGATCTTGAAGCTCTTCGAACTCGCTTCTGACATCGTCGAGCATGGCTTGGATAGCAGCCAGCTTCTTAGCAGAGCGCTGCATGGCGCCGTTATCTGCCAGGTGATACATCTTGTGAGTCCAACGACGAGACAACGCGACCTGCGCATCGATCATCTCTACCGTGTCTTTAAGCTGCTGGGTATTAACACCGTTTGTGCACATGGGATCTCCTTGCCCGAAACCTCGTCAACAGCCTCAAGCCTACCACGCTGGTTGCGTTTTTAGGACACGCGTGGCAATGCATCGGGCAAACTGACCTACCATGCCCCTCAAGGCTGAAAAAAACAAAACCCCGCGATGTTTATCGCGGGGAATCAATGTTTCTTGGTGCGGCATGAGGGATTCGAACCCCCGACCTTCTGATTCGTAGTCAGACGCTCTATCCAGCTGAGCTAATGCCGCGCAAATCGAAAGCTTGTCTATATTACCATCGAGATTTTGCCTGTCAACAAAAATTTTTAGGCGAGCTTTGCCGCATGTTCGCTCTCAGACCTTTAATCCAAAACCGTTTGACCCAAGAAAAAAGATCCACTCAAAGCAGGAAGAGCAGCGCGGTTGCAGGCCTACTGCTCATACAACCCCATGAGGTAATGCACAACGTTACGACGGGACAAAGCGCCAACGAGCACGCCTTTGTCGAGCACCGGAACCTTCTTGATCTTGCGCTCGGAAAGCACTGCGCATGCCTCGTCTAACGGTGTATCCACATTGACGGTAACCACATGCTTGGTTGCAAGCTCCATGACGTTGAGCTCGGCCAGCATCTCCATGCGTTGGACCATATCGTCATCGTCGTTGACAAACCCGATGAAGCCGGCCGTAGGAGACGAGTAGTACTGATTATGACGAGCAAGGTAGCGCGCGACATCTCCGTCTGTCACATAACCCACGAGCTGGCCGCCCTCGCCCACGATAGAGACACCCGTTGTGTCTGTCGCAGACATGATTTTAACGACCTCGCGCATGCTCGCGCTTGCAGGCGCTTGGGCAGCACTGCGGTTCATGGCATCTGCGACAACAGCAAGACTCGGAGACAAGACCACATCTGCAGCAGGCGTCTGGGCCTCGGGCGCCTTGGCCTCTTGCTTCTTATCGCGCACAAACACCACGATCATCAATACCGCAACCACGGCAAGCAGGGCCGTTGTGCTAAAGGAGACATGGTAGCCCTCAAAGATGCGCTGCGTTGCATCGCCCGTTTGCGACATCCCCGTGACAACCGATGCCAGCGACACGAGCAGCGCCGTTCCAAAAGAACCCGCCACCTGGTTGAGCGTGTTGGACGTACTGGGCGCATGCTGGATATCTTTGTTTGCAAGCGAGTTCACGCCCCAGGTGTTGATGGGTGTCATTGTGAACTGGATACCCACGGCCATCACGGTATAGACGACAGAGACGAGCACGATGGGGCTGTCCATCTTGAACTGCGTAAAGCCAAAAGCCGCCAAGGTGATAGCGCACGCACCGATGAGCACTGGCTTGCGCACGCCGTAGCGGTCAAAGATGTTGCCGGCAAAGTAGCCGATGATCGCGCCAACAAGAGCTCCGGGAAGCAAAGTGACGCCTGAGATCGTTGCAGAATAACCTAACACTCCCTGGATATAGAGCGGCATGATCGTCTCCATGCCGATGAGCGCTGCCATAAAGACCATGATGATGACAACCGTTGTCGAGTACTGTCTGCTTTTGAGGATGCCTACTTTGAGCATAGGCTTCTCAAGCTTGAGCTGGCGGTGTGCATACAAGGCAATCAGGGCAACGCCCACGAGCACGAGCGCGGCAGTCGTCATGTGGTTTTGAGCAGAGCTGAAAGTGGAAAATCCGATGAGCAAGCACACGAGACCCACCGAGGAAAGCAGCACAGAGAGCGCATCGAACTTTCCGCGCTCGAAATTGCCGTTGTTCTCAAGCACGCCAAGAGCAAGCGCCACCACGACAAAGGACAAGACGGCGACGATGACAAAGATCGCGCGCCAACCCACGCTGTCGATAAGCAGACCGGAAAGCGAGGGTCCTATAGCCGGCGCGAATCCGATGAGCAGGCCCACGATACCCATAGCCCTACCGCGCTTCTCTCGCGGAAACACCAGCAAAACCGTGCTCATGACCATGGGCATGACGGCGCCTGTAGCTGCTGCCTGCATAACGCGCCCCAGCAAGAGAAACGAAAAACCCGGCGTCAACGAGCACGCCACGCAGCCGGCTCCAAAAAGCGCCATGCCGCCGATATAGAGCTGCCGTGTGGACAATCTGCCCATAAGGTATGCGGAAAGCGGGATAACAACCGCCTCTGTAAGCGAATAACCGCTTGTAAGCCACTGAACAGTGGTTGAAGCAACGTCCATATCCCTCATGATGGTTGGCAGCGCCGGTGTAAGCAGCGTTGCATTGAGAACCGCGATAAAGGTTCCCGCAAGCATGGTCACCACCATAGCCAGCTGCTTTCTCGTTATTGCGTTTGACATAGACAATGTTCCTTTCTTAATGCAATTGCGCGCGCAAGCTTCAAGGCTTCAAGCGACGCAAATCAAGAGCGCAACGCGAGTCCTCATCTGACCGAATCGCGCGAAAATAGGTTGTTCAGTTGGGATGCTTATAAGCTCTTTCTAGCATTTGCCAAGCCGCGGCGGCGTTTGGAAATATCCCACGCGGACAAAAACCAGCGACAAGGGCATCTAGACGAGAAGCGACGGGAAACCCTCGCAAAAGTAATCCGCAGCTTGCTTAAGCTGATCACGAGATTGCTGGGGATGCTCATCGCTTACGCCCACGACAAAAGCACCGCCCGCCTTGGCGCTGCGAGCAGCCATGGCGACATCTTCAAAGACCACGCAATCGCTAAGCGCAAAACCAAGCCTGGTAGCAGCCTCTGTGTAGACAACAGGAGTCGATTTACCCGTCTCGGTCACCTCATCGCACACGACGATGACGTCAAACCAATCAAGCACGCCGTTGTTGAGCAGTGCTGATTCAAGCAAGCGCCTATCAAGCGACGAAGCTATGGCAAGAGGATAGTCACGCTTCTTGAGATGCGAGAGATACTCGCGAACACCTGGCTTTAAGGGAACGTCATGAGCGTAGCTATCTGCTGCAATCGCATACCACTCCGCGATCAAATCATCGACCGATTCGTCCAAGCCAAAGCGCTCGAGAAGCCACTTTGCCGTGCCTTCAAAGCCCAGAGCCGCAATAATCTCTGAGTCTTCCTTAGTGAAATCCAACCCTCTGCGGCGTGCGAACTCCTTGTCCACCTCGCTCCAAACCCACATAGAGTCTGCGAGAGTACCATCAAAGTCAAAAATGAAGGCCTTAGGCTCAAACGATCCAAACATCAAGAATCCTTAGATAGAAAACCGGCGTCATGCCAATTCAAACACGTCTTGCATCTAACGCGCATGGCAAGACGACAACGACAGGTCAACAAACACAGTCGCAGGGTCAAATCAACGCAGAGCCATAGAAGGATTGCCTGACAGCTCATGCTCCAAAGGCAAGGCAACGTGGTGCATGGCTTGAGACAGCGGCGCATGCATCCAGACGGCAGCGCACAAGCACGATGCGCCGCACAGCTTGAAAAATAGCAAACCTCTAGATGCAGATAAACTAGCGTAGCTGCATATATAAGGGGAGCCGACGCTTTCGCGCCAGCTCCCCTTGTCAATCATCTAAAGGATAAATGCAGATTTACTCTGCAGACTCCTCGGTCTCGACGATCTCCTCGGCGACCTCCTGGGTCTCCTCGGCAGCTTCGACCTCCTCGACGATCTCGATGTCGGCAGCCTCGTCAACAACGTTGATGGTGATGACAGCCTTGATGTCGCGGTAGATGGAAATGACGGTGGTGTGCTCGCCGACGACCTTGATGGCCTTGCCAAGCTCGATCTGCTTGCGGTCGACGGTAACGCCAACCTGCTCGAGGATAGCCTCGGCGACCTTGGCAGCGGTGATAGAGCCAAAGAGCTGGCCCTCCTCGCCGACCTTGGCCAAAACCTTGATGGTCTTGCCATCGAGAGCGGCCTTGAGGGTGTTTGCATCGGTAGTACGAGCCAGCTCGCGCTTGGCAATGTTGTGACGACGCTGCTCAAGCTGCTTGAGCTCACCCTTGGTGGCCTTGATAGCCATGCGGTTGGGGATCAGGTAGTTGACTGCGAAGCCCTGAGCGACGTCGATAACGTCACCCTCGCCGCCGCGGCCCTTGAGTTCCTGAGTCAGAATAACCTTCATGTTTGTTACCTTTCAAAATTGCCCTGCTATGGCGCAAGGCTGCTTACATATATGTAGGCGCCTAAAAAGCTGCGGGAACAACCCGCAGCTTTCCTGAAAACGCAATCCTAGCGGTTGCGACGGCCGCCGTTGCCGCTGACGATCTTGACGGCATAAGGCAGAAGAGCCATCTCGCGTGCGCGCTTGACGGCGACAGCCAGACGATGCTGGTGCTGAGTGCAGACACCAGTGACGCGACGGGACTTGATCTTGCCGCGGTCAGTGATGTAGCGACGAAGCATCTGTGCGTCCTTGTAGTCGATGTATGCGACATCGTCCTTGCAGAACGGGCACTGCTTGCGACGCGGCTGACGGGTGTATTCAGCCATTGCTTCCTCCTAACTAATCTCTAAAGCGAGGCCCCTAGAAGGGGATATCCTCATCGTTGTAGGCAGCCGGTGCGGGTGCCTCTGAAATGTGCTGGGAACGCTGGTTGGAGCCCGCGTTGTACTGCCCAGAGTTCTGAGCATACGACTGGTTGTTGTTACCAGAGCCGTTGCTGCCGTTTCGAGACGACATGAACTCGAGCTCGTCAACGGTGACGTCGAGCTTAGAGCGTCGGCCACCGCCGTTGCGGTCTTCCCAAGAGCTGTAGTGCAGGCGCCCCTCGATTGCAACCTTGGTACCCTTGGTGAGGTACTGGGCAAGCGCATCTGCGCGACGCCCAAACATGGTGCAGTCGACAAAGTTAGCGTAATCCTCCCACTCTCCGTTCTGGTTGCGACGACGGTCATTAACCGCAACGCCAAAAGCCAGGATAGAAGTGCCGCTTGCAGTGCTGCGAAGCTCTGCGTCGCGGGTGAGGTTTCCGCTGATAAGTACCTTGTTAATGCTCATGGTGCGTTCCTTCCAATGGACGTAAATGGATTAATGATCCATTAGGCGTTCTCAACGTCCAAGTCGTCGCGACGGACGATCATGTAACGCACGATTGCGTCCATGATGTGCAAAACGCGGTCCAGCTCCGCGATGGAAGCAGGATCAGCCTGGAAATCGATGAGAGTGTAGTCACCGTCCGTGAGATCGTTGATTTCGTAGGCAAGCTTCTTCTTACCCCACTCCTCAACGTTAGCAACCTTGCCGCCTTGCTCGACGATGGTGTTGTCGATACGCTTCATAGCAGCCAGGCGAGTCTCTTCATCGATGGACGGATCGACGAAAAACAGCAGTTCGTAAGCCTTCATTGGTCACCTCCTCTGGGCTAGACGGCCCCGGGTTATGAAGGATGTTCCCGGAGCAGGAAATAACTTTGGTATATTAGCACCCCCTCTTTTATCAAACAAGGGGGCAAATTTTTTATTTTTAGAACACGCACTGCTGCGCCTAATAGACAGATAAGCCTTCCTACCCAGGGCCGAAACCGCCACAAGCAAAGATGCCATCCCTGCAGACGTGGCAGCAATCAAAACGATACCGGCACGGTCGCACAGCTGCACAAAGCCTTCTGCAAATGAGAATGCTTGCATCCCGCACGCCTTAAGAGCATCTGCGGCAATACCAAAACCTGCATCTTCTTCAAGACCCGCTGCAGACACCGGTACCGCATTGCCGACAGCAGAGCTGACGCTTCCAAAGCTCTCCTGCTCTTTGACTTGCTGTTTGGCTTTAACTGCTTCCTCTACAGCCGAGCTTGCCTCTGCTGCAGAGGAAGCAGGTTCTTGCTCTTGCCGCGCTTTGGCATTTAATGACCGATGCTTCTCTTTTGCAACAGCGCCCGCAGCTGCCACAGCATCAGTTGCCGCTGTGGGTTTGCTTGCCCCAAACAAACTCAGCGGGTCGTAGTAAACGCCGTCTTTTTTCAAGCCCATGTGCAGATGCGGTTGAGCAGACGACCTGTCGCCGCTTGAGGCAAGCACCGCCAGCGTCTCACCCTCCGAGACCGTATCGCCTTTTGCAACCCGCACGTTTTTTACAGGCATCAAAGTCACCGTCTTGCCGTTATTAAGCCCGATGCTCACGGCGGTCATGGTTTGTCCGGCATCAGAGCTTTGCATGCCATCTTGTGCGGGAACATGCCCAACAAAGGTGACACGACCCCCAACCGGGCAAAGCACGTCAGAACCTGCAGCTGCCAGGATATCTACACCGCTATGCACATAGGAAGCACCCATGCTCCTATAGCTCTCATGAAATCCTGTCAGGGTGTCTTCCTGAGACGAGGTTGCAGGCCACGTAGCCGCGTATGCGCAATATGAGGGACTTGAGATACCCATATGAAGCGGAAGCCATGCCATCAAGCAGGCGCATGCAACAACAACAGCATGTCTTGGAGCAAATGCGACACCCCGCAACTCCCCCAACAAAAGCCTCTTGCCTTTGCCTGCTAACCTGCAGATCTTATCTGTCTTCCTCATCGCTTGCCTCCAACACACGCCTCAGGTTTAGACACAAAGATCATCGCAGGCAAATCTATGCAGATATCAGACCAAACCAAGACTCAAATCAGAACAAGTCACTGTGCATAACTCGCTTAAAACGCGCAAATCTAAGCTCGGTTTTCCACAAAAGACAAGCATGAAAAGAAAAACCGCAGGTCACAAACGTGCCTGCGGCTATCTAACGTATGTGCTATCCCCTAGGGTTAGTACCCACCGTAATCGTCATGACTATACGCGAGGTTGTCGAATCGCGTGAAATCCGGCTGGAAGGCCAGGTGCGCCACACCCGTGCCACCGTTACGATGCTTGGCAACGATGATATCTGCCGTGCCAAGAGGAGGGCGGTCTTGCTCTTCTGCTTCTTTCTCGCTTGTAGAGCGGTCGATGAACATGACGATGTCTGCGTCTTGCTCGATAGAACCGGACTCACGCAGGTCGGAAAGCATGGGGCGCTTGCCTTGACGCGACTCGACTGCACGGGAGAGCTGGGACAGCGCGATAACGGGCATGCCCATCTCTTTGGCCAGGATCTTAAGACCACGGGATATCTCTGCCACCTCTACCTGACGGCTTTCTGTGCGCGCGTTTTGCGGCTGCATAAGCTGCAGATAGTCCACGATAATCATGCCGTGACCAGGCTCGACATGCCTGAGCTGACGGCGCGCCTTGGCTCTGACCTCCAAGATGCTGGCACTGGGGGTATCGTCGATCCAGATATCGAGCTTTGAGAGGGTGTCGCTCACGCCGACCAAGCGCGTCCAATCCTGGGCGTTCATGCCACCTGTGCGCATCTTCTTGCTCTCTATCTTGGCTTCTGTAGACATGATGCGCTGGATAAGCTGCGTGGCGCTCATCTCCAAGCTAAAAAACGCAATGGAAGTGCCCAGCTGCGCTGCGCGGCTTGCGATATTGAGGGCAAACGACGTTTTGCCCACAGCGGGACGCGCAGCCAAGATGATGAGGTCTCCCGGGTTAAAGCCGCCGAATATCTCGTCCACGTCTTTGAAGCCCGTGAGAACACCCGTAAAGCGGTCTTTGTTGCGCGCGAGTTCCTGCAGCTCGTTGAAAGTCTCGACCACAAGGGTATCGGCTTTTTTGAAGTTGGTGGAAACGCGCTTGTTGGTGACGTTGAAAAGGAGCTTCTCTGATTCTTCTACCACCGCGTCAAGGTCGTCTGGGGCATCGTATCCCAAGGCGGTGATCTTGACGGATGCTTGGATAAGCTCGCGGAGCATGTACTCGCGGTGAACGATATCTGCATGATGCGACCAGTTGGACATGGCCAGCGAGTTGTTACCCAACTCGATGATGTAGGGGCGTCCGCCAACGGCCTCGAGCTCTCCACGGGAGTTAAGGCGATCGGCCAAAGAAAGCTGATCTATAGGGTCTCCGCGATTGTAGAGGTCTTGCATCGCCTCGAAGATCTTTTGGTGCGAGGGACGGTAGAACTCCTGCGCAGAGATCTTCATCATCGCCTCTTCTGCGACGTCTGGGGCAAGCATCATCGCAGCGAGAACGGCTTTTTCTGCGTCGATGTTTTGGGGCATCACGCGATCGAAGCTGTCGACCTCTGGGACCTGCGCGGTGTTTTGGTACTGATATGAGTTGCGTTGTTGCTTGCCGTAAGAGGGCATGGCGTGCCTTTCAATCGTTGGAGGTGCCGCTCAAAGATAGCGGATAGCCAAGGCGCTTTGAAGAGCCGCTGCGCAGCGTTGCGGGCATATGTGCAACAAGGGTCTAGCCTGACCTGCGCAAAAGAACGACTATCCCCAAAACCCACAAATTTTGGAGAAATCGGCAGATGTTAGGACAGCTCGTTTCTAGCATCGTCGATGTTGTCGATCTGGTCTTTTGAGACGACCAACGTCATGTCATCGAGCTCGATGACCAAGGCATCTTTGAGACCCAGCGCAACCACCTTGCGCTTGGTGCCTTGCGAGTAGACGGTGGTGTTGCGGCAGCGGGTCATAACCGCCTTGCCGATCGTCTTGTTGCCGTCGCGATCAGGCGCGCAGGTGGCGTCGAGGTCTTCAAGCGATGACAAAGCGTCAAAGCGCGTCCCGGATGAGACCAAGACCATGTTGTCGCAAACAGCAAGCAGGGCTTCTTCAAGGCTGGAACTGGGAAGCGCATCCAAAAGCTCGCGCGCAGCTACATGCATCCAGTCTTTAGGTTCAAGCTGTGCCAAGAAGTTAGTGGTCTCTGCGATGCGGTGAGAACCCTCGCTCTCTTTGGTGCGTGCGGCGTCTCCCGCACGAGCCAGCTCGCCTAGCACCACAGCCGCGCGCGCAGCCATGCACCCCGTGTACCAATAAGCTCCTTGAGCGCAGATGCGCTTTGCTGCAGACGGAGACTGGCCTGCGGTAAAAAGGCGCACGTGGTGAGCACCGTCTACCCCGGGAAACTCCTTGCCCTTGCGGATATAGGTCCAATCGGCGCATTTGGTTTCCTGCACGCTGCCGATAACGGCGATGCGGTCTTGCTGGGCAACCTGGTACGAGTCAAAGACGGCCCTGTCCCAACGCTCATCGTGCTCTGTATGCTGGTCTGTCCTGGAGACCATGACAATCGCGTTGGGGTCGAGCTTTCTGATGCGCGCGCAAGCCAGCGAGACAGACACAGCACTACCGCGCTGCGTTGGCAAGACGAAAAGCTCGTAGCGGTCGCGCTTGAGCTTGCAGTTCTTGGAAAGCAGCGTGTCTATCACCTTTGCCATACGTGAGGTGGTGACCACATGGAGCTTTTGATCGGTAAAGGGAAGCAGGCGCTCTACGGTGTTCTCAAGCAGCGTCTTGCTAGAGCCCGGCGCCACGGGAGCGGCGCAGGAAGGGTCATCCTCACGTGCGATAGGCCACAGCTTAGAGCCGTAGTCCTCGCATAAGAGAACCATATGAAGATGTGGGAGAACGCTCTTGCTTGGCATCGCGGTCCTTAGAAGCTACACGTTTGTTTTTGCATCCTTACAGGTTATCAAAAAGCCTGCTCAACCCAAAGAGCAAGGCGGCATATGAAACATCCGAGCAAATCACTGCAGCAAGAGCGGCAAGGCAAAAATCCGCCTTGAGAGCCTTGCTTAAAGCTTCTTAAGGATGACAGATGAGCGCACTTTGCACTTGTGAGAGGACCTATAATCGCATAGATGAAGAATAGGCAGAACATACTGGTGGTAGATGATGACGAGGGTATCGCGACCCTGGTTGCCACGCTCTTGAGCAAGGAGGGCTTTAACGCCGACGCTTGCTACAGCGGAGAGCAAGCCCTTGCCGCCATGCACTCCAAGACCTACAACCTCATCGTGCTCGACATCATGATGCCCGGCATAGACGGCTACGAAACCTGCCGTCTCATCAGGTCTTTTTCTGATGTGCCCATCATCTTCCTCTCTGCAAAAGACGAGGAGATCAATCAGGTTGTGGGACTGGAGATAGGTGCGGATGACTACATCGTCAAGCCCTTTAGAACCCACGAGTTCATCGCCCGCGTCAAGGCACGCCTGCGTCGCAAGACCAGCAGCGATGCCAATCAAGACGACGTCATACTCTCAAGCGGGACGGGCATAGAGATTAACCTGGAGACTCACACGGCCAGCGTGCATGAAACGCCCCTAAAGCTCACGCCCAAGGAGTTTGGCATCCTGTCCTTGCTCCTCAAGAGAAAGGGCGCCACGGTCTCTGCACGCGAGCTTTACGAGATTGTCTGGGAAAGCTGTTTTGACAGCGCCGCCGGAAACTCAGTCATGGTTCACATCCGTCATCTGCGAGAAAAACTCGCCGCCATCGACGCCTCCAAGGAGTTCATCGTCAACGTTTGGGGCGTTGGCTACAAGATTCCCACGGCGGGGCTCAAATAACAAAGCAACAGGAGCGCTATGTCGATCAAAAGCGTCCAAGCCAAGTCGATCCGCAACAAATCTTTGCTCGTCGGCTTTTGCATACTAGCCGCCTACACGCTTGCCTTTACCTTGGCTGCCATGCAGTTTTGGGACGATGCATACCAAAAGATCGGGTACAAGGTGGCCGATATAACAGCGCCTTGGAACTACGTGACTCAAGACGAGTACATAAACATGTACGAAGACGCCACGTACAACATGCAGCTCGATGTGGAGGACTTTGACGCCAAAAACCCTGCTTACGCAGCAGAAAACGACAGTTCGAGCGATCAGACATACGACGAGCTTTCAGACGACGTGTATTCCATGGACGCAGCCGACCTCACTCCCGCGCTCACGGTAAGCTCCAGCAGCTACGAGGACACCGCCTTTTGGTCGGGCAAGGGGTTGTACGCTTGGCGCGACCTCACCTTCTACCATGCCTTTGCCAATGCAAAGCCCGCCGCTCTTATCGTGTGTTACCTGCTGGGCTTGATCTTCTTCTTGCTTCTTTTGCCTCCGCGGCTGATAGGGCAGATAGACAAGCTCGCCTTGGCGATCAAAGGGCTTTTTGCCGATAAAGACGCACCTATCAACCTGCCTTCATCGCTCAAAGACGCACGCAGCGAGCTTTTGGACATCCAAAACCGAGAGCTTCACAACGAGCAGACGGCAAAGGTGGCAGAGCAACGCAAAAACGAGCTCGTAGCCTACTTGGCCCACGACATCCGCACGCCGCTCACATCTGTTATCGGCTATCTGGACATCTTGCGCTCCACGCCGGAGATGCCTACAGCAGAACGCGAGAAATTTGCATGCGTTGCCTACGAGAAAGCAGAGCAACTTGACTCGCTCATCGAGGAGTTCTTTGAGATAACGCGCTACAACCTTCAAAGCATCCCTGTAGAGCGCGAGCAGATCGACCTCAAGTTCTTTTGCCTGCAGATCGCAGAATCGATCTACCCGCAAGCCCAGGCAAAGGGGCTTGAAGTCAAAGTGCAGGTGCCCGAGCAAGAGCAAGTGTTCATCGACCCAGAGAAAATGGCCCGTGCCTGCGGAAACATCCTGCGCAACGCAATCGCATACGCCAACCCCAAAACCGCCGTCACCTTTACCGCCTACTGCAATGACGGCAAAGCCTTCATGGAGATCAGCGACCAAGGCAAGGAGATATCCCCCGAGCATCTGGACTCGATCTTTGAGAAGTTCTTTAGAGAGGACTCGGCGCGTAGCGCAAACAAGGGCGGCGCTGGATTGGGACTTGCCATCGCCAAAGAGATCGTAGAGGCACACGGCGGTTGCATCGGCGCAAGCAGCAGTCAAGGTCGCACCACGTTTACCATCGAGCTGCCCCAAGCACTCTAGGAAGCGGCCAGCCATAATCGCAAAAGGCCCGAGGCCCGCAAAGCACGCTGCTAAGCGCGAGGCTCTAAAGCGATGCGCGCCGCATGTTCTCTGCAATCCACTGCAACCTAGCGGGCGAGCAATGCTCGCCCCTACGTGGTTGTGCACCCAACCGGTTCTCGAAAGGCATCGAATCCTACGGGCTATGGTCTGCCGCATTGTTACGCGAGCCCACCTGAGCCGCGGCTAACTCCCTCGACTCCATTCGCTGCGCTCATATCGCAAAAGGCCCGGGGCTTGCAAAGCGCGTTTGCAAGCTCCGGGCCTTATAGCCTCAAGACAAAGTCAGGATTACAGCTCGATAAACCAGGCGTTGACCGCGTCGACAACGTTTTTGAGGTCCGTCTGAACGCGACCGCTCACAGCGCGGTCGACGTTCATGAATACGGTAGCGATATCGCTTCCCTCTTTGACGGCGATCTGCATGGTCTCGACGTTGACACCTGCGTTGCCCAACACGGTGCCCAGCTTGCCCATGCGGCCAGGACCGTCAACGTACTGCATGACGATGAGGTTCTTGCTGGGGATGAGATCGGTGCTGTAGCCCAAGACAGAGGTGATGCGCACAGCGTCGTTGGGAGCAGCGGCTGCAGTGATGGCCACATCGCCGTCTGCTGCATGAGCCACGATCTCTACATAGGAGGAGTAGCTCTCGGTTGCAGGCTCTACCGCGGTCTCTACCGTGATGCCGCGTTGGTCTGCCAGATAACGGGCGTTGATGACGTTGACGGGAACCTCCGAGCCAAACTGGACAACGCCAGCCAGCGCTGCGGTACCCAAAACCTCCGGGTCCTGGGAGGCGATACCGCCACACGCCTTGACCGAGACGCCGCCAACAGCAGACGCCGCAATCTGAGTGGCCATATCTGCTGCTGTCTGAGCAGCGCCGATGTAGGGACGCAGGTTCTCCATGACCTGCTCGGGGATGCGGGCAGAGTTGACGACCGTCGGGACGGCCTTGCCCTGCATGCCGGCAATGACAAACTCGGCGATCTGCGTAGCGGCGCGGATCTGGGCCTCTTTGGTGGATGCGCCCAGATGCGGGGTGAGGACAACGTTGTCAAATCCGTGGATGGGGCTGTCGCTTACCGGCTCATGCTCCCAAACGTCGATGCCTGCGCCGCCGATCTTGCCGCTCTCCAAGAAACCGGCCATGGCCTCGATGTCCATGATGCCGCCGCGAGCGCAGTTGATGAGGATGACGCCGTCTTTCATGATGGCGTATTGATCAGCGCCAAACATGCCCGTGGTCTCTTTGGTTTTGGGCATGTGGACGGTGATGAAATCACCCACACGGCACAGCTCGTTGACGTCTGTGTAAAGCTCGACGCCCATGGATGCGGCGCGCTCTGCGGTGACGTAGGGGTCGTAGCCGGCGATCTTCATGCCAAAGGCCTTGGCGCGCTCGATAACGAGCATACCCACGCGACCCAAGCCAAACACCGCCAGGGTCTTGCCCTGCAGCTCGACGCCGGTGAACTTGGAGCGGTTCCAATTGCCGGCCTTCATGGAGGCGTCTGCGACTGCGGTCTTGCGGGCGACGGCCAGCATGAGGGCGATGGTCTGCTCTGCAGCAGAGACAACGTTGGAGGTGGGGGCGTTGCAGACGATGACGCCGCGCTCTGTTGCGGCCTCGGAATCGATGTTGTCTACACCTACGCCAGCACGGCCGATGACTTTGAGGTTAGTGCCCGCCTCGATGACCTCGCGGGTCACGGTGGTGGCACTCCTCACGATGAGGCCGTCGTAATCGCCGATAAGATCGACGAGCTCTTGAGGGGTGGTGTCGGGCTTGAACGTTACCTCGCAGCCCGCCTCTTCCAGAACAGCGATGCCCTCTTTGGCCAGCTTCTCTGGGATGAGTACCTTCATAGTGCAACTTCCTTTCAGTCAATGGGCGCGGCTGGGCTTTGGTCGGAACTACTCGCACGCAGACACGCTCGCGGCCTGGGCCGCTGGTCATCTTCTTCAGAGCTGTTGCTGCTCTGTATGAAAGGAGCTTAACGCTAGGCAAGCTCCCTTTATACAGAGGCCCCGGGCAAGGTGCCCGGGGCGCTCCTTGTTCTTTAAGCGGCTATAAGCTTACAGCCAAGAGAACATCTTGCGAACCTCTTTGCCGGTCTTCTCCAGCAGAAGGTCGTCGCAGGCGGCGCGCTGCTCGAGCAGCCACTTGTGGTCGTTTTCGCAGTCGGCCACGAACTCCTTGGCAAACTCGCCGTTCTTGATGCGGTCCAAGATGACCTTCATGGCCTCGCGGGACTGCTCGTTGATGACCTTGGGGCCAGCGTAGTACTCGCCATACTCTGCAGTGTTGGAGATGGAGTAGTTCATGAAGCCGATGCCCTTTTCGTACATCAGGTCGACGATCATCTTGAGCTCGTGGTAGACCTCGAAGTAAGCGAGCTCTGCGGGATAGCCGCCGTAGTTGACCAGGGTGTCGAAGCCGGCCTTGACGAGCTCAACGCAGCCGCCGCACAAGACAGCCTGCTCGCCAAAGAGGTCTTCTTCGGTCTCCTGGGCAAAGGTGCCCTCCATGATGCCGGTGCGAGCACCGCCAACGCCCCAAGCGTAGGAACGGGCGATATCCCATGCGTCACCCGTTGCATCCTCGTAAACGCAGATGAGGTCGGGCACACCGGAGCCCTCGGTGAACTGACGGCGGACGATGTGGCCGGGGCCCTTAGGGGCGCACATGATGACGTTGACGCCCTCGGGTGCCTTGATGTAGCCGTAGTGGATGTTGAAGCCGTGGCCAAATGCCAAGGTGTCGCCAGGATGCAGATGGTCTGCGATAGATGCGGTGTAAGTGGCAGCCTGGATCTCATCGGGGATGAGGATCATGACGACTTCTGCCTCTTCTGCGGCTTCTTCCATGGTCATGACCTTGAGGCCGGCTTCCTCTGCCTTAGCCCAGCTCTTGGAGCCCTCACGCAGGCCGACGCGAACGTCTACACCGGAGTCATGCAGGTTGAGTGCATGAGCATGGCCCTGAGAACCGTAGCCGATGATGGCCACCTTCTTGCTCTTGATGATCTCTGGGTTGACGTCCTTTTCGTAAAGGATTGTGATTGCCATTACGAAGCTTCCTTTCAAAATCCACGGTGCCCTCTGTCTTTTCAAGGACACTTGCCGGCTAAAGAATTCCCGATATTTTACGCCTATTTACCCAGCAAGGCGCTAGTTTTTGGGTATTTACACACAAAGACTGCGAGCGGCTTTTGCCGATGCGGAAAAGCAACGTCTACCGCACCTGCGCACATCACATAAAATGGCAGGACTGCACTTATGCAAAGGCCCTTAGGACCTTGATGAAAACCGCAAAGGAAGCCCATGCCTCTTTACGAAGATTCGCTTGATCTGTTCACGCAAAAACTCGCTTCGAATGCCCCCTATCCCGGCGGCGGCGGCGCTGCCGCTGCAACCGGCGCGCTTGCCGTGGCCTTGTGCTCTATGGTGGGCAACCTGACTATAGGCAAGAAGAAGTACGCCGACGTAGAAGACGAGGCGCTTGAGCTCACCCAAAAGGCCCAAGAGCTGCGCGAGACGCTGTTGCGCCTGATCGATGCCGACGCAGAGTGCTTTGAGCCGCTGTCCAAGGCCTACAGCATCCCCAAAGACGACCCATCGCGCGAAGCTGTCATGGAGCGCGCGCTGGCAGGGGCCTGCACTGCACCGCTGCAGATCATGCGCTCTATCGGACGCGTGGTCGAGCTGCTCGACAAGATGTCCCACATCGGATCGCGCATGGCCATAAGCGATGTTGCCGCCGGTGCCACGCTTGCAAAAGCAGGTTTGCAAGGCGCCTGCCTCAACATCTACATCAACACCAACTCCATGAAAGACCGCGGTGCGGCATTGCGCATCGAGGCCGAGGCAGACCGCTTGCTCAACGTCTACAGCGCCATGGCCGACTCTGTTTACGCCACCATCATCACCGAGCTGAGGAGGTAGGGCATGGCGCAGATTCTCTCTGGAAAAGACGTCGCCTGTGCCATCACGGCAGACATGCAAGAAGCCTGTGCGCAACTCAGGGAAAACGGCGTTATCCCCAAGCTCGCGATCTTGCGCGTTGGCCAGCGCGAAGACGACCTCTCCTACGAGCGCGGCGCTCTCAAGCGCGCGGCAAGTTGCAATGTCGAAGTACAGCAAGTCGTGCTTGAAGAGGACGTATCGCAAGAAGAGCTCGAAGGCGCCATCGTGCGTCTTAACGATGACAAAAGCGTCCACGGCATCCTCATGTTCAGACCGCTGCCAGCACATCTTGACCAAGGTGCGGCAGAGGCGCTCGTCAAGCCGGAAAAGGATGTCGACGGCATCACGATGGGAAGCCTGGCAAGCGTCTTTGCCAACGCCGCAGACGGGTTTTCTCCGTGTACGGCGGCTGCATGCATGGAGATCTTGAACTACTACGGCATCCAAACGGCAGGCAAGCGTGCGGCAGTGATCGGCCGCAGCCTGGTAATCGGGCGTCCTGTGGCCATGATGCTCATGCACGCAAACGCGACGCCCACCATCTGCCACACCAAGACCGTCGACGCACCGTCTATAACCCGTCAGGCAGACATCGTTGTCGTTGCCGCGGGCAGGATGGAAACCATCGGCGCGCAGTACTTTGCCCCCGGACAGACGGTCATCGACGTGGGAATCGGTTGGAACGAGCAAAAAGGCAAGCTGGTCGGCGACGTTGTCTTTGACGAGGTCGAGCCCATCGTAGGCGCCATCACCCCCGTACCCGGCGGCGTAGGAGCCGTAACCACAAGCGTCCTCATGAAGCATGTTGTCCAAGCAGCGCAGCGCATGACAAGCTAGACGACGACTACCGCCTCTTGCATGCTCCATGCATACAAAAGACGCCGCAGGAAAACCCCTGCGGCGTCTTTTCATGCTAAGTGGACTTAAGCCCTAGCTCTATGCAGCGGGTGACTGTCCTTACCCGCGGCCCAAAGCGATCTTGCCCGTACGGACGATCTCTTTGATGCCGTAGGCGCGAAACATGTCCTCCATGGCGTTGAGCTTGCTATCGGTGCCTGTGGCCTCGATGGTAAGGCTCGAACAGGCAACGTCGACCACGTTGGCGCGAAACACATTGGCGATCTCTATGATCTCTCCGCGCTTGGAGGGCTCGGCATTGACCTTGAAGAGCACGAGCTCGCGCTCGATATGCGCTTCCTCGGTGAGGTCGTTGATCTTGTAGACGTTGACCAGCTTGTGAAGCTGCTTTGTGACCTGCTCAACCTGCTCGATATCTGCATCGACCACCAAGGTGATGCGGCTGCGGGTGGGGTCTTCTGTGTGGCCTACCGCCAAAGAGTCGATGTTGAAACCGCGACGGGCAACCAAACCCGCAACACGGGTCAAGACACCGGGGGCGTTGTCGACCAGAATGGAGAGCGTGCGCGACATCTTAAGCCTCCTTCTCGATCTTGTTGCCGTCTTCGTCCAAGATCACGGCGCCGATCATATCGGTGACAGCCTTGCCGCCGGGGATCATGGGATAGACGTTTTCGCTTGCAGGAATCTTGACATGCAGCATGTAGGGCTGATCGCTTTCGAGCATCTCCTTGAGTGCGTCGGCGAGCTCGGCCGGCTTGCTGATGCCCTTGGCCTGCCAGCCGTACGCCTGGGCCAGCTGGACAAAGTCAGGGTTGCAGCTAAAGATCGTGTTGCTGTAGCGCTGGTCGTAGAACAGCTGCTGCCACTGATGCACCATACCCAGGCAGTTGTTATCCAAGATCACGAGCTTGACCGGCAGGTTGTTTTCGCGGATGGTTGCCATCTCTTGGATGTTCATCTGCACAGAGCCGTCTCCGGCAATGCAGACAACGCGGCTTTCGGGCTTGCCCATCTGGGCACCCATGGCAGCGGGCAAACCAAAGCCCATGGTGCCCGCGCCGCCGCTGCTGATAAAGGTGCGGCTGCGCGTGCAGGTCAGATACTGGGCCGCCCACATCTGATGCTGGCCAACCTCGGTCGTGTAGATGGTGTCGCGGTCTTTTGCCGCGCGGCACAGCTCGTCGATGACTTGCTCGGGCAGGATGGCGTCCTCACGCTTCTCGTAGAAGAAGGGGCTCTCCTTCTTCCATTGCATGACGCGCTCTACCCACTCGCCCGTCTTGAGGGCAGGCTTCTTGAGCTCGAGCTCCTCGTTGATGGCAGAGAGCACGATCTTGGCGTCGCCCACGATGGGCACGTCGACCGCGCGGTTCTTGCCGATCTCTGCCGGGTCGATGTCGACATGAACCACGCGGGCGTTGGGCGCGAACTTGTCCAGCGCGCCGGTCACGCGATCGGCAAAGCGCGTGCCCACGGCAAAGATGAGGTCACTTTCGTACAGCGCCATATTGGCAGCGCGGCTGCCGTGCATGCCCACCAAGCCCAGGCAGAGGTCTTTGTCCTCGTTGTAGACGCCCTTGGCCATAAGGCTGACCACGCAGGGAATCTGCAGGGTCTCGCTAAGCTGCATGAGGTCTTTGCAGGCATGGCTCCACAAAACGCCGCCGCCGCAGTAGATAACGGGCTTGGAGGCGCTGGTGAGCTCTGCCACGGCCTGCTTGACCTGCTTGGTGTTGCCCTTGTAGGTGGGCTTGTAAGACTGCAGCTTGACTTCTTCGGGATAGCTGTAGGTTACGGTCTCGGTAAGGAGGTTGCTGGGCATGTCGATGACAACCGGGCCGGGGCGGCCGGTGCTTGCCACGTGATATGCCTCGGCCACCGTCTGCGCGATCTTGCTTGCATCGCGCACGAGGTAGCTGTGCTTGACGATGGGCATCGTAATGCCGGTGATATCGCTTTCCTGGAAGGCATCGCTGCCCAAGGCGCTCAAGGGCACCTGGCCGCAGATAACCACCATGGGGATGGAGTCCATATATGCGGTGGCGATACCCGTGACGGTATTGGTGGCGCCAGGGCCACTGGTCACGATAACCGTGCCCGTCTTGCCCGTTGCACGCGCATAGCCGTCTGCAGCATGCGTCGCGCCCTGCTCGTGGCGCACCAGCACATGATGCATCTTGCTGTCGTAGAGGGCATCGTAGATGCGGATGGCCTGGCCTCCGGGATACCCAAAGATCGTCTCTACACCGGTATCCTCCAAAGCCGCGATAAGGGCTTGGGCTCCAGTCATCTCTTGTCCGTTGCGGTTACTCACAGCAAGATCGCCCCCTTATCGGCAGAAGTCACCAGCTTGGCGTAGCGGGCCAAAACGCCCGTCTTGTATTTGGGCTCGGGCTTGACCCATGCGGCCTTGCGAGCGTCCAAGACATCCTGAGGCACGTCCAGCGTGAGCTCGCCCTTCTCGATATCGATGATGATGGTGTCGCCTTCCTCGATAAGCGCGATGGGGCCGCCTGCTGCTGCCTCGGGGGAGATATGGCCGATAGCTGGGCCCTTGGTGGCGCCGGAGAAACGGCCGTCTGTAAGCAAGGCAACGCTCTTATCCAAGCCCATGCCGCAGACCTGGCTGGTGGGGCTGAGCATCTCGCGCATGCCGGGGCCGCCGCTGGGGCCCTCGTAGCGGATGACGATCACGTCGCCGGCCTTGATCTGTCCGCCCAAGATGGCGTCGCATGCCGCAAGCTCGCCTTCGAAGACGCGGGCCTTGCCGGTGAACTGGTACATAACGGAGTCGACCGCGCTCTTCTTGACCACGGCGCCGTCGGGCGCGAGGTTGCCGCGCATGACCTTGAGGCCGCCGTCGGGACTGTAGGCGTTGTCCACGGTGCGCACGATCTCTCCGTCAACGGGCGGGCAGCTTGCAACCCACTCCTCCATGGTGCCGTGGCAGGTGACGGCGCTCATGTCCAAGCAGCCGTTGCGGCCAAGCTCGCCGATGATGGCGCTCACGCCGCCCACGCGGTCCAGGTCCTCGATATGCAGCGGGCCGGCAGGCGCGATGCGCGTGATGTTGGGCGTGTTGGCGCAGACCTCGTCCCAGGTATCCAAGCTGACGGGATGCCCAGCGGTTGCCGCGATGGCGGTAAGGTGCAGCATGGTGTTGGTGCTGCCGCCAAAGGCCATATCAAGCGCCATGCCGTTCTTGATTGCAGCAGGCGTGATGATGTCGCGGATGGTGATGCCCTTCTCCAGCAGCTCCATGACCTTCATGCCGGCCTTCTTGGCCAGGCGGTCGCGTGCGGAGTACACGGCAGGGATGGTGCCGTTACCGGGAAGCGCGATGCCCAAGGCCTCGCTCAAGCAGCAGATGGAGTTAGCGGTAAACATGCCGCTGCAGCTGCCGCAGGTGGGGCAGGCGGTCTCTTCGATCCACTTGCACTCCTCCTCGGTCATGGTACCGGCGGTAACCTGGCCCACGGCGTCAAAGAGGCTGTTGAGGTCTGTCTGATGGCAGCCGTCCTTGGTCTTGCCGGCCAGCATAGGGCCGCCGCTTACCAGCACGGTGGGGAGGTTGAGCCTCAAGGCGCCCATGATCATGCCGGGGACGATCTTGTCGCAAGCGGGAACGAGCACGACGGCGTCAAAGGCATGGCCCTGAACGGCGCACTCGACGCTGTCCGCGATGACCTCGCGGCTGGTAAGGGAATACTTCATGCCCTCGTGGTTCATGGCGATGCCGTCGCATACGCCGATGGTCGTCATACAAAACGGCGTGCCGCCAGCCATGCGGATGCCCGCCTTGACGTCGTCGACGATGCGGTTGAGCTGCAGGTGACCGGGGATGATGTCGTTTGCCGAGCTGATGATGGCGACGAGAGGACGCTCGAGCTCCTCGTCTGTCAGGCCGTCGGCCTTGAGAAGGCTGCGGTGCGGCGCACGCGCCAAGCCCTTCTTGATCTGATCGCTACGCATGAAAAAAGCCCATCCTTTCTCTCCAGCCGGGAGGCGAGGTAAGAATGAGCCGCGGGCGCAGGGCCGAAAGCGACAGATTGCGGTACCCTACCGATCCGGCGTTTGCCCAACCCCACGGCAGAGATCGTCTGCTCGCAAAGCCAGGCCCTGACCGAACTGCTCCGAGTTGCGTGTGAAACGTCCGCAACTGCCGTTTGGCGTCGCTGCGGATTGGCCCCTCACTGACCCTTCAGCGCAGATCTGTGTTCGTAATGGGTGAGAGTATACGCTCTAAACGCGCCTGCCAAGCGACGAGCTGGATTTTTTAAGCCTACGGCGCAACGCGCTCGATGGTGAGGATATCGTCAAAGTCTATACGGCGGCGCACGACGCGGATAAAGCGCAGCGCAATCACGACCTCGCTCACGATGCCTTGCACGGTAACGTAGGCGTCTTTGTCATAGCAGACTACTTTGACCATGTCGCCTTTTTGCAAGGAGCCCATCACCTGCGATAAGGCAAGCGACTCCTCATCTGTAAGAACGTGGCGCGCAGCCGGGCGGCGCTCCTTTTGGCGGCAGAGCTCGTAGTAGCCCTTGAGCGCCATGAAGGGGATGAACTGCCTTGCGCGGTCTGCATCCGATATCGCGCTCTTGAAGTCTGATGTCGAAAGCTGAGTCATCGGCTAATGCTCGTCGTCTTGTCTGCCTTGGGCATCTGACCTGCGCATGTCGTCTTTAGGGACGGCGCTGTAGTCTATGTCGTCGTCTGTATAGCCGTCGTCTTCATGGTACTGAGCGGCGTACTCCTCTGGGCAGCGCTCCCTAAACTCGAGCGAAGCGCGCATACGCTCTTTGAGCTCTGTCTCGAGCAGGGCGGCCTTGAAGGTGAAGTTGTTCCACAAAGAGCCTGCCAAGTAGGCCAGGATGCCCAGGTCAAAGACAACCGTACGCAAGATATCAACAGATCCCAGTTGGTAAGTGTTGATAATCACCACGGCAAAAGCCGTGAAGCCAGCCATCTTGGCCACGACGCTAAAGTGACGCGACGGCCACAGGTAAGTCTCTTCAACAGCGACCTGCGCTGCAAGGTCATGTTCGTCACGGCCGTCAAAGCTACGCTTGAGCTCGTTTGCAAAGCCCTCCAGATCCGAAATCTCTGCCCTGATCTGAAAGACGCGCATCACGCTGATGGCATAGACCATGAGCACGACGATGATCAAGCCCGATATGCGGTTGCCTAACATCTCTGTGCTGCCCGTGACAAAATAGGCGATCAGCACAGCCGTCATGGCAACAAGCGCCAAGATGTGCACGACAGCGGCAACGCCCGCGTACGTACGCGCTTGCGGGATACGCCAAGCGTAACGGGCTTCTGGGTTCTCTATGTTCTCGCGAAGCGTTTCCTCATCTACAGCCATCTGCTTACCCTCACTCGCGGTTTTTACTGCCCTACATACTAAGCGCACCTACGCGCTATGCCCTCCCACTTGGGCGTTTCGTTGTCGTCCAGTAGCTTTGTCTTGCAAGCTCGTGGCCTTGAAGACGGCGTTTTTGCCAAAGCGCCCTTTGATAGCTATCTGCGCTTGGGCCAAGGCGCGTTCTTGGGCATCTGCCTCTTGATCGGCAAACAGGTCCAAGGTGGCAAAATCCTCGTCCATGAGGTTGGAAAAGCTTAGGTTGACGCGCCTGATAGTGCGCGTTGGGTCCACCGTTTTTTGGTAAAGCTCTTCTACATAAGGCCATAGCTTGGAAAAGGAGTTGGTGCGCGCATCGATCTTCTTGCTGCCGCCGCCGTGTTCTGCGCGAGCGCCGGCGCCCACATAGCGCTTGCCGTGGCCGCATTCGTAGACAACAACGTCTTGCCGCGACTCTTTCTTGGAGGCTTCATAACCCACATAGATGCTGATGTGGCTTGTGACCAAGTGCTTTTCTACAAGCTCCAAAACGCTTGCATCGCACATCTCGCGCAAGACGATAAGCGCTTCGTCAAAGGTATAGGCGCAAAAGAGCACCTGCCCGTTTGTCATGCTCGAACCTTGAGGCTCGTAGGCTTGGATCTGCGCGATAGTGCATGGCTCTATGCCGTGGCTGTGCTCGATCAAGAACTGCGCGTTGACGCCAAACTCCCTATATAAGACGCTTTGAGGCATGGCCGCAACACCGGCAAGGTCTTTGACGCCGTATTTGAGCAGGCGGCTTGCGATGCCCGGCCCGATGTTCCAGATGTCTGTGATGGGGCGATGCGTGCTGATGCTACGTTTGAACTCAGCCTCGTCCAAAAACCCGATGCCGTCATCGGCATGCTTGGCCATGATGTCTAAGGCCAGCTTGCATAAGAACAGATTTGTGCCGATGCCCGCCGTTGCAGTGATCTTGGTCTCTTTGAAGACCTCGTCCATGAGCATGCGCGCAAACTGCCTTGCCTGCAAGCCGTAGAGCTGCAGATAAGGCGTGGCGTCGATAAAGCATTCGTCTATGGAGTAGACGTGGATGTCTTCTGGAGCAACAAAGCGCAGGTAGATGCTGTAGATTTGGGCGCTTACCTCCATGTAGTGGCGCATGCGGGGCTTGGCCATGATGTAATCCAGAGACTTGGGTATCTCAAAGACACGGCAGCGGTTGGATATGCCCAATGCCTTCATAGCGGGAGTGATGGCCAAGCAGATCGTCTTATCTGTGCGCTGTGGATCTGCCACAACGAGATTGGTGGTAAACGGGTCCAGCCCGCGCGCGGCGCACTCCACGCTTGCGTAAAACGACTTGAGGTCTATGCAGAGGTATGTCTTATCGGTATCGGCACTCATGCAAGACAGAGTAGCAGGAGGCTGTGACACGAAAGTTGCCCCTCCCCTAACCACACCGCAAAAGATGCTGGCGCAAGATGCGCTTGCAATTGCACGCAAGGCAGCAAAAAGCCCTGCGGCCAGCAAGGGCCGCAGGGCGCAAGGCGCATTTAGAGCTTGCAAGGCAGCAGGCGCTACTGCAAAAGCATCGAGATACTCGGCAGGCAAAACGCCAAGATCAAACCGAGGCACACGACGATGGCCAGCGCGCTTTTGAGCATAGTGCGGCGCTTTTGCTTTTGCTGATCGATAAACTCCTCGAGTTCGCGCTCTTCTTGCTCGGCACGATGCTTCTCGTTGATGACTTTAGAACCCATGAAGTCTCCTTCTTATCTCTTGAGGCGGTCTGAGGCGTCTTCTTCCATGCGCTTGATGAGCTTCACGCGCAGCTCCTCGTCTGCAGCGCCATGACGGATGCGGCTGCGAATCTCTCGCGCCGTCTGGACGATCTCATCGCGCGGCATGCCGCTCACATGGACAAAGTCATCGTAGAGGACTCTGCCGTTGACCATAGTCCATTTGACGTTGTCTTGGTTGGCCGTGTAAATGACCGCAGATGCAGGATCGCTCGTGGGGTTTTGGTGGCTGTTGTGCAGGTCGATGGCGATGATGTCTGCCTTCTTGCCGGGCTCCAAGCTGCCGATGAGGTGGTCCATCTTGATCGCCTTGGCGGCGTCGATGGTGCCCATGCGCAGCATCTTCTCTCCCGTCATGCCGCAATGCCTGCCGGCGTTGACAGCGCGGTTGATCATGAGGCCCACGCGCATCTCGTCAAGCACGTCTGTGGTGTCTACGGCAGCCGGGCTATCGGTACCGATACCAACCGTCATGCCAGCCTCGAGCATGGCGTTGACAGGCGCAAAGCCCATTCCCAGCTTGGCATTGATGCGCGGGCAGTGGGCGACAGAGACGCCCTGCTGGGCCAAGATCTTGATATCGGTCTCATCGCATTGCACGCCATGGACGATCATGATGTTGGGGACGTTGAGGATCTCCCAGTTATAGGCATAGCGCACGGGGCTCACGCCAGCAGGCAGCCAAGGCGGAAGGTCCAAATCGAGGTCTGCTGCGACCTGGCTTGCATGGACCGAGAACGAAGAACTGCCGTAGCGGATGAACTGGGCTTCCTCGCGGCTGCCGGCAAGGTGCATGGCAACGGGCATGTCGCTTTGCCCCACGTAGTTGGCGATGGCCTTGTAAACCTTGGGGTGCGTGGCATACACCGGGCCACCTGCCAAGCCGTAGCTGATGAGGTCTGTGTCAGACGTGATGTCAGACCAACGCTCGATGTCACCTAGGGCCTCCTTCATGGCCTCGTCGACGTTTTCCGGACGCATAGTCATGACCTCGCGATAAACAAGGCCACGCAAGCCGGACTCGTGAAGAGCCTTGACGGGAGAGCCGGGTATGGTGATATCTGCAAGCGTGGTGATGCCGCTTGCGATGGCCTCGAGTGCGCCCAGGCGCGCAGAATCCTCCCAGTCCTTCTTGCTAAAGAAGGGCTCGACATGGAGCACGGCGCGCTTCCACTCTGCATAGGGAAGGTCTTCAAACAACCCGCGCAGCGCGGTATAGCGCATGTGGGTATGCAAGTCCACAAAGCCGGGGCTTAACGCCGCCAGGCCAAAGTCGCGGACTTCCTCATCCGGGAACTGTTCTTTGAGCTGCTTGGCCGTGCCAACAGCCACGATCTTGTCATCGCGCACCAAAACAGCGCCGTCTTCGATAAACGGAGCGGTGATGGGCATGACGTATTTTGCAGTGAGCAGCATGGCGACTCCTAATCCTGCTTCTTGCGGTTAAACAGGCCCTTCTTCTGGGCCTTGGCGGCTTGCTCGGCTTCTAGATGAGCGCGTTGCTTCTTGCTCAGCTTTTGGGCCTGCTCTGCATTGCCCTTGCGGATGGGACGCATCTTCTTGAAGTCGACGACAAACGCAAAGATGAGCGCGGCGTAACCCACAACCAAGCCCACGATCTGAACCTGGCCGCTTATCGGCGCGAGAGCGGCAAGCGAGCCGCCTTCTACCATGAGACGCGGCGCGGCAAAGCTCGCAGCTACACCCACGCAGGCCAAGACGATAAGGGCGATCCAGAGGTTGCGGGAACGTCGGTAGTCGCTTTGCGCCATAGCCTCTTTGACAAGCGCCTGCTCACCTTTGGCCTTGGCCGCGTTTTGCGCACGGCGCTGCTCGCGCTCTTTTTGCTTGTCCTCGCGCGTTTTGGCAGCGGACTTCTTAGAGCCGTAGTAAACAGACGAACCAGGGGCGGATTTGGGCTTGGCGCTTCCGGCTGCCTTCTTGGTGACGCCCTTCTTGCCGCCTTCTTTATAGCGATCGTTTTGCGGATTGCGTTGACTCATTAAATGTTTCTCCTTGCAGCGCACGCCGGCGCCGTAGTACCCGAGGTGCAGGCAGCGGCAACGCGCGCCTACGCAGTTAGAAAACCGTTGTCGGTAACCCTATGCCTGAGCTGCCGGGACAAACTTCTGGCCGGTGATCATCTCGAAGGCCTGGATGTACTTCTGGCTCGTTGCATCGATGATCTCTTGCGGAAGGCGCGGCGGGTTGCCCTGACGATCCCAGTTGTCGTTGAGCCAGTCACGCACGAACTGCTTGTCAAAAGACGCCTGGCTACGGCCGGGCTCGTAATCCTCTGCACGCCAAAAGCGGGAGGAATCGGGCGTGAGAACCTCGTCTGCCAAGGTGAGCTTGCCGTCGATATCGCCAAACTCAAACTTAGTGTCGGCGATGATGATGCCCTTGGAGGCAGCGTAGTCTGCCGCAGTGCTGTAAACCTTGAGGGAGGCATCGCGCAGCGCAGAGGCAGCCTGCTCTCCCATGATCTCGCAGGTGCGCTCGAAGGAGACGTTCTCGTCGTGATCGCCGATCTCTGCCTTGGTGGAGGGGGTGTAGATGGGCTGGGGCAGCTTGGAGGAGTTGACCAGGCCACAGGGCAGCTCGATGCCGCACACTGTGCCGCTAGTGTTGTACTCCTTGAGGCCGGAGCCCGCAAGATAACCCCTGACGATGCACTCTGCGGGATACATCTTGGCCTTCTTGACCAGCATGAAACGACCAGCCAGGTAGTCTGCATAGGGCTTGAACTGCTCGGGGAGGTCTTTGACATCTGCAGAGATGAGGTGGTTTTCGATGCCAGAGGCAGCCAGCAGGTCAAACCAGAACAACGAGATGCGCGTGAGGACCTCTCCCTTGTAGGGGATCTCGTCTTCTAGGATGTAGTCAAAAGCCGAGATGCGGTCGGACGCGACGATGAGAAGCTCGTCGCCTAAGTCGTAAAGGTCGCGGACCTTGCCTTGAGAATCTGGGCGCAGTGCGATTTCAGACATGAAATGCCCCCTTGGGGTAAGAGCGTATAGATGCCGCTATTGTATGACCAAGGACTGCCCGCGCAGCCGCAGTTTGCCGATTAGAAACCTAAAAGCAACCATCAGGCATGCCCAAGGGCGCTTGTCTACTTGCCCTTGGGCTTCTTCTTTTGCGATGACAGCGCAGACCAGTTGAACCTGAGCTGCCCTGTCGAGCCCTTGGCAGCGGCGCGACGTTTGCGATCTGCCTCTTTGCGGGCGCGCTCTGCCTCTTTGCGAGCAGCGCGCTCAAGCCTGCGCAGGTCGTTTTTGTCCATGCTGGCCAAGACCACGGGGTCGTCGGCAGCAAGCGGGATGCGGATGGTAAAGGTCGAGCCCTGCCCCAGCTCGCTTTCGAGCGTCACGCGGCCGTGATGTTGGTCTGCCACCTCTTTGACCATGGCAAGGCCAATGCCCAAGCCGCCGCTTGCGCGGTCACGAGCTGCATCGGCGCGCCAAAAGCGGCTAAAGACCTTTGCCTGATCCTCTTTGGAGATGCCGATACCGGTGTCACGCACGCTGATGCAGGCTTCTCCGTGGTTGCGCGTGACGATGAGCGTGACGCTACCGCCTTCTGGCGTATAGCGCACGGCGTTGGAGAACAGGTTTGCCGTAGCCTGGCAGATAAGGTCGCGGTCTCCGCCGATGCGTACCTCGGGGTCGATCTGCGCATCAAACGACAGATCGGCGCTCTCTATAAGGGCCTGATGGTTAAGCGCGAGGTCTGCCAAAGCGTCGCTTAGGTTCATGGGCGCGATCTTGGCCACGACGGTGCCGTTTTCCAAACGGTTGAGGTGCAGCAGCGCATCCACCAAGCGGCTTAAGCGGCGCGTCTCGGCGCTGATGGTAGAAAGGCGCATCTCGTCTGCTGGAAACACTCCGTCCTGAATGGCCTCGACCGTGGCTTGCACAGCCATGAGCGGCGTGCGCAATTCATGCGCGACGTCGCCGATGAGCTGGCGCTCCAACTCGCGGTCGCGCTCCATGGCATCGGCCATGTCGTCAAAGGCCTGGCCGAGACGGCCTATCTCGTCGTCGCTGGTAAGGCCCGTTCTTGCCGAGTAATCACCGTTTTTTATCGCCAGCACGCTTTTTGAGATGCGCTGGATAGGGGCGATGATGCCGTTGGCAAAGTAAACGCCCACAAAAACCGACAGCGTGACGCTGGCTACTGCAGCGATGAGCATCGCCATGTAGAGGTCTTGCTCGCCAAAGAGATGACCGCGTCCGGCGTTCCAAATGACAAAGGCGACGGCGGCCATGAGGATGGCCGTCACCGCCGATGTGAGGATGAACGCGGCTGTTACCTGAAAGGCAAAGGATTGCCGCATATCTTGCGGCTCTTGCTTCTTGTTGCCGTCTTCTGTCATAGAGCGTTATTCCTTGGGGGCTTCAAAGCGATAGCCCACGCCGTGGACGGTGTAGAGCCAAGTGGGGTTGCGAGGGTCGTCGCCGATCTTGGCACGCAGGTTTTTGACGTGGCTGTCTATGGTGCGCTCGTAACCCTCGAAATCGTAGCCCAAGACCTTCTCCACGAGCTCCATGCGCGTGTAGACGCGGCCGGGATAGCGGCTCAAGGTGGTGAGGAGCTTGAACTCGCTTGCAGTAAGGTCGACTTCCTCCCCCTTAACCATGCACTTATGGCCCGCAAGGTCTATCTCGAGGTCGCCAAAGGTCAAGACCTCGCGCTGGGGCTCGCTGTCTATATGGACGCGGCGCAGCAAGGCGCGCACGCGCGCAACCAGCTCGCGCGGAGAAAACGGCTTGACCAGGTAGTCGTCTGCGCCAAGCTCGAGGCCGATGATGCGGTCTTCTACCTCGCCTTTAGCAGTGAGCATGATGATGGGGATGTCGCTGGAATCGCGGATGATGCGACAGACTTGCTCGCCGGGGATGCCGGGCAGCATCAGATCCAAGATGACCAGGTCAAAATGGTGCTTCTCAAACTCCTCTACCGCAGTGGTGCCGTCTCCGACGCCAGTCACCCAGTAGGACTCGCGCTCTAGATACGCTGCAACGGCGTCGCGGATTGCAGTTTCGTCTTCCACCAGCAAGATGCGGCGGGTGTCGTTTGCCATGTCCATGCAGGTCTCCTCTTTGATTGGAGTACGTTTTGGATAGAGCAAGTGTAACGCCTCGCCGGCGTGCCGGACGCCACCTCCACAGGATGAGCAGACGTCTGACAGGAAAGCCAAATACAACACAATCAGTCCGCGTACTTGGCCACCAGCTCCTCCCGGCGGCGCTTGCCGTATGTCGCGTCCACGTGCTCGCGTATCTCGCTCAGGCGCGCGGAGTCCATCTTGTCCCTGCCGCACAGCTCGTAGAGGGTTATCCCGAAGAAGTCGGCGGTCTCTATCGCCGCCTGGAAGCTCGGGGAGTTCTCGCCGCGTATCCACCTGGACACTGCTGCGTTCGACACCCCCAGCTCCTTGGCGAGCGAGCGCCCGGTCATGTCGTTCACCTTCAACAATCTGTCGAGCACCTTCCCGGTCCTCACGCACACGTCCCTGGACTCGCGCCGGGCATCGTTGGCCTTCTCTCCCACCAACAACCTCATTTCTACTCTTTTAAGCAACCCATGGGCATCATCTCGTAATGGTGCTACGAAAACGTATCGGGAAAACAAGGGCATGAAAAAGTCACTATTCATTGAATCCCCAGCACATCTTCAGTTTTGCAGTCCTAAGACCTACCACCATGGGCAATAACTGAGGTAAAGCTTGCCATTAAGGTAGAACCCCCAGCATGTGTACTCATTTTGCTTGCCGCTACATTCATAGCGCACATAAACGGCATTATTGCGGTAATAAACCTTCTTCTCGACAGGGTATTTTGACTTTAACTTCCTCTTTCCATACTTGCGCACCTGTTTGAGAATGACATCTCTCGAGTGAACCGCTTTGAAAACAACCTTACAATCTGTACCGTTCACTCTAAAGTTAACCGACCTGTTGCGACCACCGCGCGTAAAAGCGATTTTCCCATGGTTGCCCGCCTTTTTATAAATCTTATAGCCGCTGCCCTTTTGCAATTTGTAATTTGCAGCTGCTTTGCTAAATCCGTTCACATACAGAAAATAAAGATATCTGTCGAGCCCCTTTGTCAGCTTTTTCAAGGAGACTTTCTTACCAGCTATTGCTTCGTCGCAGTATTCAGCCGGAACGACCATCTTATCTGCCATGTAATTCAAGGTCTTAGTAGCTCGCTTGATAAGCTTCCAATCCCCATCCTCGTTGACTCCATAGGCTCTCCAAGTCACGCTAACCGAGCCACTTCCAAAACGCTTGGGAGACAAAGTCAACTTTCCCTTATACGTAGACAGAGAAACATAATTATCGTGGTCCACCTTAAAGCAGCCGTTGCCATTCACACGCAAGGTAATCTGTTCCACGTTTTCCGCGGATTGTATTGCTTGCGGTGCAATCAAGGCTACCTGAGTCTTTTCACCAACCATAATATGGTCCGCATATGCTGGGCAAGAGACGACCAAAAAAGCAGCAACGCCAAGGAACGTCGCAGCGACAGCTTTCTTTGCAATGCGCATTGTAACTTCCTCCACATGTCTAAATCTCCCTCTCCGAATCATACAGCGCACGGCAAAGATAGAAGACGGCTATTACAGTGGTTGACAACCTCACCGAGGAGCAGAAGAACCCCACCAAATGGATCTTCTGCGGCAAGAACTACTTCGGCTACACCGACGAGAAGCGTCAGTCGTCATCAAGGAGAGCCCGCTGGACCAGGCCGCCACCGAGGAGGAGGTAGCCGCCAAGTACGCCGAGATCATCGGCGTCGAGGACGCCTAGCGCCCCAGCAGCCACCTGCCGAGGCCCAGGGCAAGCACCACGGCCCACAGGCCCGGCACCACCGCGACGGCGGCGACTGCGAACAGCAGCAGGGGGATGTAGGCCAGGGGCGCGATGATGCGGAACATCCAGACGAGCGCCCCCATGGCCCAGTAGCATATTCGACCGGGCAGCATCAGCAGGCGGCTGCCCATTGCGGTGCCTATCGCGTACAGCGCGTACGTGGCCATGGGGCCAACCACAAAAAACAGCAGGAAACGGATGTTTTCAGGGCTCAGGTAACTCATCGCCTGCACCCCTTATCGCCAGTCGATATGGTCGAGCTCGTCCCAGTCCTCGCCCAAGGCGTCCTGCATGCACTCGCGCACGCTCGCGTAGTCATCGGCTTTGTAGTCGCACCCCACTTGTTGTACGTCCCACTTAATACCCATGACATGATCCTCTCCAGTCTCCCTATGTCCCCAATCTACCATGTCGAACTTGCGACGCGTCGTTCTCTCGTCGGAAAAGGGCTAAACGACGGACTTTGTCCGAAAATTTACCCATCTACAGAAAACCCAGAGTATCTCTGTTAGCCTAAAAATGAACCCGCCCAACAAAAAACCACACAAGGTAAGAAGACTGTTGTTGGCGCTGAATAGCGCCAAAGGCTTAACATTGTGACCTGCGGGCTTGTGACACGATTATGTTGGTTACTCTTCGCACGCTGCAGGCCTTCCTACTTACCGTACTCTTGCGATAAGAAAATCACAGATGATCGGAGTGTTTGCGGAACTGACAAGCAGACGCGTTGCAAAGGCGTTGGCAAATGGGGAGGATGTGGGCTGCTTGCTCTTTGTCCATCATGGAGGCCCACGCGGACGAGCAGTACTCGCCTCTGCACGCGCTTGCGGATCAACGCGATTTGCAGCGCCAAGGCACGATTGGACACACATTTATACATCCCCTTAAAAGGGGCTGGTATATTTAAATGGGTAAAAATAGCGCCGTAAGCTGAGGTTTAAGCATGAAGTCGGACACACTTTTTGTCTATATGCCGCGGGCTGGGACTTTGAAGGCGGAATGCTTACGGTTCTTGCAAAAAGTACGCGAAGTAGGCACTTCAAAAAACTGCATGCTGAGCAACAGCCTGATTTGTGTTGCAAGCCTGCCGGTCACTGCGTTGCGATTTTTACTCTACTTATCAAAATGCAAAGCAAGTGCCTACTTCGCGCGCTTTTTGCAAGATAAAGGGGCGGATCAGCGTAAACAACCCGATAACTTTGCGGGGCGATGTGCATGCGAGGCTTGAGATTCGCCTATTTGCTGGCATGTCCGATCGATGGTTCTATGCCGGCGAGTGGCTTGAGACACACTTTTTTGCCTATATGCCTATATCCCCCCAACTGGGATTGGGT
>CAVAPV010000021.1:0-33234 GCA_963590525.1 Agathobacter rectalis
GTACATGCGGACTCCAATCCGGACCAGCTTTGGTCCAACTTTTCGTCCGCACCCCCTTTGAGAGGACTAGAGTCCGGATATGAACGATTTGATGAGTCGAAACCGAGCAATCGCTCAGCAAGCAAGCTTCTGACCTGCACTTTTGCAAAGAGTTGAAACCCAATTACCAAAGCCCGCACCCCCGAATCGTTCATATCCGGCAGCCCGCACCCCCGAATCGTTCATATCCGGCAGTCCGCACCCCCGAATCGTTCATATCCGGCAGTCCGCACCCCCAGAGCACGCAAGCGGCAAGGTCACTACGAACTTGGCGCCACCACACACGCCGTCTTCTATCCTCACCGTGCCACCCAGCTGCTCTACCGCGTGTTTAACGATTGCCAACCCCAGTCCTGTGCCGCCTGTGGCCCTGCTGCGGCTGGGGTCAACACGGTAAAAACGCTCAAAGACGCGCTCGCGCAGCTCGGGCGGGATGCCGCAGCCTTCGTCGGCTACGCTTATCAGCGCATTGTCTTGATCTGTGCCTACCTCGATAAAGACAACGCCACCCTCCTTGTTGTACTTGACGGCATTGCTCACCAAGTTGTTAACCGTCTGGTCGATGAGGCTTTCATCCCCAAAGGCAAAGACGTCGTTGTCGCAGCTCATACAAAACGTAACGTCGCGTTGCGCGGCCGCTTGCTCCAAGCGCGAGGTGACCCGTTTGCACACCTCTGTCAAACACACGGGCCTTGCCGCTGTTTGGGCACTCTCATCTAAGCGCGACAAAGTCAAGACGTCGTCTACGGTGACCTTGAGGGTCATAGCCTCGTTGCGTATAAGCCCTGCAAAGCGGCTGATGTCCTCTGGGGCCACCATGCCGTTTTCTATGAGCTCTGCATAACCGCTTATCACCTGCAGCGGGGTCTTCATCTCGTGGCTTACGTTGCCGGTGAACTCGCGCCTCATATCCACAGCGCGCTTGAGCTCCTCGTTTTGCTTTGAGAGTTTTGCATGCTGCTCTTCTACGCGCGTAAGCAATGGTTTGATCTCTTGGTAGACGTCGTTGTCTAAGGGATGGGACAGATCGATCTTGGTAAGCGGGTCCATAATCATGCGCGCCAACAGGCGCGATACGCCAAAGGACGTGACAAAGATACACACCATGAAGATGGCAAGTCTCCACCACATGCCGCCTATAAACGACGCAAGCGAGGTACGCGTCTCGGATAACCTCAAAACCAACCCGGTGTTAGTTGCTGCGGCGGCATACAAGGTGAAGCTTTCCAACGTATCGCTGCGACGCATCACCGTCACCGTGCCGGATTGCCTGGCTTCGATAACCTCTTGGCGATCGTTATGGTTGCCCAGCGTCTTTGCGTCTGCATAGCTGTCAAAAAGCACCTCGCCGTCTTTTGCGATAAGGGTGCAGCGGGTGTCGACAAAGTTATCGTTTTCCAGATAGGCGATGGCTTCTTGACCTGTCAGACCGTTTATGGCGCTTGCGTAGGTGGAGGTCTGCGAAAGCAGGAAAGTCTCTGCCTCTTGCTCGTAGGAGGTGTAGCTTGCCGCCGTTGCCGCAATGGTCGATGCGAGCATGACAGCCATAGAGACGGCAAAGAGGATGGCGAATATCTTTCCCGAAAGCGTCTTGCGCGCAGCCATGGCTTAGTCTGCCTTGAGGCGGTAGCCTATGCCGCGCACCGTCTGGATAAGATCGCCCGTGCCGGGACAGGCGTCGTTGAGCTTGCGGCGCAGGGTCTGGACATGGGTATCCACCGTGCGCGACTCGCCTATGAAGGTGATCGACCAGATGTCTTCGAGCAAGGCCGCGCGGCTTAGGGCATGCCCGCGCTCTTCCATGAGCTTTTTGAGCAGCTCGAACTCCTTGAGCGTGAGCTCGAGGGCAACGCCTGCCACCTGAGCCTCGTGTGCCGAAGGGCTCAAGGTGATGTTGCCGCAGGTGATGGCGTCTTGAGCCACGTTTGCACCCTTGCGCGCATTGCGTCTGAGCAATGCGTTGCAGCGGCTCACAAGCTCCATCATCCCAAAGGGTTTTGCCAGGTAGTCGTCTGCACCACTGTCAAGGCCGACGACCTTATCGTACTCTGTGCCCTTGGCGGTGAGCATCATCACACAGACATCTGCCATGGTGCTTGTCGCGCGGATCTCTTTGAGCAAGGTGATGCCGTCGGTTTGGGGCAGCATGATGTCGAGGAGCACGAGCTGGGGAAGCTCGCGCGCGCAGGCCTCTCTAAAGGCTGCCGCATCGGCAAAACCCTGAGCCTCAAAACCCGCTTGGCGCAAAGCGTACAAGGCCAGCTCTCTGATGTTGGTATCGTCTTCTACGTAGTAAATCATGGATTCATTGTAGGGCCTGCAAAGCGCATGCCATCAGACATACACAAGAGCTTTGTCAAATTCTTGCAAAGTCGCCAACTGCAACGCGCATGTCGCGCCTAGCGGTGCGACCGGGCGGGCAAGGCTGCGCCCCTACACGCACCTGCGAATCTCTGCCTTACAATGGCGTTTCCTTGGTCGCCCGGTAAGCTGCAACGGCCTGCAACGCGCATGCCGCACCTTTGCGGCGCGACTGGACGGGCAACGATGCGCCCCTACGTGCACCTGCGAATCTCTGCCTTTCGATGGCGTCCCTTACCCTGCGATCTGCAGCGCCAAGCCGCGACCTTAATCCAAGGCATCGCTTGAATCCATCTGCAGCAAGTAGACGTCCTCACGCAAATCGCGCGCTGCCTTGCGGCTCAAGGTGCCGGCATCGCGCAGCTCTTGGATCTTCTCCAGCTCCAAACGATAGCCCTCTGCCATGACCTCTTTGACCTTGAGGTTTTCTGCGTTGCGCTCGGCATGAAGCACGCCGCTTAGGCCCTCAAGGGGCTTTGGATCGGTCGCAAAGAGCGCAGAGGTCGTCTTCTGACGCTGCTTATCCTCAAAGTTGGCCAGCGTGGTCTTATGCTCGATGAGCAGCAGCGCTGCGGAGTTGGCAACGTCGAGCTCGGTACTTTTGGACTGCTCTTCCAAGTAGTCGATGGCGCATTGCTCGGTTTGAGTGACAAGGTAATACAAGCTTTGTGCGCGATCTATATCCGCCGTGTTTTGCATGACGCGCTTGAGCTCGCCCATCTTGGCGGCAGGGGCAGCGGGCCTGTAGGACTCGGCAAGAACCGGACGCGACCTGTCCATGACGTAGCGCCTGCGCGTGATGCTCTTGCGCATGCGCTTGAGATGATCGGCGTACTGCTGACCTGCGGCCTTATCCACCTTGCCTTCTACGATGCTGTTGTGGACAAGCTCCTGCTGGCGCGCCAAGACCTCCAACCTGAGCTGGCGTATAGCCTCTGGCGTGGACTCGCTTGCACGCAGACGACGCAGGCGCTCGCGATAACGGCGGATAACCACCTGCGTGGCTTTCTCGTTCTCTTTCGTCTTGTTTTCTGCCAGCTGCGAGACAACCCAACGCAAGATCTTGACCTGAGCCTGCTTTGTCTGGGCCTTGCTTTGCTCGGAGGTCTCGTCTGCCGGGGCAAGCACGGGCAGCAAGAAGTTGGCCAGCACCAGCGTGCACAAGATCACGCCAGAAGCCAAGAAGATGAGCATGTTTCTAAACGGGAAGGCGGCGCCGCTTTCAACCGTGTAGGGAATCGTCATGATGATGGACATGGTGACAGCACCCTTGGGACCGGCAAGCGTTGTGACAAGCGCGTTTTTGCACTTTTGCCCAAAGCTGTAATCGGGCATGGTAGACATAGCCTTGAGGCGCTCTGCCTCGGCCTCTTTGAGGATGCGCTGGCGCTCTGCCGGGTCTGCAAAAGGATCGATGGAGGGGTTGGCCGTTTGGTTGGTGGACAAAACGATAGTGCCCGTCTGCGCAGCCGATATCTCCTGCTCTGGCTTGGTAACCATCTCGAGCACGAGCATCCACACAAAGCGCACCGCCGTGATCACAAAGGTGATGATCAAGATGAGGCCGATGAGCGTGGCAGTAGAGAAGCGCACGTCCTCCCAAGTGGGAGAAACGCCGCCGGGAAGCTGCATACCCAGCATCACAAAGAGCAAGCCGTTGATGATAAAGACTAAGACCTCCCAAACGCTGTTGGAGACGATGGACGCCTTGGCAACGGCGGCAGAAGCCTTGCTGGGCCCCATGTTCATAAGCAAGCCACCGGCAACAACAGCCAAGATGCCGCTTGCCTCAAAATGCTCGGCTATCAGATAGAGCACAAAAGGCGCCAAGACTTCTAGCACGACGCTGGAGATGGTGTTGTCCAGGCCCGTCACGCGCAGCACGCGTTTGATAGCCCTCAAGACAAAGCCGACGATCAGGCCAACGGCGATACCGCCAAAGAATAGCCAGGCAAAGGAAAGCCCTGCATCCACAGCGCTAAAGGCGCCGGTAACGGCGGCGGCGATGGCAAACTGGAACGACACAACGCCCGATGCGTCGTTGATCAAGGCCTCGCCGGAGAGCAGCGCGTTTTGGCGAGGGCTCAAATTGACGTCTTTGCCCAAAGAAACAACGGCTGCGGCGTCTGTGGGGCCAAGGGCCGCGCCAAGGGCAAAGGCCGCTGCAAGGCCAATGGAGGGCTGCACCCAATGCAGAACAAAACCCACAGCCAGCACGCACACGAACACCAGCCCAATGGCCAAAGAGACGATAGAGAACTTGTTTCTCCACAAGGCGAGCTTGTCCACGTGTTGAGTCTCGTTAAAGAGCAGAGGAGCTATGAACAAGAGCAGAAACACGCTTGCGTCGACCTGCACGCTTGCCAAGTTGGGCATGAAGATGGCGATGAGGATGCCCAGCGCGATCTGCAGCAAAGGCAGACTAAAAAGAGAAAGCGCCTCGTCTAGCACCGATGAGACCAAAACGGCGATCATGAGGAAGATGGCAAGCTCGACAAGTTCCAAAGAGACTCCAAACAAAACATGGGCAACAGATATTCTTGCGTGCAATTATGGCAGGTCAGAGCACCTATCTGCGATTTTGGGACATAACTGTAAATAGAGCTTGAGCAAACTTGGATGTGACCAAAATAATGGACCGCGTCCTTGCGGCCCAAGCAAAAAAAACGAGACCCGCTCAAAAGAGCGGGCCTCGTCAAAGCCACAGTATATAGAAATCTAAAGACTACAGCTTAGAAACGGCGGATGCCTGGAGCTTGCCGTTTTGGCCAGTGGTGACCTCGAAGGTGACCTTGTCGCCCTCGTCGAGAGTCTTGAAGCCGTCCATCTTGATCTCGGAGAAGTGGACGAACAGGTCGTCGCCATCCTCACGGGAGATGAAGCCGTAGCCCTTGTCGGGATTGAACCACTTAACAGTACCTTCAGCCATTTGTAACGCCTTTCTATATGCCCTTGCGGGCAGCTAATACACGACAGGCAGGCGGCCAAGCCATCCCATCGCTAAAACGAGGCGCATGCGCGCCGAGTTAATAGTTTAGGCTAATCAAACCCCTCCAACAAGAGAAACTTTGTCAGGATTTGAGCAAGATTTTGCATGCAAAAGCGCCGCTAGAACCAATGCCCGGCGGCTCATGCAGATGCAAGCGCCAAGCCTATTGGGAAAGCTCCACCTCAGAGACCATCTCGTTTTTGATCTTGCCCACCAAAGCCTGCAGGCAATCGACCACATGAGGGCGGATGTCTCCGCCGATGAGCACGTACATGATGTCATCGCCTACGTTGAGCGTGCCCTCGTTAAGCCAGCAGCGCACGTACTCGATACCGGGCATCTGCAGTGCCTCTTGGCGAGCAGCCTCTACACCGGCCTCATCGTAAGAAAAGCGCATCCCAACAACCTTGCTGCCGTCGTCGATGCCCTCGCGCACGAGCTTTTTGGGCAACTCGCGCACCGTGCCGTTGTGCGTGAGATACATGCCGCATCTGGGCGCGCTCTCATCTGCCTTGGCCTCTTTGAGCCATGCATCGACGCTTGGAGACTCCTTCATATGCTTACCCTCCCCTATCGGAACACTTTCACAAACGCCACCGATTGTCCTATGTGCTGCAAGCAGCTTCAACCTAGCGTGGAACTAGGTTGTGAGAGGGTGCAAGTGCGGCCTGCGTTGATTGGAGCTGACGGGCTGCATCCAACGGACGACAGGCAAGCAAGGCCGGGGCCAAAACTCGCAGGCTACAGCTCGATCTCTATGCTCACGGGGCAGTGGTCAGAGCCAAAGACATCCGTATGGATCTGCGCATCTGACACGCGCCCGGCGATGCTGTCGCTCACCAAGAAGTAGTCGATGCGCCACCCGACGTTGCGTTCGCGCGCCTTCATGCGATAGCTCCACCACGAGTAGACTTGGTCATCCGGATGAAGCGCACGAAACGTGTCCGTGAAACCCGCATCCAAAAGCTCGTTGAACTTGCCGCGCTCCTCATCTGAGAAGCCGGCGTTGCCCACGTTCTCTTTGGGGCGAGCGAGGTCGATGGGGTTATGGGCGACGTTCATGTCTCCGCATACAACCACCGGCTTGTCTTTGGCCAAGCCGGTCAAATATCCCCTAAAGGCGTCCTCGAAGGCGCAGCGGAAATCTATGCGCGCCAAGCCGTTTTGGGCATTGGGCGTGTAGACGCAGACAAAGAAGCACTTCTCAAACTCGAGCGTGATAACGCGGCCCTCGTGGTCAAACTCATCCACACCAATACCGTAAGCCACAGACAACGGCTCTACCTTGCTAAAGACCGCCGTACCGCTGTAACCTTTTTTATCGGCGTAATTCCAGTACTCGTGCCAACCGCTAAAGTCCACGGGGTTTTGCCCCTCTTGGAGCTTGGTCTCTTGCAAGGCAAAGACATCGGCGTCAAAGCTCTTAAAGATCTGATCAAAGCCCTTCTTTGCGACGGCTCTTAGGCCGTTGACGTTCCAAGAGACAAACCTCACAGGTGCATCCTTTCTGCAGATGATCTAACAGGCCGCTATTATGCCACGCGGCATCGCAGTAGCGTGCGATACAAACTGCCCAACCCTACACGCACCTGCGAATCTTTGTTTCTGTGTCATGTTGAGCGGAGCGGTCGTCAGACCGCGGAGTCGAAACATCTAGCTGCGGCTCAGATGGGCTCGCGTAGCGACGCAGAGGAGAGCGCAGCCCTCCCGCGTAGGTCCCCGTCATATACAAGGGCCATCTAAACCGAAGGTAGATTCTTCGACTACGGCCCCTAACGGGGCCTCCGCTCAGAATGACACACATGAAAGCAACCTTAGCTAGGACATTGCCCAAAGACATCATGCCTAACGACGCGAAAAAACCTGATAGACGCGGCGCCTACTTGCCTTGGCCGGCAAACTTGTCTTTGACCTCCCCGCGCTGGATGCGCGCAAGGCGCCTGAACTCCCAAAGCAAAAAGCCGGTGCTCGTAAAGATAGAGAGGAAGTCTGCAAAGGGCCAAGAGAGGAACAAGCCGTTGAGGCCGTCCATGCCGCTAAAGAGCGCAGGTGCCAGCTCTGGCATGAAGAACAGCGCGGGCAGCAGGAAGAGAATCTGGCGCGTAAGCGAGAGAACGATGGACTTGAGTGGCTGGCCGGTGGCCTGGAAGTAGTTGGACGTAACGACCTGCAAGCCCACAATGGGGATGAAGAGGATCTGCACCTTGAGGGCATAGACCGTGAGGTCCATGAGCTCGTCGCTTACGCCAAAGAGCGAGACGATCTGCGTGGGCCAGATGTGCGTGATAAGCCACAAGGCCGTGCCGATGATGACGGCGTAGAGGATGGCAAAGCCCACAGTCTTTTTGACGCGAGCGATGTAGCCTGCTCCGTAGTTGAAGCCCAGCAAGGGCTGCGCGGCGATAGAGACGCCGATGATAGGCATGACGGCAATAGCGGCAAGGCGGTTGACGACGCCGATGGCCGCCATGGCGTTTTGCGCGCCCAAGGGGCTGAGAGCACCGTATTTGACGAGCTGCATGTTGACGACGGTGGTGGAGATGCAAGCAGCAACCTGCAGCAAGAAGCTGGCCGTACCCAAGCTCACGATATCTTTGACAACGGCACCCTTAAGGCCCATGTAGCGTACACGCAGCTTGATGGGTACGTTGGGCGTCTTGACAAAGTACCAAAGGACGCTGGCAAAAGAGAGCGCCTGGCCGCAAAGCGTAGCCGCGGCAGAGCCGGGGATGCCCCAACCCAAGACCATGACAAAGAGATAGTTGAAGCCGATGCAGCCAACGGCGCCCACGACCATGGTGAGCAAGGCGCGATTAGGTGCGCCGGCAGTGCGGATAAAGTTGTTGACGCCCATACCGATGATCTGGAAGATGACGCCCATGGACAAGATCCAGATGTAGGTACGCGTCGCATCGTGGATATCGGCAGAGGCAGTGGCGCTAGAAAGCGTGAGCAGCGCCTCCATGCAAGGGCTGATGTTAGCCATCACGGCGATGACAGCGGCGATGATGATCGCGAGGGTAACGGTGTTGCCCAAGGCAAGCTCTGCGCCGTCGCGGCGCCCCTGACCAAGCCTCAAAGCCGCCAAGGCGTTGCCACCATTGCCGACGAGCATCGCAAAGGCCATGAACACGATAGCGATGGGAAACGCCGCCGTGGTGACGGCAAGGCCCAGCTCACCTACCGCCTGGCCCAAGAAAGCGGCCGATATAACGCTGTAGGCGCCGTTGACCAACATGCCCGCAATGGAGGGCACGGCAAACTCCAAGAGCAGCTTGGGGACGGATGCGCTGCCCATGCGCATCGTGCGCTCGTTGCCGTGGTTGGCAACTTCTTTCTCTGTGTAGATCTTATCCTCGCCTTCTATGGGCGCTACCTCTTCTTCTAGCATGCAGTATGTTTCCTTATTCTCTCAAATTTTAGTAATCCGCAAGTATCCGAGGTTTAGCAGCATGCTGCAAGCAAAAGCGGTCTTTTGTGGGCAAACAGAAACCTGAAGGGCGCAAGCCTGCGCAGCGCAAAAGCCAGTGCAGCCCGATGCTGCAAGCGCAGGCAACACACCGCAAGAGCTGGCGCGACCCAAAACCGCGAGCGAGGGCCGCGTGCGGCACGAACAAGCGCGAGCGATCATCACCAGCTGCAAGAGCAAGGCGCGTGGAGCCCAAAGGGCAAAGCCGCCAGAAGGCCGAGGTTGCTAGAAAAGCGAGAGATAAGCCGTCAAGATCAAAGGGCCCGCCAAGAGAGTCACCCAAGTGCCTATGGCGATAGAGGGCCCAAAGGGAAACTGCTTCTTCTTGCCGGCAATCAGGGCAAAGACGAGGCCGATAACGCAGCTCAAGAACATGTTGAGCACTGCGCAGCCAAGGCCCAGATACAGGCCAACGGCAAAGAAGAGCTTGATATCACCCATACCCATGCCGCTTTTGCCCGCTGCCTTAGAGAACACAGCGCCAACCACCAAGACCAGCAACGACACGCCAAACGCGCCAGCCAGCCCGTCTGCAACGGTAGCGGCAAGCGCGCTGCCTCCAAACGCGCCGAGCCACATGGTGCCCAACGCACCGGAGTTGCCGCTTGCAAGGCCGCCAAGCGCATACTGCGCGGCAACCATAGCTACCCAAACGACGATGGCCGCAACAACAAAGCCGTTGGGGATGATCATCGAGTCCAGATCCACCAAAGACAGCCCCAGCAGCAGACAGCCCAATGCCATGAGGGCAAACGCCTGGACGCTGATGCCAAAGGCAACAAAGATGCTTGCAAAGTAGATGCCCAAGACAAGTTCGGCCACCGTATAGCGCACCGCTATGGGTTCTTTGCAGTAGCGGCAGCGTCCTTTGAGGGCAAGCCAGCTTGCCACGGGGATCAGGTCGAGCGCGCCTAGCTCGTGGTTGCAAACGGCGCAGTGGCTACGCCCGCGCGTCCAATCCTCATCATGGACGATGCGCCAGGCCATGCAGTTCATAAAGCTGCCCATGCAGCAGCCCAAAACAAAGACGAGGGCGGTCGCAAAGACCGCCCAAACAGGCATCAAAGCTGCGAGTTCTGCAAAACCCATGCGCAAAGCCGCCCTGACGCCTTAGTTGCTCTCAAAGTAGACGATGGTGGCAGTAGCCGAGGCCTTGCCGCTGTCGTCTTGCGCCGTGATAGAGAAGTCTGTGACCAGACTGGTGTACTTGTTGTTGACCAGCTCCTCTATAACGCGCTTTGCAGCCGTGTAGCTCTTTGCCGTGAAGTCGACGCTTACGCTATGGCGGACCATAGAGCCATCCTCAGAAGCTTCGGCATCGGCAAAGCTCAAAGAGTAAGTGCTAGTACCGGCCATGATGTTGTTGAGCTCACGCATGATGACAGCCGTGGAGTCGTACTCGAGCGTTTCTTTGACGCGCTGGCCGCTGGCCTTCTTCTGCTCGAGCTCTGCTTGCATGTTCTGTACCTGCAAAGCCATGGCCTCGTCGACCATGAGCTCGTTTTCGAGCTGAGAGACCTGCGTCTTGGAGCTGTTGATAGCCTCTTGAGAGGGAGAAAAGACCAGCAGATAGTAAGCACAGGCCAAGATGATCACCGACAAGATGAGCATCAGGACTTTCTCGCGTGTGGTAAAAGCGCGATCCATGGGCTACTCCTCCCCTTCTGCGCTGTCGTCTGCGGTGCTAGCGCTCTGCGCAGAGTCAGAGCTTGCCTGCCCTGCAGCCGAAGGCACCAACTCGACGGTGATAGTGGCGGTTACCTTCTTGGAGTCATCGCTGTTGCCAGCGGTGTTGGGCTGGGCGCTTTGCACCCAGTCGTACGCATTGATCTTATCGACGACCTCGGTCACCGTGCCCAGTGTGGTGTTGCCCAGCTGGATCTGCACCGTGTTGCCGGAAAGCGTCACGCTTTGCAGCTGGCCACCCAAGCCAGAGACGATTTGGGCAACCTTGAGCGCCTGCTCGCGGCTGGCAAAGGTTGCCTCCTCCTCGCTTGCACCGGGGATGGCATACTGCTCCAACTCCTCTTTAAGCGACGAGTATTGGGAGTTAGTCTCTTGCAGCTGAGCCACCTGCGACTGCAAAGAGGAAACCTGCGACGAAGCGCTGCTTGCCGCGCTCAGCATATCTACGACGCCAAACTTGGCAAACAGGATGATGAGAACCATGACCACGGCAAACGCCACAACGGTAACCGGCGTGGCAGGAGCGGCTTCTTCGTCCGTTACCACGAGGTTGATGGTGGTCTTTGTGGGGTATTCAACGTTGCCAGAAGAGACCTTGCGCGTCAGGGTCTTGGCTTTTGCGGTGAGAGAATCAAACATGGCAGGCCCCCTTACGCCAAAGTCATTCCGGCAGCAACAGGACAACGCAGCAAGACATCGCGGTCAACACTGTCTGTACAGTCAAGAAGCGTCGTCACGCCGTACAAAGGCACGCTCACGTTGGCAGCCAAAACATCCATGAGCTGCGAGATATTGCACGCGGTGCCGCCGTAGTAGATGCGCTCCAGAGAGCTGTCGCGGTAGTTGAAGCCAAAGAAGTTGACGATGCGCTGGATCTCTGTGGCAAAGGCATCGTAGACCTCGATGGCCTCCGGCAGGTCCAAGCAGCCCTCGTGGTTGGTAGCCAGATAAATACGTGCGAGGTTTTGCTCGATGTTTTTTGCACGGGCAACTGCCGCGGCGATCTTGTCGCTGCCAAACTCTATGTTGCGCACAACCTCAAAGCGCCCCTTGGGATAGAGGTAGACCCTGGTGCTGGTCGAGCCGATGTTGACAAAGCAAAAATCATCTTGCGGGAAAGGCGAGGTGCGGATGATGTTGGCAAAGGCCATGACGTCTGGCGCAGCAGCCTTGAGCCTTAAGCCCGCCTTCTTGAAGCACTGGACAAACTGGTCCATGACGTTGTTGGTAACCATGGCAGCCAAAAGGTCCATCTCTTTGGGGTTGCCAGCCTCGTCGTTGATCATCTCGAGCAGTGCGTAGTCAAAGCGGTAGTCATCGCCGTTGTCATGCACAAAGTCTTGGAACTCGTAGGGCAAGTTGAGCTTGAGCTCTTTGACGCCCATAGCGGGCATGAGCACGCGGCGCGCATAGCAGATAGAAGAATAGAGCATGAGCGCACAGTCTTTATGTGCCGGCTTAGCCTCGCGCAAAACCTGCGAGAGCATCTCTGAAGAGACGATATGCCCGTCGCGCATCAGGTTGTCTGGCATAGAGACAATGCGTGCATCGGTGATCTTGGTGCCGTCAAAGTCCACCAGCTTGAGCGAGCTGGTGCCGATGTCGACGCCCGTTATTGGTTTGACGCGCTTTGCGCGCGTTGCGTTACTTGCCATATGACTTGCCTTTCTTTGCGTAATGGCAAATTCTACCACCCATTGCTGCCTGTCCCCTACACAGGCAGCCGATTATCAAACAACTAGGCTTTGCGGGAAGCCTCTGAGCATTTTTCTACCCATTGCCATCGCTACTCCCTGTGCCTCCAGAATAATTGAGAGCCTTGATAGTGAACTCTTTGGCATCGATGATGGGATTGGCTGTATCGCTCGAGCGCGCGACGGACATCTTGATGACAAAGCAGTCGATGTCCTTGTTGTACTTGAGAGAGTCAACCCTAGCCACGAGACCGTTGTTGTAGGCGCCCTTACCCAAAAGGCGGTTTTTGGTCCCTTCGTCTCTTGTGCATAAAGCGAGCTGGCCGTAAGTGTCCATGGTCTGGACTGCGCCTTTGTCGTCCAACGTCTTGAGGTATAGATAGTTGGCATCATCGATCTCGGCACCATGCCTGTGGGATTTGAAGTGAATGCTCCCATCGCCGTCTTCTCCATAATCGCTATCCGTGTTGCCAACATAACGCAGGTCGCTATCGAGGGTTTGAGCAAGGGTCGTGTAGAGCTGCTGCGCCTGAGAGCGTGCCATGGACGAGGCAAAATGTTTGTTGGCAAGCATGATGCCACCGGCCATCATCACCGAGACAAGACCCACGACAATCACCGTGGCGAGCACCTCGGTGAGCGTGAATCCACCTTGAGCGCGCAGGGCATCTGTTGCTGTCTTGCGACTGTGTGCGGACGCAGCCTCCGATGTCTGGCCACTACGATCAGTAGCAGCACAAGCACAAGCAGTCCATGACGAGAGCTTATGAGCGATCAACCTAATCATGCTCTAGTCACCTGCCTTAGCGTCAAAGTAGTAATAGGTATGGACGTCTTGACCATCCTCTTTGATGGTGTAGCTCTTGCCCTTTATGTCTTCAACATCAGAATCGTCACCGTTTGAATCCGTGAAGGTCACGGTCACATCGGGTTCGTCATTAACTACACCGTCGTCATTGCCCGCACCTGTTGCAGCCTCGTCCACCGTGGCGAGGTTTTGCTGAGCTTTGGCGTTGATATTAGCCGCGGTAACGATGGCCGTAGAGAGCATAAGCACGCACGCGGCAACGATGAGCACAGAGACCAAGGTTTCGACAAGCGTCTCTCCCCTAGTGTCGCATGCAGCAGAGCGGATGCGGTGTTTTAGTTTAGCCAACAGCATTACTCATCACCGCCAACGCGCTTGTAGGTAAGGGTTTGCCATGACAAAGTCTTAGTCGTCGTGCTCTTGGTTTTGACGCCTTTGCGATTCACTTCATCTACTGTCGATGATTCTGTTGTAGGTTCACGGAATTCGACAATAAGCGAATGATTACTATCTGCATCCGACCCCTTGGTAGTAAGCGTAAAGATAAGATATTCGCTCTTAGCGTCGTCAGCTGCAGCCTTCTTGAAGACAAACTTAACGTCGACATCTTGACTAAAGTCCCCGGCTGTAACAGTGACCTTCGAGGTTCCAGATACAAAATCATCTACAGGTGTATCGCTGGCAAGCGGATAGAGTTGCCTTGCTGCGTCGCAAACCTGATCGGCAAACAAAGTGTCGGAATCAGTTGAGACGGTGCGCGCAGTTGGGTCTTTGGCATCGCCGTTGTCTTTATAGGTAGCCACATCTTGGATTGTGACCTTGGTTGAAAGCATCTCGCGCTCTATGAGCTCTCCGGCAGACTGTAAGATGAGCATATCCTGCTGATGCTGCTGGTTGTCTTTGGCTTGGCGCATAGAGCTCATGGCAGCGGCCAGGATGACTGCAGCCACCATGGCCGCAACCAAAAAGGCAAAGAGCGCCATGAGGATGGTCATCCCGCCCTCGTCGGCTAGCTTATGTCGTAAACGCTCAATCAAAGTAGTAACCCTTTATCTATTTACCCGTGTACTGGATAAGGCTCAGTAAGGTGGCTTTGCTCTTGTCTGTCGTAGAGGTCCAGCCCAGGGTCGCATCGTAGACCAGATACCCCTCGAGTTTGTTGGAGCGGTTGTAGACAGATATATAAAACTGGTTGGACCCCATGTTCTCTATCTTCAAGTAAGTGCCGTTGGTCTTGCCGTAATGGACAATATTGCTGCTGTTATCACCTTTGGCATTGCCAATATCAAGACTTTGCACGTTGCTCTTGCCGTCAACAAAAGTGACGGAATACTCATCGCCGGCTTCATCTTTGGGGTCAAAGGTCCATACCTGCCTGTTGGTTATATTAAGCTGGGAGCCACCGTCGTAACTGACGACCTCGCTGTTCTTGTCGCCGCTGTCTGCTGCGCTCAAGACCTTGTAGCCACCGTTACCGTCGAGCACAGCGATAAGGTACTGGCCGGAAATCACGATATCGCCAGGGTCATCGGTAAGCGCCTTGCCATAGGCATAGACGTAATTGCTCTTGGAATTATTAGCAAAGAGCACGGTATCGTTGCCTGAGGCGTCGTAGTTAACATAGCGGGAGTCCGACGTTTGAAGCACGCCTCCGTTAACATCAAAATCGTTTGAGGAATCATCACTTGTGGCACTTAACAAACCCACGTAGTAACTCTTAGAGTTTCTGCTTGAAGTGACATAGGAAAGATAATCGCTCGTTGCTTTGTTGGCAATCGAGTAATAGGAATCCCAGTAAGAAGAACGGTAGGCAGCAGTCCACACAGCTCTATCGTCTACTGCAGCAAGGATGCGCGCTTTGCCATTATTGCCAGCCTTGGTCACATACACATCGGCATCGGACACGTTGGTATAGTTTGTGTACTTTACCCCCCATGAGCGATACTCGTTCGTAAAAGTCTTGCTTCCAGCGCCAAAGACCTTTGCGGCACCCGTGGTAACACTGCTGGCAAAGACATACTGCTCGCCATCTTGCAAGCTGTCCACCTGCTCCCAGCAATACCACTTGGCATAGAGGGTTACATCCGCATCCATGCTCACGTTTCCAGCTGCATCGATATCCAAACTGGTGCCGTCATAGCCGCTGTCAACAAGGTTTCCATCTGCATCAAAGACCTGCGTAGCATCGTTATCTGCAGAGTCATACCAACCGGCAAACTCGCAGTTATTAGAGGTCTTGGCCTTGGCAGCGGCAGTGCTCATCGCAGTAGAGAGGTCGCTTAGCTGCGCTCCATCGGCACCCACGTAGGCATCTGCCACGCTCTGATTGACAACCCTAAAGCTCAGCTTGTGCTTCCAAACTGCGTTAAAGGTCACGTCTTGGTCGATGACTTTGTATGTTTTGCCAATATCGTAGCGAGTCATGCTGCTAGCAAGTTCCCAATAGTCAAAGGCCAAATCGAGCTCGCCTTTTTGCGTAGAGCTTGTATCGCTAAAACGCACCGAGGGCTTCTCCAAGATATAGGTCGCGCCGGCAACCTGGATCTCTGTAGCGGTCTGGGGCTGAGCAACAGCATTGCCATTGGCATAAAAGTTGAGCGTCACCTTTTTGAGGACAGGGATGTTCTTGCTCTCTATAGAGGTCTGCAGCACATGGCCATCGCTAAAGGTGAGCTTGACGGTGATGTCCTTGTTAGGTTTATCAGCTTCATCGCCGTTAAAGCTCAAGAGGCCAGAGAGATAGTTAAAGCGGGCATCTGCATCGGTAGTGACATCCCCACCTATGTTGATGTAGTACTGCTTGTCTTTGTCGTACTCGCCGTTTTTGTAGCCAGCTGTTCCGTCGATGGTGATGTCTGTAATAGAAACCGCGCTCCTGGCCACATCAAGGTTAGACAGATAGCCAGAAGAAGCGGAGGCATAGAGGAACATATTGCTCGTGGTTCCGTCCAAGGCAAAGCTGGGTTGAGAGCCCTGGTCGTATTTGGTATCCACGCCTGTAAGCGCTGTTCCCGTGGCGGCTGTAGGCGCCTCGTTAAAGACCGTACCGTTGGAGAGACCCACCACATCAGGGCCGGTCACGTTGATGACCAAGTCCTTGGTATAAGTCTTGCCGCCTTCGCTCGTGTGATACACATACGCGGCGGTGGTGGTCACCGTGGAGGCCTCGCTCATAGCGCGGAGCACAGTCATAGCCGTCTTGATGGTGTTGAGGTTGGTGCCGTTGTAATCTGCGCTAGAAGCACCGTCTGGATCGATAGTTGGGTCGGCGCTCCAGGTTGTACGTACGCTGTAATCCCTGAGCTTGTTGCCGGCGGCATCTGTTGCAGCGCATGTGCTGATGAGATTGAGCTTCTTTTGGGTATCCACAGGTATCTTGAGCGTGTTGGTCTCTTGATCAAACACATCGGGGTCGTCCCCGCTGCTCAGCGCAGCGCTCACCTCTAGGTCTGCCGTGATCTGCAAAGCAAAGGTGGCAAACTCTTTGCCGTTAAAGCGCACGTTTACCACACCGTCTTGCTTGATCTTGAACTTGACATCGTAAATAGCGTAGCCGTCATCGCTTGTTGCAGCTTGCAACAACGTCACGCTGTCGATGTCCACAAGGCTGCTAGTGGCAGCATAGATGCTCCCCTGCCCGTTATTAAACGTAAACAGGGTCTTTACTGCCGCGTCGCCTCTTGCAAGCGCGTTATTAAGAGTTGTTATGTCGTCGCCTTTGACGCGTAGCTCGGCCGTCTTATACGTCCACGGATCATCTGCAGTGCTTGTTGCCTCGTCCATATCCGCAAAGATGTCAACGCTATCGCGGCCAAGCGCCCAGTGAGAATCGTTAATGGGCCAGTCTCCGTAATGGACGTTTACCTCAACAGGCGAGCTGTAGCTGCCAAAGGTGAGGTCGTTTTGATGCAACACCGTGGGGAACGGGTAGTTCTTGCCCTCGAGCACGCTGCTTGAGGGGAAGCTGTACTTGCCGTCGATCTCCACCTGGTTTTGGTCGACAGTGGTTACCTGACCCCAGATATCGCCCTGGTTGCCGTTGAGCTTGGCAGCAAAGGCAGTGGCATCGGCCATATCGGCATAAGACATGGCAATGGGGGTGCCGCTGGTGCGACCGGAATTGCTGCCGTTGTAGACTGACTGGAAGTTTGTTCTTCCCTGTGTGTTGGGGGCATAGTAATAGCAGTTATCTATGGTCGCCTTTACGCTGTCATATGCAGCTCCAACGCGGTCTGAGATGCTAACAGTTGCAAAGGAGACCAGGAACTTTCCGCTATTGCCCGTGTTATCGCCAAAGCTTGCAGTAGGGAAGTCAAAATAGGTATAGCAGTTCTTAACAACGGGGCTTCCGTCCAAAACACCGCTGTTATTTGTGAAATTCATATAGTTGCTGGTAAAGCCGCTGCCGGCAATTCCACCTACGTAAATCTGATATTTATTATAGTTTTCAGTAAATTTGATCGCGTTGTTCTGCATCGCCTTGGAAATGGAAAGAGACCCGCCCGAGTAGCAATTATTGAGCGTCGCTTGCGTTGCGCCCGTCAAACCGCCGACGCGGACAAAAACACCATATGCAGCTGCTTTCCCATATGCAAACAGGCTCTCCTCATTAAGCTCTATATCGGTCACTGCAGAGCACCTGGTCAGGTTGGTGTTAGAGACGCCAACCAAGCCGCCGATATTGATCTCGCCCAAACCAAGTTGGTTGTCACTGCTATCGTTAATGGTATAGCCAGAAATGGCACAGTTTTGGATAGTAGAGGGATTAGTCGTGTCGTAATCATAGGCAACGCCCACCAAGCCACCAATGCTGTATGCACCGGTTTTGCTGCCGCCAGCATCACGCTTGATCGTGTGAATAGATCCGGAATCGCCGTACATGATGATGTTGCTCAAGCTGGCGCCAACAGTCGTGCCAAACAAGCCGACATTAAAGCTGGTGGTTGATATGTCGAGGTTCTTTACCGTATAGCTTTGGCCGTTGTACGTAGCACCAAACCAAGCGTACATAACCGCGTTGTAAGAGCCGTAAGAAGAGGACTCGAGCGTGCCAGCAATAGGTGTGAAATTCTGTTCTCCAACAGGCTCTGCGTCATGGGTCTGAGTCCAAAAACGCTCGACACGAGAGTTCCAAACCTTGGTATCGACAATGCTCTTGCCCTTCTTGGTCTGACCTGTGGCGTTTGCATAAGGCAAGTAGTTGAACTGCTTGTAATTGCTGCTTGTAATCAGATCATTTGCGCTTTTGCTCGTACCGTTCCAGTTGATGTACTGCAGCTGGTCAACAGAGCGCACCTCGTAGGCATTGCCGGCCGTAACCGTGCTGCCGCTGAGCGTGGTCTGAGACTTGCCAGGCTCGTTACCGGTGAAGTCTGCCTGGTAACCGCTCTCGTCTTCTACCAAGTAGCTCTTGCTTGCAGGGGTACTGCCCGCAACGCTATCGACGCTCATGGCGTTACCAAAGAACGGTGACACGGTGTACTTGTAGGTCTGCGTCTTATTGCTTGAAGCCGCCTTGTAGCTCAAGGTCAAAGAGCCGTTTTGCACATCGGAGCCACCACTCAAGTAGATATAGTCCTCGCCATCGCCCGCCGCCTTGTCAGTCTGCGTGGTGTAGGCGTAGAAGACATACTGGTAGCTCGATCCAGACGAGACAGACTCGCTGTTCATCTGGGAAGCCAGGTCAAGGGATGCAGTGGTGTTGACAACGTCTCCGCTCGTGGAGATATCGCTCCACGTCGCCTTAAGGGAGTCTTGCTCGCCCTTGGCAACGTAGTAACCGTAGCCGTACTCGGTGATGATGCCGCCGTCGTCATGGGCCGTGCACAACGTAGTGCCCTTGACGGGGTTGAGGCTACCGCTGTCATCGAACTCGGTGCCAAGGTAGGTCATATGGTAGCCGCCGTTGTTGCCGGTCTCTTTCTCCCAGTAGAAGACGCCCAAAGAGCCCATGGACTCCTCCACCGGCCAGTCGCCGTAGTGCACGCGCGAGCCGTCCGAGTCTTTGACGGTACCGGCAAAGGGATAGGCGATGTTCAAGCCGTCTTTCTCGGACGCGGTGTTGGGATGGTTCAAGCTGTTGGCAACGGTCACCTTGGCAGAAGACGCCTTCTCTTGCATGGTCTGGTAGGTGGCCCTGGTGCCGGCGGTATCTGTTGCATCAAAGAGGTAGGCGTACATCTTGCCGATGTAAGAGTAAGTGCCGCCATCCAGGTAATAGCAGCTCTTGACGCTGCCGCCCTTGGGGGCAAACGCCGCAAGCGTCGTATCACTACCGGATGCCGTAAGCGCTGTGGCGCAGTAACTCGAGCTTATCTGGCTTTCGTTCTTGCCGGCAAAACCCGCCATAGAGACGGTGCTCTCTTTGGATTCTTTGATAGCGATGGCACCAACGGCATAGGAATCTTGGATCTTGCCGCCACTTGCGTTTTTGCCCACAAAGCCGCCGGCGTTAACGGTGGCATATTGCAGAGAGAGATCGAGTTTGGGCGTATCGGCCGAGCAGTTGCGGATCGTGCCGCTGTTGGCACCCACCAAGCCGCCTACATCCACCTTGCTGTTCTTGTAGACGTGCAACGTGCCCTTGGAACCTGCAATGTAGTAGCCAGAAACTGCGCAGTTGGAGATCCTGCCCTCGTTCTTGCCTGCCAAGACGCCAAGGGAGACATTGCTCAGGTTCTCGCTCTTAACGTTGTAGCTCACACTGTACTTATTGGTTTTATTTGGGCTGTAGTTGACGCGCAGCACGGTGTTTCTAACCTGGCCGTTGCTGCCCACGCACCCAAACATGCCCGCAAGCTGCTCATCGGCAGTAGAAGTAAAGCCCACGTTGGTGATCTCGTAGTTGTTGCCATCGTAGATGTCTTTAAACGGCACGCTTGCGCTGGCCCCTATGGGGGTTTGCGTTACGCCGTCACTGTATTTCGACGAGCTAAGGGTAGTGTAGGTACCCCACTTGTACTCTTCGTAGTCTATGTTGCGGCCCTGGGTAAAGCTGATCTGCTTGCCCTTGGCAATGCCGCTTTCTGTGATTTTGAAGTACTCGTTATAGTACGCGCTCAGGTTGTACAGCTGGCGCGCCGTGCGGACCTCGACCAGCGGGTCATCGCTGATAACCGGGAAGTCGCTTTGGCTGGCAAGCTTTTTGACCGTCTTGGCAAAATGCGGATTAAAAGCGTAGTAGACAGGGTCTGCAGTAGAGCCAGACTCCTCATGCGTGATCTGTGCCTTGAGGTAGTAGCCGTTGTTGTTGACCGTTGCGGTGTTGACGACGTCTTTGTCAAGCGGGTAGACCACATACTTGGTGCCATCGGTGCCAGTCACCGTATAGCAAGTGGCGGTATTTGGATTAATGGTCACCGTGCCTACGGCGCCATTGCCGTTAGGATTGGTTACCGTGACGGTGATCTGAGAAGTTGGCTTTTGGTCCTGCAAGTAGACAACGCCGTAGCCGTCACCCACAACGTGGATGGAGCTGTCATCATCTGACGCTCTGCTATCGAGGGTGGACTCGACGTTTGCGCCATGGAATCCGTAGTAGGAGCCCCCCGAGGTTCCGCGTTGATACTCCTCGTAATAGACCAGTGCGCCCTCTTCAAAACCCGCGACCCAGTCACCGTAATGACGCAGGTCTGTGACGGTAGGCCACTCATAAGAGTTAAGCGCTTGGCCCATCAAGTTGTAGGGGGCGCTCTGAGAGCTTTGGTCGAGCGTGAACTCGCTGCTGCCGTTGTTGAGATAGCTCAATATCGCCTTGGCGTTTCCTTGGTTGGCGACCATGAACTTTCCATCAGCAGCGCCGCTGGTGGTAGTGATGCTAGAGGTGGCCTTGTTCTTATCAAGCGTGCTCATGGCCGTGTAACACTTGGCAGAGGCGTCCGTCACCGCGCCGCCTGCCAAGCCAGCCGTCTGATGAGTGGCAGCCATGAAGCCCGCAGCATATGCGTTGGTCAAAGTCACGTTTGCGCCGTCTGCCACCGTGCCCACGAGGCCGGCGGTGTCTTTGCCGTAGAGATAGCAGTCCGCGTAGCTGGCGTTAACATTAACGTTGCCGCTCTCAACGCTGCCCACCAAACCGCCAGCGACCACAGAGCTACTGACGGTGCTGCCATCGTCTGCAGTGACGAGCGTCTTGTCTCCTATGACCGTAGAGGCCGAGCTCCTGTTGATGGTGAGGCTTGAGCCATCCGTAACGGTACCTACCAAGCCACCGGCAACCGAGCCCTTGACCCAGACGGTCTTGTAAGCATCTTTGTCTCCAGCGGTAAAGTCTGTCTGCTGCTGCAAATAGACCTGGCAGTTGTCGATATTCACGCTGTTGCCGCCCGCAAGCTGGCCCACGAGCACACCGGCAGACGCGCTATCGCCGCCGCTTACCTTAGCGCCGGAAAGCCTGAGGTTTGCAAGGGAGAGATTTGCGGCGCTTGAGCCGGCAAACAAACCAGCAGCGGGAGCATCGGTATCTTCATCTGCAGCTATATCGATGTTGAGGCCGGATATCACTCCGTAGGCTGCAACATCGCCCGCAGCCGATACAGACTTGCCGTCGAGCTTAGTCAAGCTGGAGTTTTGGATAGGCTTGAACAGCGGCAGGCCGTTTGTTCCCGTGCCATTAAAGTACGTGCTTGCTTTTTGATCACCGCTATCGTCTGTAGACGAACCTGCGATTTTGCCGTACGTACTGATCCAGTCGTTCTCATCGGCGTTCTTGAGATTGCCAAAATCGACCGTAGAAGAGCCCAACGATGCGCTTGTCACGCCCTCGCCAATATTGGAAGAAGCATCGAGGTTTTGCAGGTGGCGTCCGCAAGAGATGTTTGCGGTGCCCTTATCAGCGATGACAACAGCAGCGCCTTTGTAGTTGATATGCGTGCCGCCGTCTTGATCACCATACAGCGAGTTGTTGGGGTACGGGTTGCTTGTTGTAGACGTCGTGGCAATAGCATGCGTGACCTGCTGATTATCAGGGCAGAACACCTCTACCGAGACGCTCAGGTTGGCGCCCTCGACTAGGTTCGAGTTGCCGTGGCCACTGTTAGAGCCGTAGAGCTTGCTAAAGCGCCAATCCGACTTTATGAGGGAGTCCAGCGTAAGGTCAAGCTCGTAGATCATGCCGCGCTTAAGAGCTACATCGCCATATTGATCACGCAGAGAGGTCGAGGTGTTGGTATTCCAAACATCCCTGCTGATGTCGAGAGTGTCACCAGAGCCAGGGGTAAATGTATTGCCAAAGGTGTAGTACTTGGCATACCTGTGACCAAACTCATCTTCTACTGTCACCTTGAAGACAAGGTTGCGAGCCGCAAGGCTGGGAGCCGTGCATTTGATCTGGGCAGTAAGCTCCTCGCCGTTAGTGACGACGATAGTGGGATTGAGCTCATAGGAGTTGCTGCCGGTAGAGCCAGCGCCGTTGTGATAGCCCACATGACCGCGCGTGTTTTTGAGACGTATATTGTAGTCACGGTAATTTGCGTTGTAATCGTTATCGGCATCTGGGCTGTAACCCGTAGCGCAGTTATAGGTATCGTCTTCGCTATAGAAGACGGCATAGACAGTGAGGTTCGTGTAGTCGTACTCGATAACCCAATTATGATGCAGCAAATCCTCGTCCAAGTTGCCGCTGTAGAAAAGCGCGTGGACAGCAGAATTATCATCTGCAAGCTGAGTATCAAGATCCTGCGAGGTCACATAGGCAATAGAGTCGACCTCTACCTCTTCGTTATCGCCCAGGCCGCTATCTGCGGGCACACCGGGAAACAGCGTCACGCCGTTGCCTTGAGTTCCGCCTTTGCCAAGCGGTTGCAGCAAGCTCTCTTGGCCCGCAGCCATGATGGTCGACATCTGCTCTTGGGCGGTGACGTAGATGGTTTGGGCCTTGGAGTCCATCTCCTTTTGACGGATGGACGCTTGCCAGTTGACGACGTTGATAGCAACAAGCGCAAACAGGATGACCAAGATGGCAACAGTAGCGAGCACCTCTGCCAAAGAGAAGCCGCGCTCGCTTTGCAGGCATTGCGCCTTGCGTTTTAAGTTTTCCTTAAAACCGCCCTTGAATCGTCCCAAAACAAAAACCTCGTGCTATCGATAAGCGCCCTGTGGCGCGAGAACATAATTAGTGTTCATTGTATTATTCCCGCACCGCTTTGAGCGGCAGAAACGCCATCTCGTTGCGCATCGACAACCTACGATAAAGGCAAAGGGATGAAAGCAGGATGAGCAGGGGTTCTTGGCCCCTGCAAGTCATAGCAACCTACGCGGGAGAGCAATGCTCTCCCCTGCCCGCCCGGTCGCGCCGCTAGGCGCGACGTATTGCTGCGTGCCGCAAGGCACGCAGGGCCCAACTCCCCTACATCGCCGAATACATAGAGAACATCGCAACGTAAAGCGCGATGACGATGTATCCGGCAAAGAGCGCGACAAAGACGAGCACCGCAGGCTCGAGCTTGGAGACAGCGTCTTGGGTGAGGCGGTTGGTCTCGTTATCGTAGAACGTACCCATGACAGAGAGCGTCTCCTCCACAGAGCCGGTCTCCTCGCCCACTGCCGCCATATCCACAAGGGTAGAGGGCATGGCGGGAATCTCGCGCATGCAATCGGCCAGGCGACGACCCTCTTCCAGGCGCTGCACCATGAGGTTGGTGGCCGTTGCCATGGCGTAGTTGGGCATGACCTTGCTGGTCACCTCTACGGTCTGGGTCATGGGAAGGCCGCAGCCCAAAAGCAGCGACATAGTGCTGGCAAAGGTTGCAGAGTTGCTGGCAACACTGATCTTGCCCACAACGGGCATCTTGAGCTTCATCTGCGCCCACTTTGCCGCACCGGCGTTGCTGCGCTTCCAGAGCATGAAGGCCACGATCAGCACGGCGATCACCGCAACGATCTTGATCCAATGCGCGGCAAAGAAATCGCTCACATCGATAAGAATCTGCGTCATGAGCGGCATCTCGGCGTCGAGGTCGCCCAAGATCTCTTTGAACGTGGGCACAACGGCGACCATCATCACGATGACGACGACGATTGCCAGCAAGACGACAAAAGAAGGATAGATAAGCGTGCTGACAAGCTTGGCCTTGCTTTTTGCCTTCTTGTCAAAGTACTCCTCGAGCGTCTTGAAGCTCTTGTCCAAAGAGCCTGCAAGCTCGCCCGCACGCACCGTCTCGTAAAAGATCACCGGGAGCTTGGAGCCGCCCTTGTGCTGGAAGGAATCTGCCAAGCTGTGGCCGGTCTCTACATCGGCAGCCACCTCTTTGAGGATGGCGGCGAGCTGTTTATCGGAGGTCTGCATGGCCACGAGCTCGACGCAGTGTGAGATGCTCATGCCGGCAGACATGATGGTAGAAAACTGCGAGCACATCAAAGAGATGGACTTCACCTTGATCTTGCCAGATCCGATCTCTGCCTTAAGGAAGCTGGGAGACTCGTGCACGGCGGTGAGCTTGGAGACGATATGGCACTCCTGGCGCGCTTTGCCAAGAGCCTCCATCTCGTCAAAAGCTTCTACGACGCCGGTGGCAAACTGCCCCGATGCGGTGGTTCCCTCGTACTTGAAGACTGCCATGTTGCAAAATCCTTAATGCTCGCGGTGCCTGCCTTGGCGGCAGGCGCTAACGTTGCGGCTGTTATCTGCTTAAAAGCCGCGGGTGTTCTTGGTTACGTAATCTTGATCATGAGCGGCCTCTATGGCCGTCTTTGCGCTGATGGTGCGGTCACGGTACAGGCGCAGCAGTGCGTTGTCCATGGTGATGCAGCCAACATCTGCGCTCGTGGCGATGGCGTTGACGACCTGCGGGGTCTTGCCCTCGCGGATGAGATTGCGGATAGCCGGGGTCACGACCATGAGCTCGGCGGCCAAAGCGCGCCCCGTACCGTCCTCACGCGGGACGAGCTGCTGGGAGAGCACGGCTTTGAGCGTAGTGGAGAGCTGCATGCGGATCTGGCGCTGCAAACCCGCGGGAAACACGTCGACCATACGGTCGATAGAATCTGCAGCAGAGTTGGTATGCAGCGTTGCCAAGACAAAGTGGCCGGTCTCTGCTGCGGTAAGCGCTGTTTGGATGGTGTCGAGGTCGCGCATCTCGCCGATGAGGATAATGTCTGGGTCCTCGCGCAAGACGGCGCGCAGCGCATTTGAGTAGCTCAGGCTATCGGTGCCGATCTGACGCTGGCTGATGGCACATTTATCCGGCGTGTAGATGTACTCCACAGGGTCTTCCATCGTGATGATGTTCTCTGTGCGCGTATGGTTGATCGCATCGATAAGAGCAGCGAGAGTGGTCGACTTACCCGATCCGGTCTCGCCCGTAACGAGCACGATGCCGCGCTGGATGCTGGGAAAGTCCATAACCGCAGGGGGCAGGCCCAAAGACGACAGCGCGGGGATCTTGTCGGACAAGAGACGCAGGGCCGCGTTGCAATCGCCCTGGCTTCTAAAGAGATTGATACGCACGCGCACGCCGGCGATGGTGTCTGCGCCGTCCCACTCCCCTATAGTAGAGATGTCCTCGTAATCGGCGCCGGCAAGCTCGCGCGCCAAGCTCTCGCAGTCGTCATGCGTCAGCGGTGCGTCATCGCAAACACCGCCGTTGACGAGCTGGCCGTGGATGCGAAACTTGACGGGCAGGCCGCAGACAAAGTGGACGTCGGAGGCGCCTGCCTCATGGGCAAGATCGACTATCTTATCAGCGCTGATCATGTGCGTATCCCCTAGTCTATGGTGTTGATGATACGGGCGACCTCGTCGGGCGTGGTAATACCCTGTGCCACAAGCTGTATGCACGACTGCGGCAAGGATTGGTAGCCGGGCGTTTGCTCGAGGCATGCACGCACAGCAGCGCGATCTGCGCCCTTGCTGATAACAGAGCGCATCTTGGAATCCACAGCGAGGAACTCGAACACGGCGGTGCGGCCGCGGTAACCGGTATGCGCGCACTCTGTGCAGCCTGCACCGTGATAGAAGGTCATATCGCCCGGCTTGACGCCCAAAAGATCGAGCGTGCGCTGGTCAGGCTCGTATTGCTCTCGGCAGTTGGGGCAGATGGTGCGCACCAGGCGCTGGCTGATGACGCCGCGCAGACCAGATGCGATGAGGTAGGGCGCCACGTCGATGTCGAGCAGGCGGTCTACCGCGCTGGCAGCGTCGTAAGTGTGGATGGTGGAGAAGACCAAGTGACCCGTGATTGCGGCGCGCATGGCGATCTCTGCGGTCTCGCTGTCGCGGATCTCTCCCACGGCGATGACGTCTGGGTCTTGGCGCAGAATAGAGCGCAGACCAGAGGCAAAGGTCATACCTGATTTCTCGTTGATCTGCACTTGGTTGACACCGTCGATGTTGTACTCCACGGGGTCTTCGAGCGTGATGAGCTTAACTTCTTCTGTGTTGCGCTCCAAGATCATGGTGTACATCGTGGAGGACTTGCCGCTGCCGGTGGGGCCGGTGATCAAGATCACGCCGTTGGAGGCGTCCACAAGGCTGCGGTACTTGTCGTAGTTGCTGCCGGAAAGGCCGATGCCTTGCGGGCTTAGAAGGGACGAGGACTTGTCCAGCAAGCGGATGACGACGCTTTCTCCGTAGATGGTGGGAAGCGTGGATAGGCGCAAGTCGACGTCTTTGTTCTTGATGCGCACGTTGGCGCGGCCGTCTTGCGGGACGCGGTGCTCGGCGATGTTCATGGAGCCCATGATCTTGAGGCGGCTGATGACAGCGCCTTGCAGATCGCGCGGAACGGTCAAGACGTTGCGCATGATGCCGTCAACGCGCATGCGCACCTGCATGTCGCCCTCGCGCGGCTCGAGGTGGATATCGCTTGCGCGCTCGGTCGTGGCGCGTTCGATGATGGAGTTGACCAGGCGGATGGTGGGCGCGCTTTGAGCCTCGTCATCGCCACCGATGATGTTGGCGGCGACGTTTGCCTGGCCGGCATCGGGGTTGGCGGCGAGCTGCTCGCTGCGCATCTCCTCTATAGCGCGGGCGGCGCCCTCGTTGCCGTAGAGCTGCATGATGGCGCGCTCGATGGCCGTGCGGTGCGAGACCATGGGGATGACGCGGCGACGCGACGCTGCGCGCGCCTCCTCCTGGGCGATGAAGTTCATCGGGTCTGCCATAGCCACGTAGACCTCGTCATGCGTGGCGCGCACAGGAACCATGTCAAACTTGCGGGCGATGTTTTTGGGGATGACCTGCGTGAGCTCTGCCGGCAAGATGACGTTGGTGAGGTCTATGTAGTCGATGCCCAACTGCTGGCACAAAGCCTCTATGAGCTCTGTCTCGGAGATGATGCCCAAGGCGATGAGCTCGTCGCCCAGACGGCGATGGGATTCACGCTGCGACACGAGTGCAGACGAGAGCTGCTCTTGCGTGATGAGCCCCGCCTCTATAAGAAGGTCGCCGAGTCTTTTGTATGCCATAAGCCTGTTTCCTTTGCATGCGACGCCAGGATTGCCACCCTGACGTCAGTAAACGCTAAAAATCGTCAAACATGTATTCTACCGTCAAACGGCGCCTATTTTGAGGTCAAGGCGTCGCGATATGCAGTTAGTTTGGCTTTTTGCTCGCTGGGCATATCGGGATATTGCGGGTCTATGTCCTCGAGCACCTTGACGATAGCCTCGCTTACCAGATAACGCGCGTACCACTTTTGATCGGCGGGGATCACGTACCACGGGGCCTGCTTGGTACCCGTGGCGTTGATAGCTTTCTCGTAAGCGTCTTGGTATTTGTCCCATAAAGCGCGCTCTTTGATGTCGCTTTCTGAGAACTTCCAGTTCTTTGCAGGGTCGTCGATGCGCGCCAAAAAGCGCTTCTTTTGCTCGTCTTTGCCCACGTTCAAGAAGATCTTGACCACGCGCAGGCCGTTGTCGTGCAGGTACTCCTCAAACAGGTTGATGTAGTTGAGGCGCTTGTCAAAGAACTCGTCATCGGACATATCGGTGCAGCGCTTGGGCATGTTGTAGCCCTTTTGCATGTTGTGCACGCGCACGACGAGCACGTCTTCGTAATACGAGCGGTTAAACAGCCCAATGTAGCCGCGCGCGGGCATGGCCTTGAAGACGCGCCACATAAAGCTGTGGGCAAGCTCCTCTTTTGAGGGCTGCTTGAAGTTCTCTACCACGACGCCCTGCGGGTTCACGCCGCTCATGACGCGCTTGATGGTAGAGTCCTTGCCCGCGGCGTCCATAGCCTGGAACAAGACGACAACGCCCTCTTTTGCCTCGGCGTAGAGTTTGTCTTGCAGTTGTGCCATGCGCGCGGTGTTTTGGGCGGTGAGCTCCTCGTATTTGGCGCGCTGTGCTTTGTCGATGTGGGCGTTGGTAGGGCATTTGCCAATCTTGAAATCGCCCTTGCCGTCGTAGATGCAGTCCTCTAGCTTCATTTTCTGCCTCCCCAAAAGCAGCGTATCGATTGTCTAGGGTCCAACTATACGCCGCATCAGGGCAGATAGCTTGCAAACCCCCTAAGCTACAGAAGCGCCAAAGCCTAGCGCCTCGACGGCGGCGATCATCGCGGCGGCGTCTACATCGCCGGTGACAACGGCGCTGTTAGAGGCAAGGTCGACATCAGCGCCGGTCACGCCGTCGATGGCCTCGAGCGCGTCTTTGACGCGGGCAACGCATTTCTCGCAATGCATGCCGGTAACGTCAAGTTTGGTGGTGGGAAGCGATCCAAAAAGCGCCATGGTTCATGTTCCTTTCTACGTACGGGGCAAGCTTGCCCCGCTCTCAAAACGCGGCAGTCAAAGCCACAGGTTTACCAGATAGATTGCCGGCCACCTTAAGCAGATGCCGGCCTCCATTTGCGCAGCGTCAAGGCGTTGAGAACAACGGTGACACTGGAAAGGCTCATGCACGCCGCAGCGATCATCGGGTTGAGCACAAAGCCCACGGGGCTCAGCAAACCGGCCGCAACGGGAATGCAGATGACATTGTAGATGAGCGCCCAGAAAAGCCCCCATTTGATGCGACGCAGCGTAGCGCTCGAAAGATCGATGGCGGCGCAAACGTCTTTGAGGTCGCTGCGCATGAGCACCATGTCGGCGCTCTCTATGGCAACGTCGGTGCCCGCGCCGATGGCGATGCCGATATCCGCACGCGCAAGCGCCGGCGCATCGTTTATGCCATCGCCCACCATCGCCACCTTGCCGCCTTCTTCTTGAAGCAGGCGGATCTGCTCCTCTTTGCCCTGCGGCAGCACGCCTGCTATTACCTCGTCCACGCCCACCTTGCGCTGGATTGCGGCAGCCGTACGCTTGCTGTCGCCTGTGAGCATGACCGTGCGGATGCCCGCCGCTTTAAGCGCGGCGATTGCCTCGGCGCTTGTGGGCTTAACGGCGTCTGCCACAGCCACAACACCGGCCAGGCTTTGCGCATAGGCGATAAACAACGGCGTCTTTCCATCGTCAGAAAGCGCTTGCGCGGCATCTACAAAAGCTGCGATATCCACACCGCGCTCGGCCATCATCTTGGCGTTGCCGGCAAGCACCTCCTGCCCTGCCAAACGGGCAGCAAGACCTTGGCCGGGCACTTGCTCAAACGCCTGCACGGCCATGGGCTTGACGGAGTTGCCGGCCGCATATTGGACGATAGCCTTTGCCAGCGGATGCTCGCTTTTGGCCTCGATGCTGGCAGCCACCTGCACAAGCTCGTCTGATGTAACGCCATCGGCGGGCAGGACGTCGGTCACCTCGGGAGCGCCCTTGGTGATGGTGCCCGTCTTGTCAAAGACCACGCAGCTTATGTCATGGGCGTTCTCGAGCGTTTGCGCGCTCTTGATCAAGATGCCGCTGGAGGCGCCCCTGCCGGTTCCCACCATGATGGCCGTGGGCGTTGCAAGCCCCAAGGCGCACGGGCAGCTGATGACCAGCACGCTGATGCCAAAGTTGACGGCGCGCGCGATATCGCCGCCGCTGATGACCAACCACAGCACAAAGACAGCGATGGCGATGCAGATGACCACGGGGACAAACACCGAGCTGATCTTATCGGCCAGGCGCTGGATGGGGGGCTTGGTGCCCGTCGCCTCGTCCACGAGCTTGATGATCTGCGCCAAAGCAGTGTCTTGGCCGATGCGCGTGACCTGCATCGTAAAGTAACCCGTCGTGTTGACCGTAGCGCCCGTCACCTCGTCGCCTTGGGCCTTGTCCACAGGGATGCTCTCACCCGTGAGCGCGCTTTCATCCAAGGTGCCATATCCGGTGAGGATGCGTCCGTCGGCAGGGACGCTCATCCCCGCCTTGACGGCGACGACATCCCCAACCTGCAGCTGCTCAACGGGCACTTCCTCCTGGCTGCCGTCATCGCTTAGACGCAGCGCTGTCTTGGGAGCAAGGTCCATAAGCGCCGTGATGGCATCTGTCGTGTGGCCCTTGGCGCGTGCCTCAAACCATTTGCCCAGCGTGATGAGGGTAAGGATCATCGCCGCGCTCTCAAAGTAGAGGTCCATGGCTGCCATGTGCGCCATAGACGAGTCCTGCGCCCCCAAAGCCGCGCCAATGCGATACATCGCGGCGATGCCGTAGACCGTGCTGGCGGTAGAGCCCAGCGCGATGAGCGTGTCCATGGTAGGGGCACCGTGAAAAAGCGTCTTGAAGCCCACCGTGAAGTAGCGAAAATTCACGTAGACAACGGGCAAAAGCAAAAGGAACTCTGTGAGGGCAAGGCCCATGACCCCGGTGTCCTCATGCACGGCTTGCGGCAGAGGCCAGCCAAACATGTGGCCCATGGACAGATAGAACAGCGGCACGGTAAAGATGCAGCTGATGATAAAGCGGTTGCGAATCTCTTTGGCTGCTGCGGCGGCGTCGTTTTGAGGACGCTTGGGCGCAGCAGATGGCGCGCCTGCTTGACCAGCGGCATTTTGCGGCGTGGCACCGTAACCGACCTTATCGACAGCTGCGCAAATCGCATCCACGACCGCGCTATCGCCGCTATAGGTAACCTTCATCGAGTTCTTGAGGAGGTTGACAGCCGCAGCGTCAACGCCCTCGACAGATAGCGCTGCTTTCTCCACACGCGCGCTGCATGCGGCGCAGGTCATCCCGGTGATGTCAAACATCTGCGTAGCCATATAATCAGTTGCCCCAATTCTCGCGCATCCCAAGCAAATAGAATGCAATGACACAAGGTCATGAATAACATATGAATGATTGTTCATATGTAATGCGCAGACATTAACCTGTCAAGAAGCTAGGTTGTAAGCGGCATGCGCGTTGCCCAAACGTCATGGACAAAGAGGACCGGATGATGCGGCGCGATGAGAACAGCAGGCTTGCGATGCAGTGCATAAGATGCGAGTCCTTACTTTGCTGCAAGGCATTGGGTCCCTCTCTCCTTGCGTCGCCCTCACGTTGTCTCTCAAGTCGCCCCTCGAATCAGCCTTACATCGCTCTCGCGTTGCCCCTTAAGTCGCCCCTCGAATCAATCTTACGTCGCTCTCTCGTTGCCCCTCAAGTCGTCCTCAAGTCCAAAAAAGCTCTCACCTTCCAATTGCTTGGAGTGCGCGCGGCTGTTACATTGCATTAAAGAACGCTTTGCGCAACGCAGAGGGAGGCCGCCGATGGCATCAGACAACCAAAAGCTCAAGCTCTTCTATCTCTTAAAGATCCTCAAAGAAGAAACCGATGCAGAGCACAGCCTCACCCGCGCGCAGCTCACCGCAAAGCTTGCTGCCCATGACATCAAAGTGGAGCGCAAGACCTTTTACGACGACATAAAGCACCTGCAGGACTTTGGGTACGACATCGTGGCGTTCAAGCAGGGTATCAACACCTCGTATTCGCTGGTAGAGCGCGAGTTTCAAGAGACGGAGCTGCTGTTATTGGCAGATGCCGTGCAGTCCTCCAAGTTTCTCACGCAACGCAAATCCAAGACCCTCATCAAGCAGATAGGAGCGCTTGGCGGCAAGCATCTAGCCGGTGAGCTTTCCAAGAAGATCTACGTAGAGGGGCGCATCCACAACCAAAACGAGTCTGTCTTCTACAACCTCGACGCTGTTCATCGTGCGCTGATAAGCGGCACCAAAATCAGCTTTAACTACTTCAAGTACAACGCGAGCAAAGAAGCTGTCTTGCAACACGATGGCGAGCCCTACGTAGTGACCCCTGTTCAGCTCATGTACATGGATGATTTCTACTACCTCATCGCCTTTGACGATGGACACGACGACTTTACGACGTACCGCTTGGACCGCATGCGCTCTATAGAGGTCACAGATATCGAAGCCACGACTAACGGCAAGATCAGCAGCTTTGACGTCTCCAAGTTCCAGCAGCGCGTCTTTGGGATGTTTTCTGGCGAGCCGGTAGAGGTCACGTTGCGCGTGGATACGAGCGTGATGAGCGCCGTGATCGACCGTTTTGGAAAAGACGTCGAGTCAACCCCGTCGCAAGATGGCAGCTATGCCATCGTAAACGCCTGCGTCATGAAGGCGCCTACGTTTTATGGCTGGCTTGCCACCTTTGGGACCAAGATCGTCATTGAAGAGCCAGCGTCGCTGCGGGCAGATTACTGCGCCTACCTCGACGAGATACGCGCAGCATACGAGGGGGAAGCGGGAACCAATCACAAAATCCCTAGGTAAAACACCCATCGCTATAGCGCTATAGCGCTTCTTAGTCAAAGAACGCGACGCAAAACATCACAAAAGCAATAAAGAGCACGACGCCTAGTGCTTTTGAAAGAAGCCAGGCCAGCATGGCTCCAATTGCACCCTTAAAACCATCTGATACCCTCATCGCCAGACCTCCTTTAGCGTCCTTTTTCCACTAGACAAACAACAATGCCACATTGCTCTAGCACGCGGATTGTTCTTTATCCGTTGTCATCAGCTATGCCTTTATTCTAGTTATCGAGCGGAGCATTTATCTCTCTGAAAGTGTACGTAATTAATCTCTGTCCAAGAAACTGCCCCGTATAAGAACTGCGACGACTGGAGAACAAACGAAACGATCTCATTGAGACGCGCATCGAAACCAGATATGAACGATTAAAGCACATGAAAAGCCGGATATGAACGATTTGAACATCATCCCGCACCGCCTGTACAGCAAGCTCGATGCAAAACCGCAGGTCAGAGAGATGCTCACAAAACGCTAACCCAGCCTTAGCACATCAAATCGTTCATATCCGACACGCAATGCCCCCAAATCGTTCATATCCGTTGTCAAATGCTCAAATGGGGACCACATACAGATTCTTC
>CAVAPV010000022.1:0-31978 GCA_963590525.1 Agathobacter rectalis
TTATTTGGTTCTTGGTCGTTTCAAATAATACCGATGGCATGGGGCCATGTTCGTTCCTATCTGGATGTATTCAGCTGTCAATTTGCGAAAGAAATTTTACGTTACCGCTTGGCAAGCATCTTAAGCAAAGCATCACAGTTGTCCTGCAAACAAAAAAACGGCCCCGCATTTGCGGAGCCGTTTTTAGCGCTGATGAACAGCTGGGCTTAGGCCTCGGTGTAGCCGCGCTTGACGGAGTCGTCAACGGGGACGCCAGGGCCCATGGTGGTGGAGATGGAGACGGACTTGACGTACTTGCCCTTAGAAGAAGAGGGCTTGACGCGCAGAATCTCGTCGTAAAGAGCACCGTAGTTCTCGGCCAGAGCCTCAGCAGCAAAGGACTTCTTACCGATGATGCAGTGGCAGATGCCGTAGCGGTCTGCACGGTACTCGACCTTGCCACCCTTGAGCTCGTTAACAGCCTTGGTAACGTCCATGGTGACGGTGCCCAGCTTGGGGTTGGGCATCAGGTTGCGGGGGCCGAGGATCTTGCCCAGACGGCCAACCTTGGACATCATGTCCGGGGTAGCGACTGCGGCGTCAAAGTTGATCTCGCCCTTCTGGATATCGGCAACGAGGTCGTCAGAACCGACGATGTCTGCGCCAGCAGCCTGAGCCTCTTTGGCCTTCTCGCCCTCGGCAAAGACAGCCACGCGGACAGTCTTACCAGTGCCGTTGGGCAAAGAGATGGAGCCGCGGACCTGCTGGTCTGCCTGACGGGTGTCGATGCCCAGGCGGAAGTGAGCCTCGACGGTCTCGTCGTAGTTGGCAAAGGAGATCTCCTGAGCGAGCTTGATAGCAGCCAGCGGAGCGTAGGACTCCTCGGTCACCTTTGCAAATGCCTCGATATATTTCTTGCCGTGCTTAGCCATTTCATTACCTCCTGTGGTAATAGCGGGCGGCGAGCCCTTCCACTTGTCTTATGCGGGGCAATCCCCGCGAAAAGCCTTTTGCTACTCGGCGATCTTGACGCCCATAGAGCGGGCAGTGCCGGCAACGATCTTCTTAGCGGCCTCGATGTCGTTTGCGTTGAGGTCCGGCATCTTGGTCTCTGCGATCTCGGTCAGCTGAGCCTGGGTGAGAGTGCCGGCAACGTCCGTGAGGGAGTTTGCAGCAGCGCTCTCGATGCCCAAAGCCTTCTTGATAAGGAAAGCTGCGGGAGGAGTCTTGCAGACGAAGTCAAAGGTCTTGTCATCGTAAACGGTGATTTCGACCGGGACGATGGTGCCCATCTTGTCCTGCGTAGCAGCGTTGAACGCCTGGCAGAACTGCATGATGTTGACACCCTTTGCGCCCAGGGCAGGACCAACCGGGGGAGCCGGGTTAGCCTGGCCAGCAGGGATCTGAAGCTTGATGTAGCCTTCGATTTCCTTTGCCATGTTTCTAATCCTATTCGTGTCGTCTGCAAGCCCCAAGCTTGCAGACATGCCTTTATTGCATCTATAGAAAACACGCTTTGGCGAGAAGCCCTCTCCCACATGAGAGGCACCAAGGCGTGAGTTCTTCCAAATTTAGATCTTGGCCACCTGGTCGAAGCTGAGCTCGACCGGAGTCTCGCGACCAAAGATGGAGACGAGCACTTTGACCTTGCCCGCGTCTGCGTTGACTTCGGACACAGTGCCGTCGAAATCTGCCAAGGGGCCGCTGACGACCTTGATGGACATGCCCTCGGTGAGGTCTGTCGTGGTCTTGCGGACGGTCTCCTTGGGGTTGACGCGCTTGGTGATCTTTGCGAACTCCTCGCGAGTCAGGGGCACGGGCTGGCCTTCGCTGCCAACAAAGCCTGTGACACCGGCAGTGTTGCGAACGGCGCCCCAAACGCTTTTATCCTTGTCAAGATCCATGCGAATCAAGACGTAACCGGGAAACACCTTCTTCTCTGTGGTGACGCGTTTGCCACCCTCTTTGAGCTCGGTGACTTCCTCGGTGGGAATCAAGACCTCGTAGATGACCTTGTCCAAGCCCTTGAGCTTGACGAGATGCTCGATGTTGGTCTTGACCTTGTTCTCGTAACCAGAGTAAGTGTGGAGCACGTACCATTTCTTAGACATAATCTATCCTCTCCCCTACTTACCCAGATTGCCCAGGGCCTCGAGCGGAATCAGGACGATGTTGTCGATGATAGCGATAAACACGCCAAAGAAGATCAAGGCACCAACAACGATGAGGCTTGCGTTGATCAACTCGGAACGAGTAGGCCAAACAACGCGCTTCATCTCGGACTTAACGGCCTTGAAGTAATCCTTGATGCGAGTCATCAAGCTAGGCTTAGCGGCCTTGCCGTTCTTGCCCTTCTTCTCCTGGGCCTTCTTGTTGTCTTTCTTCTTTGCCATGTTCATCCATTTCGTGCGTTTAGGCTATTAAGCCGTCATATCAAATGTCGAGCCATAAAGCTCGACATGAAAGGACTGGCAGGCCAGGCAGGACTCGAACCCGCAACATTCGGTTTTGGAGACCGACGCTCTACCAATTGGAGCTACTGGCCTGTTCAAGCAACCTTCTAAGTGTTATAGCTTAGCGGGTTTCCTTGTGCAGGGTGTGATGACCACACCAGCGGCAGTACTTCTTGAGCTCGATGCGCTCAGGATTGTTCTGCTTGTTCTTTTTGGTCGTATAGTTACGACGCTTGCACTCGGTGCAGGCAAGGGTAACCAAAGTACGCATATTTATCCTCCTACTTGCGCACACAAGTCCGACGGCTTGCGCCGTCGGACTGTGAATCTGCGCTTAAGCGATCAACGAGTAATTTACTCGATGATGGTGGTGACTCGACCAGAGCCGACGGTACGGCCACCCTCGCGGATAGCGAACTTGAGGCCCTCTTCCATAGCGATCGGGTGGATCAGCTCGCCAGTGATGGTGACGTTGTCGCCAGGCATGACCATCTCGACGCCCTCAGGCAGAACAACGGTACCAGTGATGTCGGTGGTACGGAAGTAGAACTGGGGACGATAGTTGGTGAAGAACGGGGTGTGACGGCCGCCCTCGTCCTTGGTCAGAACGTAGATCTGACCCTCGAACTTGGTGTGAGGAGTCACAGAACCGGGCTTGCAGATGACCTGGCCGCGCTCGATGTCCTCGCGCTTGGTGCCGCGGAGCAGGATACCGACGTTGTCGCCAGCCTCGGCCTGATCCAGAATCTTGCGGAACATCTCGACGCCGGTGACGACGGTCTTCTGGGTCTCGCGGATGCCGAGGATCTCGACCTCGTCGTTCATGTGGATGGTGCCACGCTCAACACGACCGGTAGCAACGGTGCCACGGCCGGTGATGGTGAAGACGTCCTCGATAGCCATCAGGAAGGGCTTGTCGGTAGCGCGCTCGGGAGTGGGGATGTACTCGTCGACGGTGTCCATGAGCTCCCAGATCTTGTCCTGCCACTCTTTGTCGCCCTCGAGGGCCTTGAGAGCAGAACCCTTGATGATGGGGCAATCCTCGAAGCCATAGGACTCGAGAAGCTCGGTGACTTCCATCTCGACGAGCTCGATGAGCTCCTCGTCCTCGACCATGTCGCACTTGTTCAGGAAGACGACGATGTAGGGAACGCCGACCTGGCGGGCCAGCAGGATGTGCTCGCGGGTCTGAGCCATCGGGCCGTCGGTAGCAGCGATAACCAGGATAGCGCCGTCCATCTGAGCAGCACCGGTGATCATGTTCTTGACGTAGTCAGCATGGCCGGGGCAGTCAACGTGTGCGTAGTGACGCTTGTCGGTCTGATACTCGATGTGAGCAATGGAGATCGTAATACCGCGCTCACGCTCTTCGGGGGCCTTGTCGATGTCCTCGAATGCAGTGAAGTCTGCGGTAGCAGAACCATGAGAACCGTCGTTGCTGGACAGGGTTTTGGAGATTGCAGCAGTCAAAGTGGTCTTGCCATGGTCAACGTGACCAATAGTACCAATGTTGACATGCGGCTTAGTGCGCTCGAACTTTTCCTTTGCCATCATTCCTCCTTATTTGCTTACGCATTCCGCGCCCCCGCGGGAAGCGGAAGCGACATAGCTAGGATTATACTTGCGGCCGCCCAGTTTGGGCGGCCGGATAAAATCTGGTAGCGGCGATGGGACTCGAACCTATGACAACACGGGTATGAACCGTGCGCTCTAACCAACTGAGCTACGCCGCCAGATATAAAACAGGACCCACTGAAGAGGGTCCCGATTTTAACAATGGAGCCTGTGATCGGATTTGAACCGATGGCCTCTTCCTTACCAAGGAAGTGCTCTACCCCTGAGCTACACAGGCGAAATGGTGGGCGCGCTTGGATTCGAACCAAGGTAGGCATAGCCAACGGGTTTACAGCCCGTCCCCTTTAGCCACTCGGGCACACGCCCATTTCACACAACGGAAACCTATTTTATAACACTTTCAAGTTGCCTCCTGCGAGAAATTTTTCGAATTTTTTCTGACTCAAGAGCTAGAAATATCCGAAACTTCCTGCGCAGCGGTCGAGAATAATACATGTTTGCAAATCGCATGTCAACCGTGTTTTACAAATGAATCAGGTTGCTTTTGCAAAGGGCATCATGTGCTCTCGCGCAACGGGAAAGCTACGCTGCTGGTGCCAGTGGCAGGATTCGAACCCGCAACCATCGCATTACAAGTGCGCTGCTCTACCGTTAGAGCTACACTGGCACGTTCTCAGCGTCGCGCTAGTGTAGCACTACAAATCGCCTTTTCCTCTGACAAATGCATTTAGTCTTTGCGCGACGTCTGGATCGATGCGGCCGGCGACGGTGTTTTTCATGGTGTTGCCCACTTTGCAGGCGCTGTCGTGCCACTCGTCTTCCAGGTCATCGCTCGCTGTAGAAAAACCGGAAGCCGACATCCTGGTCACGCCGCCGCCAAAGACAGTGGACTGGATGGTGAAGTCCGAAGAAACAACCACGACCTCGCGTCCGGCCTCCCTGGCGTCATGCGCCAAACGCTCTATAACAGTATCTGCGCTCACGCCAGCTGGAGAGAACACGACCTCTATGCCGCACACGCGCATGGGCTTTCCCTTGGACTTCTTGTTTCCAGCGGCATCAAAGACCACTACGCAGCGCTCGAAGGTGCTCTTTGCCATGAGGGCGGCGTCGTTTATCACTGCCTCGCGGGCTTTGTTCCATGCGCTTGCAGACTCGTAATCTGCCCCGAGCTCGGAATAACGGCTGTTATTGCGGATGACGTTATAGCCGTCCACCAGCAAGACCGCTTTTCTATCCATGGGCATATGTCTGCACCCAGCCCTAAGCTTGCCTGCTTTGGCGTGCCCACTCGTAGGCAATGGCGCACGTGGCCTGAGCTACGTTAAGGGACTCGACTTTTCCTGCCTGCGGAAGCTTGACCAAGACGTCGCATGCCTCAAGTGTAAGACGACTTAGCCCTTCGGCCTCGTTGCCCATGACCAAGCACACGCGTCCAGACAGCGGGGCATCCCAGATAACGTCTTGGGCATGCTCGCTGGCACCCACGATCCAAAAGCCCTCGTCTTTGAGAGCGCTCAGGCTGCGGGCAAGGTTTGCCTCCATGGCAATCGGCAGATGCATGACAGCACCCGCACTGGTCTTGTAAGCCGCGGTGTTCACGCGGGCGTTTCTCTTATTGGGGATGAGCATGCCGCATGCGCCCACGACCTCGGCACTGCGGGCGATCGCCCCAAAGTTGCCGGCATCGGTCACATGGTCGGTCGCGATGATAAGCGCGTTCTCTTTACCGGCGGCTGCATCGACGAGCTCCCTTAAAGACGCATACCTATATGGTTTGAGCTGGGCGATCACACCTTGATGCGCGCCGTGGGAGGAATACGCGTCGAGCTTGCTCGAATCCACCGTATGAACCTTGACGCCGTCTTTTCTTGCCTGGTTAGCCAAAGCGACAATGGGATCGTCGATACCAAACGCATCAGAGATATAGAGCGCTTCTATCGCCGCCCCGGTCTGCATAGCCTCTTCGAAGGCATGCCGCCCCTCTAGGATAGAGACGTCCTCCCCCGTCTTAAGCTGCAGCTTTCCGTAGGAGCGCTGCTGTGCTTGCCTACGCGGGCGGGATTGCGCTCCATCACGGCAGCTACGCTCTTGGCGCTGCTGGCCTTTGCCATATTGCGCTTGAGTGCCCCTGCCTGATGCTGCAGTCGACTTGGCCTTTGAGCTCTGTGAGCGTTGATCACGCGAAGGTTTTGCAGCAGGCTTTGCCTTTGGTCTTCTAGGCGCCATAGCTCACCCTTGCTCCCTGGGCGGTATCCTCGATCGTAAAGCCAAGGCCGGCAAGGCCGTCACGCACGCCGTCGGCCACAGACCAGTTTTTGTCTTTGCGCGCTTGCGCGCGTGCATCAAGCAAAGCCTGCACGGCATCGGCTTTGCTGGCGCCGTCGTAACCGGCGATATCTGCAGCAAGGCCAAGCACCTCATCGGGATATGCGTCTGATTCATCCCCTGCAGCAGCAACAACATCGATGCCAAAGCAACCCATGAGGTCAACGATAGCATCGCGCGCTGCAGCCACCGCATCCGCATCAGATTGTGAAAGCGTCTTGCCTGCGACAGAGCTATTGAGCTCTCCCACCAACGTGAAGACGCAGCCAAGTGCCTCGGGCGCGTTGAAGTCGTCGTCCATGGCACGAACAAAGCCGTCGCGCGCCGCCTTGGTTGCCGTTTGCAAAGCCGCAACGTCTATCGCAGAAACCTCGCCTTGCGCTGTCGAGACAAGCCAATCGGCGTTTTTAACAGCTGTCTCTATGCGCGTGAGCGCGGCATCGGACTCTGCCAGGCGCGTATCGCCAAAGACAAGCGGGCTGCGGTAGTGGGTCTGTAGCATGAGCATACGCAAGGCCTCGGGGCGCACGATGTCAAGCGCCTCGTTAAGAAGCAAGAAGTTGTTGAGGCTCTTGGACATCTTCTCGACTTCGCCGGTATCTGCATTGGCGATCTGCAGCATGCCGGTGTGCATCCAGTAGTTGGCAAAAGTCGTCTTATAAGCAGCCTCTGATTGGGCCATCTCGTTTTCATGGTGCGGAAACACCAGGTCTCCGCCGCCGCCATGGATGTCAAAGGGAAGCCCAAGGTACTTATGGCTCATCGCCGAGCATTCGATATGCCAACCGGGGCGCCCTTGACCCCAGGGGCTATCCCAACTGGGCTCGCCGGGTTTGGCAGACTTCCACAAAGCAAAATCCAAAGGATCGCGCTTGCGGTCCTCGAGCCCTTGGCCGTCGGCACGCAGCTCCCTGTGGCCGCCTTGGGCCTCGTCGATATCACGGCCGGACAGCTTGCCGTAGCTAGGATAGCTGCGCACGGCAAAGTAGACGTCGCCTTGGGCCTCGTAGGCATGGCCTTCGTCGATCAAGGTTTGGACAAGCTCGATCATGGCGTCGATCTCTTGGGTCGCCTTGGGGCGAACCGTGGGGTCCTTAACGCCCGCACGGCGCATATCCTCGATAAAAGCCTGCGTGTACTGGGCGGCGACATCTGCAGCCGAGCGCCCCTCCTCGTTGGCTTTCTTGATGATCTTGTCGTCGACGTCGGTCACGTTTTGAACAAAGGTAACCTCGTAGCCGCTCCACTCCAAGTAACGGCGGATGACGTCGAAGGAGATAAAAGTGCGCGCATTGCCGATATGGATGCGGTTGTAGACGGTAGGGCCGCAGACGTACATGCTCACTTTGCCTGGCTCGCGGCAGACAAGCTCTTCTTTGCGGCGTGTCTGGGTGTTGTAGATCAGCATAATGACTCCCGGCTGGTTATAAACGTGCTCAACATCTTATCGCAGGCAGCCGCGATACCGAGTGCTTTGCTATAGAAAGGTTAACGGCACCAGGCTGTGCGGGCTGCACAAGACGCAGCTCCATCCTGCCGCTCTCTATAGTTAGTTATCCGCGGGCAAGCAGTCTGCAGAAGGCAAGATCAAATAACAGCGCCTCAAACGCAAAGGACGTCTCCGATGAGGCAAGGCACAACAAGATTCACGTCCTGCGTGCGGTTAATGCCACATCTAGCGTTCTAGCAGTGCAACGGCTTGGGCGCTCACACCCTCCCCGCGGCCTTCGTAACCCAACCACTCCGTTGTGGTTGCCTTGACACCGATGTTATCGACAGGGATCTGCAGGGCTTTTGCGATATTGAGCCTCATCTGCTCGCGATGAGGCGACATCTTAGGCTCCTGAATCATGAGGACGCTGTCGATATCAACGATGCTCCATCCTTGCTCACGCACGAGATTGCCCACCTGCTCAAGCAGTTTGATGCTGTCTGCGCCCTTGTATGCGGGATCTGTATCGGGAAAGAGCTTGCCTATATCGCCTGCGCGCAACGCTCCGACCAAAGCGTCCATGATGGCATGCACCAAGACATCGGCGTCGCTGTGCCCGTCGAGGCCCTTGCCATAAGGGATGTCCACGCCCCCGATGATGAGCTTGCGACCTTGAGCAAATGCATGAACGTCGTAACCCAGCCCTATGCGCTGCATCCCTACGCCTCCGCGCGCATGGCGATGCGTCCTGCCAAGGCGGCAACGGCAGGGGCCACGTCTTCTGGGACGGTGATCTTGAAGTTATCGCGCGGACCGTCGATCATGTCGACGACGCCTCCCATACGCTCCACAAGCGAGGAGTCGTCTGTTCCCACAAAGCCCTCGTACATTGCCGTCGTATAAGCGCGACGCAAGAAGGACGACCTGAAGGCCTGGGGCGTTTGGGCAACCCAGAACATGTTGCGGTCGGGTGTGCCCACGATGTTTTTGTCATCAACGACCTTGAGAGTGTCGATAGAGGGATGTCCCACCACGACGCCGTCGATATCCAAATCGCCTTTGAGCATGCAGATGGTGCGGTCGATCAGATCGACCGTAACCAAAGGGCGCGCGCCATCGTGGACGACGATGATATCCCACATGGGATCCACCGCGCCGACGCCGTTCATTGCAGATTCCTGGCGAATGCTTCCGGCAGAGGCAAAGGCGATGGGGGTAACAAAATCATAAGGGTCGATGGCGACGCGTCGGTACTCCTCTGCGCGCTCATCCGGGCAGACAACCACGATCTGGCCGACATCGCCCGCCTCGTCAAAAGCCTGGACAGCCCAAGTCAGGGAAGGTTTTCCCAAGAGCTTGAAGAGCTGCTTGCCACCCACGTTGCCAAAACGCTCTCCGCTGCCTCCGGCCATGATCACTGCGGCTGCGCAGGCTTTCTTGTCCACTCTGCCCTTATGACAAGCCACGTCTCCGAGTAGCTCTCTCAAACGGCTGTCGAGTCGCTGCGCTACGCTGTCGATAGTACCGGCCGCAATGCCATCGCCCATGGCGACACCTCTCTTCCAAGTTTTGATTGGTGAGGATGTTAGCACTCATCACCGCAGGCAGACGAAACATATCCGCAACAGGCACCATAAGACAAAAAAGCGGAGCCGCACCTGCATGCAGCCCCGCTTACAAGCCTAGTTTGCAGCAGCGTCTCCGCTGCTTTGCATGCCACCTTGCGATGATGCGCTCAAAGCAAGCCGGCGAGGAGAGCCACCTTGGTCAAGGCCCCTTGCAGGAGCCGGCAGCTGCTCTGGGCTGCCCTCCCCCTTTGCAAAGACAATCTTGTCATCGGCAAGATCTGCATCGATGACATCGCCCTCTTTGAAGCGCCCAGCTAAAAGCTCTTCTGCCAGCGGGTCTTCTATCAGACGCTGGATTGCACGACGTAGCGGTCGGGCGCCCATTGTGACGTCGGTACCCTCCTTGGCGATGTAGTCGTATGCAGCGTCTGTGAGGGTGATGTCCATACCGCGCGCGATAAGACGGCGACGCAAGTCATCCACCATGAGCTCTGCGATCTGGCGAATCTCGTCTGCCTCAAGCGATTTGAAGACGATGGTGTCGTCTACGCGGTTGAGGAACTCGGGGCGGAAGAGCTTTTTGAGTTCTGCCATAACAGACTTGCGGATGTCTGTATCCGACATACCCTGCTTGAGTCCACCAAATCCCAAAGAAGTGTCTTTAGAGATCTCGCGGGCGCCGACGTTGCTGGTCATGATGATGATCGTGTTGCGGAAGTCGACTTTGCGTCCCTGGGAATCGGTCAGGCGGCCTTCTTCCAAGATCTGCAGCAAGACGTTGAAGACGTCCGGATGGGCCTTTTCTATCTCGTCAAAGAGAATGACAGAGTAGGGATGCTGGCGCACGACCTTGGTAAGCTGGCCGCCCTCGTCGTGACCAACATATCCCGGAGGGCTGCCGATAAGACGGCTCACAGCGTGCTTTTCCATGTACTCGCTCATATCGATAGAGATCATGGCATCCGCACTGTCAAAGAGGAAGCTCGCCAACGCCTTGGACAGCTCCGTCTTGCCAACACCGCTGGGGCCCAAGAAGATGAAGCTTCCCATGGGGCGATTGGGGTCTTTGAGGCCGGCACGACTGCGGCGTATGGATTTGGAGACGGCATCCACGGCTTCATTTTGCCCGATGATGCGCTCATGGAGGACAGATTCCATGCGCAAGAGTTTGGCGCTTTCGGCCTCGGTCAAGCTGGAGACAGGAATGCCCGTTGCCGTTGAGACGACGTCTGCAATCTGCTCCTCATCGATAGTCGCGACGTTGAGGGCTGCCTCCTCGCGCCATTTCTCCTCGAGCTGAGCGCGCTGCGCGATCAGCTCCTTCTCGCGGTCGCGATATATTGCCGCACGCTCGTAGTCTTGGCGTGCGATAGCCTCCTCTTTCTTGAGACGAATCTCTTTGAGGCGATCGGATATCTTAGCCACATCGGCTGGGACCGTCATGTTCTTGATGCGCATGCGAGCGCCGGCCTCGTCGATGAGATCGATGGCTTTATCGGGCAGAAAACGGTCTTGCACGTAGCGACGCGACAAGCTCACAGCGCTTTGGAGGGCTTTATCTGTGTAATGGACGCGATGGTGCGCCTCGTAGTTGCCGCTCAAGCCCGTAAGGATCTGCAACGACTGCTCCAAGCTGGGTTCCTCGATAAGAACTGTCTGGAAACGGCGGTTGAGTGCAGAATCCTTCTCTATATGTTTGCGGTACTCCTCGGTTGTCGTGGCGCCGATGACTTGAATCTCTCCGCGCGACAGAGGCGGTTTGAGAATCGCTGCGGCATCGATGGAGCCCTCTGCGCTTCCGGCGCCGATCAGGGTGTGCATCTCGTCTATGAACAAGATGACATCGCCCCTCTCTTTGACTTCCTTGACAACCTGCTTGAGGCGCTCTTCGAACTCTCCACGATACTTAGAGCCAGCAACAAGCGCACTCACGTCGAGCATGCAGATACGCTTGTCACGCAAAAGGTCGGGCACCTGCCCGTCGCAGACAAGCTGAGCGAGCCCCTCCGCGATAGCCGTCTTACCAACACCGGGCTCGCCGATGAGCAGCGGGTTGTTCTTGGTGCGTCGCGACAGGATCTGCATCACGCGCTCGATCTCTGCCTCGCGGCCGATCACAGGATCGAGTTCGCCTCTGCCCGCACGCGAGGTGAGGTCTGTCGCGAACTCCTTGAGCATCGACTCCTGACGCTTTCCCATGCCGCCCATAGCACCGCGCTGCGCGCCGTCCATAACAGGTTGAGGCGCAGGGATGTCGCGCATGAGCTCCTCGACAGCGGCACGCACATCTTGCGCGTTGGTTCCAAGCTGCTCAAGCGCCTGCATGGCGACGCCGTTGCCCTCGCGCACGATACCCAAGAGCAAATGCTCGGTAGATATGAAGCTTTGCCCCATCTGGAGGGCTTCTCTGTAAGCGCTCTCCATCACACGCTTGGCGCGCGGCGTATAGGGAACATGACCGGCTGCCTCGGGCATCTCATGCTCGTCGATCTCTCTGACTTGAAGCAGGCAGTTCTCGTAGGTGATGCCGAGCTTTTGCAGCGCCTTGGCCGCAATGCCCTCGCCCTCACGGATGAGACCCAACAAGAAGTGCTCGGTGCCCACATAAGGACGACCGAGCATATGGGCCTCGTCTTGAGCCAAGACAAAGACCTTGCGGGCTTTGTCGGTGAATTTCTCAAACATAAGACAAACCTCCAATAATTCCCTCAAGGGTATAACGCGCTTGCGGCTAGGGGGTTTACAGGTAGATGACATAACAGACCAGCTGGCGATACGCGATCGCGCTGTCAAATCTGCCTGCTAAAGCAAAGGCGGCCCCAAACGGAGCCGCCTTGAATGCGAGCTTTGATCAAGCCTTACATGACTTCGGGGCGCATGTGCGGGAAGAGCAAGACATCGCGGATGGACGGGTTGTCGGTAAGGAGCATGACCATGCGGTCGATGCCGATACCGATGCCGCCTGCAGGAGGCATGCCGTACTCGAGCGCGCGGATGTAGTCTTGGTCGTAATCCATGGCTTCCTCGTCGCCGGTAGCCTTGGCCTCCATCTGAGCGGCAAAGCGCTCGGCCTGATCGACCGGGTCGTTAAGCTCGCTAAAGGCGTTGGCGTACTCGTGGCCGCAGATAAAGAGCTCATAGCGATCGGTGAGCTGCGGGTTGTCTTCGAGCTTCTTGGCCAGCGGGCTGATCTCAAGCGGATGCTCGGTCACAAAGGTGGGCTGCACGATATTGTCCTCAACCAAAGCCTCGAAAAGCTCAGAGATGAGCTTGCCCTTGCCCCAGCTGTCTTGAACCTCGACGCCGTTTTTCTTTGCAAGCGCCTGCAGGTCTTCAAGGCTGCGGTCAAAGGAGACGTCCTCGCCGGCTGCCTCGCTGGTGAGCTCGATCATCGTGGCGCGGCGGAAAGGCTGCGAGAAGTCGATCTCATGGCCTTGGTACGTGCACTGCAAAGAGCCGTTGGCGGCCTGGCAGGCAGCACGGAAGGCGCCCTCGCAGAAATCCATCATGCCGCGCAGATCTGTGTATGCACAGTAGGCTTCAAGCGTAGTGAACTCCGGGTTATGCGTAAGGTCCATGCCCTCGTTGCGGAAACAGCGGTTCATCTCGAACACGCGCTCAAAGCCGCCTACGAGCAGGCGCTTGAGATAGAGCTCTGGCGCCACGCGCAGGTAGACCTCGGTATCGAGCGCGTTGAAGTGCGCGGTAAAGGGTTTGGCCGTGGCACCGCCCATAATGGGGTGCAGCATGGGGGTCTCGACCTCCAGGTAGCCCTCATCCTCGCAAAAACGGCGCAGGGCGCTGGCGATCTTGAAGCGCTTGGTAAAGGTGTCTTTGACCTCTTGGTTCATGATGAGGTCAACATAGCGCTGGCGATAACGGGTCTCTTTGTCTTCGAGGCCGTGGAACTTCTCGGGCAAGGGACGCAGGCCCTTGGACAGAAGCGTCACCTTGGTGGGCGACACAGACAGCTGGCCACGGCGTGTGCGCAAGACAACGCCGTTTGCACCGATCCAGTCTCCAATGTCGAGGTCTTTGATTTGCGCAAAGGCTTCCTCGCCCACGTTGTTGATGCGGATGAACAGCTGCATGTCTGCTGTAGAGTCACGCAAGACGATGAAGGCGATCTTACCCTGGTTGCGGATGGCCATGATACGGCCGGCGACAGCAACCTCGTCTGAAGTCTCGGCGCCGTTTTCCAGATCTGCGTAGCGCTCCTCGAGTTCTGCGCAATGGTCTGTCACATCAAAGCGGACAGCGTAAGCGCTGCCGCCTGCATCGATGATGGCCTGCCTCTTGTTGCGACGAACCTCGATGGGGTCGTCGATAATCTCTTGCACCTGCTGGTCTTGGGACATAAGCTAGCCAACCTTAACGAGCGTAAAGCTCATAGCACGGCCCGTGGGACCCTCGTACGTAATCTCGTCGCCCTTCTTGCGGCCCAAAACAGCGCGGCCAAGGGGCGACTCGTTGGAGATCTTGCCATTGACGGCGTCTGCCTCGGCACCGCCCACGATAGTGAACACGCGCTCTTTGCCCTTGGCGTCTTGGAGGGTAACGGTAGAGCCGATGCCCACCTTGCCGGTCTTTTTGGGGGAGTCGACCACCTGGGCGTTAGCCAAGATCGAATTGATCTCTGCAATGCGGCTCTCCATGAAAGCCTGCTCGTTTTTGGCGTCGTCGTACTCGGAGTTCTCGGAGATGTCGCCAAACTCGCGGGCAACGCGGATGCGCTCGCCAATCTCCTCGCGCTTTTCCGTCTCGAGGTAATGCAGCTCTTCTTCGAGCTTTGTCTTGCCCTCCTGGGTGATGATGACGTCGTTTGTGTTTGCCATGATGGTGACTCCGTTCGAATTAGGTATAAGCAGACGGCGCATGCGAAAATGTCGCACACGCCGCCTGGCCTCCAGATCAGCTTGTGAAGCGTCTGGGATTAAGCGTCTTTCCTGCCGCTCTCTTCAACCTCGATGGGGCTGACTTCTTGAGCAGCGGCTTTGTCGCCGTCTTCCTCGTCCTTCTTGCTATCCTTGCCGTCCATGCCCTCGCGCAGGTTCTTGAAGGTCTTGCCAATGGCAGAACCGAGCTTTGGGAGGTTCTTGGGCCCAAAGATCAACAAAACGACAACGAGGATTACGACGAGCTCAGGCACGCCAAGACCCAAAATTTTCATTGAGTACTCCAAATAACTAAAAACTGATCACTGCTTGGGACAGCGCGGGGAATGATACCACAAACGCAACGATAACGGGTAAACAAGACGCCAACACCAACACGTCTCCAAAAGAAAACCCCGCGGATAACCGCGGGGTGTTGATTGCGATGGTCGGGATGACAGGATTCGAACCTGCGACCTCTCACTCCCGAAGCGAGCGCTCTACCAAGCTGAGCCACATCCCGATGACGCGAGGAGATATTCTAGCAGATTAGAACCTCAAAGCTGCGGAGAAACTTCCGATACCGGAAGTCTCGCAGACATAAGCGCCCGTATGGGGAGAGTGGATGTAGTTGTCTCCGCCGGAATAGATGGCAACATGACCGCTGCGATAGAGGATATCGCCCGCAGATGCGGAGTACACCGACATACGTGCCTTGGCCTCTGCATACTGGCTCTCTGTGTAGTGGGACATGCTGATGCCGATCTTGGCGTAGCACCACATGGTGAGACCCGAGCAGTCAAAGGAGTTGGGCCCAGCTGCGCCCCAGACATAGGGGCAGCCGATGCGGGAGCGAGCGTAATCCACAACACCGCCGTTAGTGGGGATGGAAGAGCCACCGGAGTTGTTGTTGCTGGAGCCACCGGAGTTGTTGTTGCTGGAGCCACCGGAGTTGGAGCTGCCACCGGAGTTGGAGCTGTTGGAGTTGGTATGGGGCCTGTAAGCAGCCGCTGCTTGCGCCCTGCGTTTGGCCTCTGCCTCCTCCTCTTCTTTGAGAAGCTTGCGGTACTCTGCGCTCAGGCTGTTGTACTCGGACTCGTACTGGTTGGTCATGCTCTGGATGCTCTTGTGATAGGCCTTTGCCTCTGCCAGGCTATCTGCAGCAGTAGCCTGCTGCTCGTCGAGCTCCTTCTTTGCAGCCTCGAGCTTTGCCTTGGCCTGCTTGGTCTCTGTCACGAGGTCTGCATCGTCCTCGTTGAGGGTGTTGAGCGTATCCCAGACCGTTGCAAAGTCATCAAAGGAGCCAACGCCCAAAAGGACGTCCAAATAAGACATAGAGCCCGTGCGGTACATAGAGGTAGCACGCGTTGCCAGATGACCCTGCAAGGTGTCGATCTTGCTTTGCGCCTCTTTGATCTGCTCTTTTGCCTTGTCGACCTTGGCAGTTGCCTTCTCGTAAGCATCTTGAGCCGCGTTGTATTGGTCGACGGCTTGATCGAGCTCGTCGAGCATGCTGTCGAGTTTGGCCTTGATGGCCTGGACTTCTTGCTTTTTCTCTGCTGCGGTGACGCCAAAGGCATCAGCCGGGCTAACGGAGCAAAGAGCACCAAAGGTAAGTGCGGTGCCGAGGAATGCTCTGCGATTAAGCTTCATTGACATCCAAAACCTCCGTACAGGATGTTTTCTTGCGCATAAGTCGTATTAAAGTACCATCATTTGGCATAGCGAGTCAAACCGCCATACAACCGTCACACTCTGCACACACAACCCGCACGCGCTGCGCAAGCAGCGGTACCGCAGCAAGCTAACGCGGCAAGGCGTCGCAAAGCGCATCGAGAATCGTTACGGCAAGATGCTGCGCCCAACGGGGCAGATCGACGTTGCGATACTCAAACGGAGGCTGTCCTAAAAGCTCTACGTAGATGCGACGAGGACTGCCCTGCGCCGTCTCAAGCGCCGTTGCAAGGCGAGCAGTAAAGGTGTAATCATCCCCAATCGTCACGATATGACAGTCTTTTTGGGGAAGGCTTCCCTCCACGCCGATGCCCACCATGAGCACCGAAGGCGCAGGGGCAACGCTTAGGCGGTCTGCGCTGGTGATGCTTGAGAAAGGAGCGGAGGCCTGAGCGAGATTTGCCGCCCTATGGGCAACATCGCGTCCCAGCTCGTCTGTTCCAAAGAAGACGATCTCGGCTGTCTCCAGGACGCTTGCCGCGCGCGCAAAGCCCATGTGCTTTTGGGTGTCGGCGGTGTTGACAGCGCCTTTGCCCTCCCACGCATGACGCAAACGCCAGATGGCATCGTAGGTCGTGGCACCGGCAACGCCGTCGTCGACAAGGCCTATGCTCGACTGGAAATCGCGCAAAGCATGCTCGGTATGCGCGCCAAAGATGCCATCGGCATCTCCTACGATAAACCCAAGCGCGTTGAGGATGTCTTGCAGACATTTGACGTCGTGGCCGTGAAAGAAGGGCATGCGCAGGTAGAGCATGCGGTCTCCCAGAGAAAACGTCGCATCGACAAGCGCCTTCCAAGCGGCATCGTCGACAAAATCCCCTGCCGCAAGACCTTCTTTCTTTCTAAACTCACTCACGGCGATCTGCGTTCTATCCAAATAGACGCCGTCGACGTTTAGCTCGTAGCCAAGCGTGCGCAGGCGCTGCTGGACATCTTGAACCGCAGGGCCCTTGTCATTGCGCTGTATCGTCTTCATATAACCGTACCCTTAGTTGAGGCGACTCACGAAGAAATCGCCCATAGAGAGAAGGAGCTTGCGCGAGATGCTCGCAGGCAAAACGCGTTTGAGGTCTTCTTGCCCCTCATGAGCAAGCCTGATTGCATAGTCGCGCACGTAATCGATAGAGCCAGCGTTTTGCATGATCTCTACTGCGCGGGCAAGGCGATCAGGGTCTGTCTCCTTAGAAGACAGCAGCTCCAAGAGCTCCTCTTTCTCATCTGCAGCGGCGTTAGAGAGCGCATGCACTGCAATCATCGTGCGCTTTCCCTCGGTGATATCGCTGCGGTAGTCCTTGTTTGCAGCCTCTTTCTTGCCCACGAGGTTCAAGAGGTCGTCTTGCAGCTGGAACGCCAAGCCGGTTGACATGCCGTATGCACGCAAAACAGAGATCTGCTCCTCGGTGCCGCCGCCGATGATAGCGCCGATAGCCAACGGAACGCCGCCAGAATAGAAAGCGGTCTTGTGCTGGGCCATGCAGAGATAATCTTGGACGGAGATGTCGAAGCGGTTGTTTTGAGCCCAGCCGATATCCATCGCCTGGCCTTCTATGGTGCGCGTCGTCATATCGACAAGCTCGCGCAAGACACGCAGCTTGACATCGTCGGGAAGGCCCTCGTCGTTGATGACCGTGCCTGTAACCAAAGAAAGCGCCAAGTCACCCGCGTTAATCGCAAGGCCCTCGCCCAAGGTAATGTGCATGCAAGGCTCTCCGCGACGCACCTGGGAGTCGTCCGCGATGTCATCGTGAATGAGCGCAGCGGTGTGGAAATGCTCGATGGCAGCTCCTGCGGCCAAAGCGCGCTTTTCATCGCCACCCACAGCAGCACAGGCAAGCAAGGTGATCAAAGGACGATGCCTCTTGCCGCCGTTTTCCGAATACTTTGACAGCGGATCATACAGGTAGAGATCCATGTCGGGATGCGAGCCGTTGTGGAAGTACGTGCGAAGATGCTCGTCTATTTCTGCCGAGCGATCATCGAGGTATTTTTTAAAAATATAATTAGTCATAATTCATGCATGATAACGCGAGGACGGGATGTTCCCGCCCTCGCTTGTCTTTATTGTCTTGAACGCGCAGATATCAAACCTGATGCGCAAAACCCAAAGAGGACGTGGCGGGCAAAGCTACTTGCGTGCAAGCGCAGCCTTTACCTTTGCTGCGATGCCTGCAGCATCCAAGCCATACTCCGCCAAAAGCTCATCGGGATCGCCCGAGGTGCCAAACTCGTCGCGCACGCCGACGCGCTCCAAGGGGACGGGGCAGTTCTCACCGATGATATCGGCAACGGCAGAACCCAGACCGCCCACTGTAGAGTGCTCCTCGCAAGTCACAACGCAACCGGTCTTCTTGACGCTGGCGATGAGCGTCTCCTTGTCAAAGGGCTTGACGCTAAAGGCGTCGATGACCTCGGCGCTAACGCCTTGGGCCTCGAGCTCCTTGGCAGCTTGGAGCGCCTGGGCAACCTCTACGCCGTTGGCAACGAGCGTGACATCGGTGCCTTCTTTGAGCACGTAGGCGCGCCCGAGCTCGAGCTTGAAGCCAGACTCGTAGACCTGGGGCACCTTGGCGCGCCCGAGGCGCACGTAAAACGGGCCGTCGTTTTGGGCGGCGATGCGAATAGCCTGCTTTGCAGCCTCGTAATCTGCGGGAACAAGCACGCTCATGCCCGGAAGGCCGCGCATGAGGCTTACATCCTCGAGCATCTGATGGCTGCCGCCATCGGGGCCCACGGTAACGCCAGAATGCGTGGGGGCAACCTTGACGTTGAGGTTTGAATAGCAAACGGTGTTGCGGATCTGATCGTAGCAACGCCCGGTGCCAAAGGCCGCAAACGACCCTGTGAAGACGGTCTTGCCTGCCAATGCCAAACCGGCGGCGACATCGATCATGTTCTGCTCGGCGATACCCACGTTGACCAAGCGGTCAGGATATGCCTTACCGAGCTTTGCCGTGGTGGTAGAGCCGGACAGGTCTGCCTCGACAGCCATGACATCCATGCCCTCTTCAACGAGCTCGACCAAAGTTTCGCCGTAACCGGCGCGTGTTGCTTCTGCTGCCATGTCTTACTCCCCCTTGAGCTCTGCGATGGCCTGCTGTGCTTGCTCGTCGTTAGGAGCTTTGCCATGCCAGCCGGCTTGGTTTTCCATGAAGCTGACGCCTTTGCCCTTGACGGTAGAGGCAACGATGCACACGGGTTTGCCAACAACCTGCTTTGCCGATGCAAACGCCTCGACAAGCGCCTGGATATCGTGACCGTCGACCTCTATAACCTCCCAACCAAAGGCTGCAAACTTAGCGGGGATGTTGCTTAAGCCCACAACCTCGCGAACATCGCCGTCGATCTGGAGATTGTTGTTGTCGACGATGGCAATGAGATTATCGAGCTTGTAATGGGCGGCAAACATGGCGGCTTCCCACACCTGGCCCTCTTCGATCTCACCGTCGCCCATAAGCGCGAAGACGTTTTGGGGTGCGCCGTCTTTACTGTTGATCCTAAGGCCAAGCGCCAAGCCCGCTGCAATCGAAAGTCCTTGTCCGAGAGAGCCTGTGCAGACCTCCACGCCGGGAAGCTTCTTGCTATCGGGGTGGCCTTGCAGACGGCTATGGAGCTTACGCAAGGTCATGAGCTCTTCTTGCTCGATGTAGCCCAGCTCGGCCAAAGCAGCGTAGAGCACCGGGGCGGCATGACCCTTGCACAAGATGAAGCGGTCGCGATCAGGATCTGCCGCATCTTGCGGGTTGACGTTCATCGCTTTGCCAAAATACAGCGCCGCTACGATATCTGCAGCAGAAAGGCTGCCGCCTGGATGGCCGCTACCTGCCTCATGCAGCATTTTGATGATGTTGATACGCATGTTTTTTGCATGCGCTTGGATTTCGGCGAGACCGCTTGTCACGACGAGTCCTCTCTCTAGTGGACAGACGGTTGTCATTCTAAACGACAACGGCTGCCGCATGATTAGGTAGTTGGCACAATTGGGCGATTTGTCGCCCCTGTTTTGGCAAAGCCCTAAGCTTCGCTTACACGCCAGCGATGGTATCCGACAACAAACTCGTCTATATCGCCATCTAGCACGGCGTCGACGTTGCCGGTCTCGACACCGCTGCGCAAGTCTTTGACCATACGATACGGATACAAGACGTAGTTGCGAATCTGATGCCCAAAACCGATCTCATGCTTGGGACCGCGCAGCTCGTCAACCTGCTCTTGGCGCTTAGCGAGCTCGATTTGATAGAGCCTCGCGCGCAAGATCTTCATCGCCGTCTCGCGGTTTTGAATCTGCGACTTCTCGTTTTGGCAGGTCACGACCGTACCCGTAGGGATGTGCGTGATGCGCACGGCGGAGTCCGTCGTGTTAACGCACTGGCCGCCAGGGCCGCTTGAGCGGTAGACGTCGATGCGCAGGTCCTCCTGCCTGATATCGACCTCTACATCGTCTGGCAACACGGGCATGACCTCGACACCGCCAAAAGTGGTCTGACGGCGCTTTTGCTGGTCGGTTGGGCTGATGCGCACCAAGCGGTGAACGCCCATCTCGCTGCGCAGCATTCCGTAGGCGTTTCTGCCGCTCACGGTAAATGTCGCGCGATCAAGGCCGATGCCCTCGCCCGGCACGACGTCGTTGAGGGTCACCTTCCAACGCTTGCGCTCGCAATAGCGCGTAAGCATCTTGAAAAGCATCTCGGTCCAATCTTGCGCTTCGAGCCCACCTTGGCCGGGATTGATGCTCACCACGGCGTCGCCATGATCAAACTCGCCCGTAAACCAGCTCGAAAGCTCCATGGAGTCTGCTGCTGCAGTAAGCGACTCTACGCTCGCGATAACCTCTGCCTCCATGGATCCATCGTCTTCTTCTACCGCAAACTCGTTTGCGACAAAGGCATCTTCAAGTGCAGCGCAGGCGTCATCGTACTCTGCGATCTCGTCGCGCAGCCCGGCCGCTTGGCTCATGACCGATTGAGCATGCTGCTGGTCGTTCCAAAAATCGGCAGCAGAGGATTTCTTCTCCAGCTCTGCAAGCTGGGCGCGCTTTGCATCGATATGGAGGTACTCCCCTATGGCACCGATGCGCTCTTGCAGCGCTTCAAGCTGTTGTATGTGGTTTTCGGCCATGAGTTGTCCTCCTCGCTTCTCTATTGCGCGCCTGCATCAACGCGCCCACACATTGTCATGCAACGCAAAAGACGGGCGCACCCTCAGGATACGCCCGCCCCCGCTGATGTCTATGCAGTTCAGTTCTTGCCGCAGCAGTTCTTGAACTTCTTGCCGCTGCCACAGGGGCATGGGTCGTTGCGCCCGGCAACGGCAAAGGGATCGTTTTTGTCTTTGACGTAAGTCGTCTGCTTCTTGCCGCCCTCTTCGAGCTTCTCGCCTGCTACGGCATCTGTAGCCTTAGCGAGCTTTTGCTCTTTGAGAGCACGTTGCGCCTTGAGGGCATCGTTTTTTGCCTTTGCGCGTGCCAAAGCCGCCATCGCAGCTTCATCTTGGCTGGCAGCAGAGTAGAAGACCTTGTTGCGGCTGTTCTTGGCGCCGTCACCCATAACCTGACGCTCTGCCTCGGACTCGTTGTCCTCCTCGCGGACTTCGATGTTGATCTGCAGATGGAACATCGTGCGCAGGTAATCCTCGTAGATGTTGTTAACCAGCAGGCCAAAGGCGTTGAATGCCTCTTCTTTGTACTCGACCAAGGGGTCGCGCTGGCCAACAGCACGCAAGCCGATGCCGGCTTTGAGGTAGTCCATCTCGGACAGGTGCGCCATCCAACGCGTGTCGATAACACGCAGCATGACAAAGTTCTCTGCCTTGGCAAAGGCCTCTTGGGGCATATTGCCCTTCTTGGCACCGTATGCATCGTTGACAGCGACGATAAGCTGCTCTTTGAGCGCGCTCACGTCCTCGTTGTGGTTAAGCTTGGAGAGCTCGACGACACCTTGGCCGCACAGCTCGTCAAGCCACTTTTGCAGGCTGTCGAGCTCCCACTCGTCAGCCGCCTTGGACGTGCAGTACTCGGCAATGCGCTCTGCGACGACCTGCTCGATCAAAGATGCGACGCGCTCGCCGTAATCCTTGCCGTCCAAGATGGAGTTGCGCTCCTCGTAGATGGCAGAACGCTGGCGGTTCATGACGTCGTCGTACTCGAGAACGTGCTTACGGGCACTAGCGTGCATAGACTCGACCTGACGTTGCGCGCCCTCGATGCCCTTGGTGACCATCTTGGCCTGGATGGGCATGTCGTCGCCCAGGTCTGTCTTGAGCATCATCGCGCTGATGCGGTCCATGCGGTCTCCGCCAAACAAGCGCATGAGGTCGTCTTCAAGGGAGAGATAGAACTGCGCAGAGCCGGGGTCGCCCTGACGTGCAGAACGGCCGCGCAGCTGGTTATCGATACGACGGGACTCATGACGCTCGGTGCCGATGACGGCAAGGCCGCCCGCCTTCTTGACGATTTCTGCCTCCTGCTCGCAGACAGCGCGGGCCTGCTCCAAAGCATCTGCGCGCTGGAGCTCGCTTGCCTCTTGAGGATCGATGCCCTTCTCCAAAAGGATGTCGTCTGCCAAAAAGTCTGCGTTGCCGCCAAGCAAGATGTCGGTACCGCGTCCAGCCATGTTGGTTGCGATGGTAACCGCGCCGGCGCGACCTGCCTGGGCGACGATCTTTGCCTCGCGCTCATGCTGCTTTGCGTTGAGGACCTCGTGGGGAATACCGCGCTTTTTAAACAGCGCAGAGAGCTTCTCGGAGTTCTCGATGGAGACGGTACCTACCAAGCAGGGCTGCTGGCGCTCGTGGCGCTCGATGACATCTTCGACAACTGCGTTGAACTTGGCCTCGACGGTGCGATAGACCAGATCAGGCAGGTCCTCGCGCATAACAGGGCGATTGGGAGGCACGACTTGAACCTCGAGCTTGTAGATGTCGCGGAACTCGGCGTCTTCCGTCTTTGCCGTACCGGTCATACCAGACAGCTTCTCGTACAGACGGAAGTAGTTTTGCAGAGTGATCGTTGCCATAGTCTGGTTTTCGGCGCGAACGAGCACGCCCTCTTTGGCCTCGATTGCCTGATGCAAGCCCTCGCTGTAGCGACGGCCTTCCATGATGCGGCCCGTGAACTCGTCGACGATCTTGACCTCGCCGTCGACGACGATGTAATCAACGCCCTTCTTAAAGAGGTACTCGGCCTTGAGCGCCTGATGCAGATGATTGGAAAGCTGGCCGGAGAGGTCTGCGTAGATGTCTTCTATATGCAGCCTGGACTCGACCTTTGCCAAACCCTGCTCGTTGGCAGAGATGGTGCGCTTTGCCTCGTCGATGTCAAAGTCCTCTTTGGCCTTCAAGCCCCTGACCGCCTTGGCAAACGACAGGTAGAGATCGTTTGCCTTGGATGCCTGGCCGGAGATGATAAGCGGGGTGCGCGCCTCGTCGATGAGAATCGAGTCGACCTCGTCGATGATGCAGAAGTTATGGCCGCGCTGAACGCGCTTGTCGGCCGAGGTGACCATATTGTCACGGAGGTAATCGAAGCCAAACTCCGTGTTAGTGCCGTAGGTGACGTCTGCCTCATAGGCGAGCTTACGCTGCGGTGCAGGAGTGCCGTTTTGGAGCAAGCCGACAGTCAAACCCAAGAACTTGTAGATGCGGCCCATCCACTCGGAGTCGCGCTTTGCAAGATAGTCATTGACGGTAACCACATGGACGCCTTTTGCGGGCAGCGCATTGAGGTAGACAGCCAAAGTAGAAACCAAGGTCTTGCCCTCGCCGGTGCGCATCTCTGCGATCTGGCCCTTGTGCAAAACCATGCCGCCAATGAGCTGAACGTCAAAATGGCGCATGCCGGTAACGCGAACAGACGCCTCGCGCACAACGGCAAAGGCCTCGGGCATAAGCTCGTCGAGCGTCTCGCCGTTTGCATAGCGCTGGCGAAACTCCTCTGTCTTAGCACGCAGTTCGTCATCGCTGAGAGCTTTGAGCTCGTCTTCGAGGTAATTGACGATGTTTACTTGAGAGTAGAACTCCTTGAGCTGGCGATCTGCGCCAAGAGACAAAAGCTTAGTGAAAAAATTTGCCATAGTTCATTCTTTCGTGGTGAGTACAGATGGCGTTCACTCTATCACAGCGGCCCTTACGTTTTGGTAGCAAAGAAACCACCATGCGCCGTTGTGCGCAAAGTTTCCAAGCAAGACGCTTCGCGTTCACGCTGATGCCTGTCTGTCATGGGCAACGGGCGTCAGCTTTGCCAAAGAGGGGTCGCTGTCGATCAACTGGTCGTAGAGCGCTTGCGTCTGCGCGGACGGGTCAAGCCCAAGCTCGTCTCTCAAAAACTTCTTGCACTGGAAGTACGTTCTTATCGCCGAGCAACGCTGTCCGGCGGCCATCTGCGCCTTGATGAGCGTCATATAGACGTCTTCTCGTTCTTTGTCCTCGTCTATTGCCTTTCGCGCAAACCACAGCGCCACTCTAAAATCCCCGCTCTGCAGGCTTTTTATGGCTCCAGACAGCATCGCGTCGACAAACATCGCACGAAACCTTCTGCGCTGCTCGGCTATGAAGGCGTTGTCTTTCTCGCTGGGAAGCAGTCCGCCGCGATAGATGACCTCCATGCGCGCATAGATGTCGAGCAGCGTTGCCGAGTCGTCTGACTCAAGCAGGATGCGGCGCGACAGCTGCTCGAACTCCGCAACGTCAGAGACTACGTAGCGCGTGTTAATGCTGCAGAACTCTCCTCTCCTTGCCAGATATGGGCCCTCCCCCAGCAGGGCCTGCATGCGGCTCCATGCCGTATAGAAGTTATCCAAGGCACGAGAGCGGCTCAAATCCGGCCACATCTGGCTAAAGATCACGTCACGAGACACGTCCTTGCCATGATTCATCACCAAAATCGCAAAGAGCTGAAGCGACCTTTTGGTCCACCTGTCTTGCGGCACGAACTTCTCGCCCACCACGACTTCAAGCCCGCCAAAAAGCGAAACTGTTGCAACCGGGACATTTTGCGCAGAGATGCCCCCTCCCTTTTTCTCCTTGCTTTTAGAGGATGCATTTGAAGAAACGCGACGCGATCCGCCTTGCTCCCAGGGCACCGCGCACATCTCGCGTCCCGCCTGACGGCACATCTTCATGAGCAATCCAGATGTCACGGTGAGTACCTTTGCGTCTCTGACATCGAGCGTTTTGACGCTCGCGCCAAAGTAGCCGATCTTCCACAAGTCGCTCACCACAATCGCCTCGCTGTATGTGCTGATACCGCGCTTGCACATCTGCACAAGCGCCCCAACACCAAACTCGCGCACGGCGCTAAAGGCCCTTGAGCTGTCTACGCACGCCAGCATATGCAAAGCAACCCGATAGGCAAGCGTGTGTTCGAAACGCCGGCTGTGCTCCTCAAACAACGCATGCAACTTGTCCAGGCGCTCCCTATCGCCGTCCAAATCCTTCGTGCTACGCTGTGAGGCCGGCGCAAAGCCTCCCTTAAACGCAGCTGCCCATCGTTCGAGCTCGGCAGGCTTGCACAAGGACGCAACGGCCACAAGAAAAGCTGCGGAGCTTGCGATCTTTGCCTCATGAGCGTCTTTTAAAGGAGCAAGATCGACATCTCTCGCTTTTGCTTCACCAAACGCAAGCATGGCAAGCTGAGCTGCAAGATAGCTTTTTTGCCCACTAGGCCCAGCCCCATCCTGCAAACCCAGGTACATAGCCTCTCGCGCATAATAAATCGCCTCTCTGGCTTCACCGGTCATTCCCTTAAGCCATGCCCTCATCGCCGCAAAAGTGCCGTCGATATCGTCGACTTGACCTTCGCAGCGCTCAAAAAGCGTGGCGACCAAAGCATTCGAGCCGTTGTCAACAAGGCTTAGCCCGCAATCCCTTAGCCACGCTGCGCAATGCGCACCCGTGCAAAAGACCTTCATGGACTCGGCCACACGCTGGCTGTCACCCGTCTCCAGCAAAAGGCCCAATGCCTTTTCATGCACAGGAAAACTCCCCGCAAGCAGCACTTGGGCCATTCCAGCCTCTTCTACCGCCTGTTTGATCAACACTGCGGGGACATATCCGCAGCTAAAGGTGCGCGCAACGCTGTCAAAGCCCAAGAACAAGTAATCCTTTGATGCGAGCTCCTCAAACTCATCGCTTAGCTTGGCCCCTATCCTTGCAAGATCACAGGCGCTGCCTTTTCCCAAAACGAGCATGGCCAAAGCCGCCTTGTGGAATTCGTGCGGCACGCTCTCCTCAAAAAAGCCCGTCAAACAGTGTAAAGCCGCGTTGTCGCCATCCCATAGCGCCCCTGCTGCAGTGCCCATAAAGGCATCTTTAGCGGCATCTAGCTTTGCGCAGGCCTTGGCGCGCAAATCCGCAGGGCCCAATGAGTAAGCGCCTTTAAGGTCTCGCTCTGTTACAAGCAAGTCCTTGGCCGTTATCAAGACACGATCAGGCTGCGTGCCCCTAAGGTAATCGCAAGAAGGAAGCGTTGTCACCACGATCTCTGTACCATTAGCCAAGCACAAATCTGCGCAGCTGGCCAACGTCTCCATTCTCTGCTCATCCAATATGGGCAGATCATCGATCACGACAAGATCTGCATCCTGGCTCAAACCGTTTTCCTCGGGAACAAGGCACCCGCTGTCTAACGCGCGCATGAACTCCGGCGACAAGCCGTCAATCCAGACAACGCGTCCCGCGCTAAAGATCCGACGCGCGTACTCGTAAGCCAAAAGCGTCTTGCCGTACCCATGAGGCGCAGAGATGATTCTCATCACGCCCCTGTCTTGGAGCATCATCGATACGAGCCTATCTCTTGGCACAAGTTCAAGGCCGCTAAAACGCGCCAAGGCAAAGCTCTGCAGCGGCAAGACGTCCTCAACAGCAGAGGCGATATCCGCCCTTGTTACCGTGCTCACATCGACCACCCCGCAATGCCTGTCAGTACCGCCTCCGGCCCGATGGCGCCCGTTGCAAAAGCAACTGCAACGCTCACCAAAAGCGACGTCGAGGCAGAGATTGCGACTAGTTTGGAAATCCTCATACCCTGACCAGAAGCCTGTTGGGTCACATACACGCGCTTGCGTTTTTGCGGAGGCCTGACGCGCGGTATGGGATGTTGCGAACTCGAACGCTGCCTGTCTTGCCTTTGTTCCTTACACATGTTGCGCTCGTTATCTTTTGGCGTTTCATTGCCCATGCGACGCCGATCGCTCTCGTTTGCCGCAAAACCAAAAGCGTCTTCTTCATCAATGCCGATGCCCCAGTCATCTGTGTTTTTGGAGCGGACATCTAAATCCATTTCATCTTGACTGGCATTACAGCGCTTGGATTTAGCAGCAGATGTGCGACAACCACGGTCGTTGCCAATGTCGCCTCGTGCAAATCCACCCTCTTTGAAATTCCTCAAGGCATCCAAAAATCGAATATTCGACGATGGTTTCTCCTGCTCTTTGTCGACCAAGCCAAAAAGCTCATCCCAACTCTGCGCCATATCGTCCCTGTCAAATCCGCCGCAAACCGCTCCATCGTTATCTTCAACGCGATTTTTGAATGCAGATGCGGTTGCACCTGCATTGGCAACCCGGACAGACGCATCAGCCTCATCCGCACAAGAAGTTCGAGATGACAACGACGGTGCTGTCCCAGTGTCGCGAACCCTGTTTGCAACGGCGCTTGCTTCAGCCTCCTCAAAGCTGTCTTTACCCTTGAAAGAGACGCTGCTGTTGCCAAGATCACCATCCTTCATGCGCAGGTTCTTGCCTTGGCGCGTTTTCCTGCTCTTTTGTCTGGCATGTTTCCCCTGGGCGATACCGCGAACCTCTTGGATTCTCGATGCGAACTCGGGTTCTTCTTTTGCGCTTGGAGCACTTGGTATTTCTTGCTTCATTTTGCTTCGTCCTCCTAATCCACTCGTAGGCGAGTGCGCAAAAGATTAGAACTAGGTTAAAGCCTCTAGCTTGGCATCTAAGAAAATTGTTATGGGTTTTGAAACTCCCATGGGTTTTTAAAAACACACTCCTTCTGATTAGATGCAGGTCGATCTGCACAAATGCTTGTTGCGGTTTTCATCTCTGTCAGGTTCTTCCAAAACCTGCTAGGCATCTGTGACTTTCTGAGGCCCGGATTAAAACGCTGCGTATTACTGAGCGAGTCGTAAAACTTCTTCCAAAGACGCTGATAGCGCATCTCTTCTTGTGCGTAGGCTGGCATGACAAACCTATCGCTTTTGACGTAGCTCACAGTACGGGTGTCATAAAGAGCGGCTATGCGATGGACCTCGTCATAGATCACAAAGGGCTGAGTATTGAAACGCCGGGCAAAATGACCCGCAACCAAAGAGACAACATCTGCGTTGGGGTTGACCACGGCAACATATACGCCGTTTTCTGCCAGCTCGAAACGTAAGAACTGGCGGACGAACTCGGCTTCGTTCTCCGCTCTCTTCGACCTTTCCTCGACTGCTGCCACGACTGGGTCTGCCGGATTCAAAAGCGTTTTGCCTCCACCCCTCATGCCTTGCTCGATATATGCAAACAATGCAAGCTCCGTGCCAGGGGTATGCACGCGAAATGCCTTATCCACGTGATTGAAGCTTAAGGTACCGGCCTTTTTGCTAAATCCCGCCCTGACGCGCGAGGCCAAAGCCAAGTCCGTCTCTATATCCAAGAGCTCCTGCCCAAAAGCAGCCTGAACACATTCCTTTGAAACAATGTCCGCCGGATACAGATGCCTGGCATATGCCGCAAATACCGCACTGAGAAATCCCTCGAAGCTGGCGTCGTAGCACAGCACGCAAGACGACTTACCCAATTTGCGCATGGCGCGCCTTCCTCAGTAGGACAGACATCTTATCCAGTTGCTTTGTCGTTTTAATGGCAATAGGCTCCAGTGATGTCGACCTCGCCTTCTCAAGCAAGATGTCTTTATGTCCAGGCGCAGCAAAACTGTCGCATGCGCTTTGGGCCCCCGGCTCAAACAAAGCCAACTGCCCGCGAACCTGATTGCGTTTGAGTTTTCTGCCCGCTCCGCTTTTCAAGACAGCGTTCTCTAGACTAAGACGCGCTTTCGCAACATCAAAAGAGTGGTCGTCGTCCATTTTCCCATTGCACGTGATGAACCAACCCGCACGCTTGAGGCTCACGCGCAAAGCCTTGAGGTCATCGTAGCCAACACGAGAACGCCTCCGTGCACGAATTATCCTCTTTGCCGCCTTCACGCCAATGCCCGGCACGCGCAAAAGTTCCTCGTAAGTTGCCTTGTTAACCTCGATGGGAAATCTATCAATATTGCGCAACGCCCAAGCAGCCTTGGGGTCAAGCCCGAGTTCTAAATTTTCGCAGCCAGGTGCAACAAGCTCGCTAGCGCTAAATCCGTAAAACCTAAGCAGCCAATCTGCTTGATACAACCTGTGTTCCCGTGTCAAAGGAATCTCCGTCTCAAGCGACGGCAACCTTGAGTCCTCGTTGACAGGGGCGTAAGCCGAGAAAAACACGCGCTTGAGCTTGAACTGGCTGTACAGGCGTCCGGTGAGCTCCAAGATATGACGATCCGACTCTGGAGTTGCGCCTACGATCATCTGCGTTGACTGCCCAGCAGGAGCAAACGAGGGCGCCTCTTTGCGCAGATAGCTTCTCTTTGCGAGTCTTTTATCTTGCGCTGCCTGCTCTATGCCATCGCGTATGAGGCCCATGGGTTTTACTATGCCCGCTTTTTTCTTTTGCGGCGCCAACAGCCCCAGCGACCCTTGAGACGGCAATTCTATGTTCACGCTGATGCGGTCTACCAGGCACCCCAGCCAATGCACAAGCTCTGGCGAGGCACCCGGTATGGCCTTTACGTGGATATACCCGTTAAAGCGCTCCTCTTCGCGCAGGATGCGCACTGTCTCTATCAACAGCTCCATCGTGTAATCAGGGTTGCACACAACGCCACTGGACAAAAAGAGCCCCTCTATATAGTTCCTCCTATAAAACGCAATCGTCAGATCGGCGAGCTCGCGCGGAGAAAACGATGCTCTTGGAACGTCGTTGGACTTCCTGTTGACGCAGTAAGCACAGTCGTACGCACAGCAGTTAGTAAACAGAACCTTGAGAAGACTTACGCACCTGCCGTCTGCCGTAAAACTATGACAACATCCCGCTGGCAAAGCGTCTCCCAACGCGCCACGCCTTGCACCGCGAGCAGAACCGCTCGAAGTGCAAGCGGCATCATACTTTGCAGCATCAGACAAGATTTCGAGTTTAAGCAAGGTATCCATGCCCGACATTATATCGAACAGCTGTTCCTTTACCTATCAGAATCATACATTTGTTCGAAAAATTTTCACGGTATTCAACTCTTCTTTGAGCTCGTTTCCCTTTTCCAAATCTTCTGAACCCAAAAGCTCTCCCATGTGCACTTCCAGCACGCGGCCCAAGCATTCCAGTTGATCAGAGTTGAGCGCGACTTTGCCGTTTTCTGCCGCGCAAACCCATTGCCTTGATCTTCCGAGTCTTGTCGCGAGCATTTCTTGCGTGAACTTCTTCTTCCAGCGATAGAAGCGGATGTTTCTCGCCAAAACGAGCCTGAAACTCCCCGTATCCATCGGCTAACTCGCAGGCTCGATGGCAATAGTCACCTTCATACCAGGCGGAATCTCTATACTCTGCGTTTTTCGCGTTTGCTTGCAACCTGGCACCGCAGCGCTTTGCTGCGTGCCCTGTTTGCACAACGCAGCATAGCTCCTCATGTACTCGAGCACATCCCTGCGCTCGTTGGGTCTGCTCACCAAGTGCTCAAGCTCTACCGCTAGATCCATTGCAGACTTGGCGCAGATGATGTCATACACATGGCAATACGTTGCCAAAAACGCCAAGAGGGCATCACCTGGCTGCCTGCCCGAGCACACGACGATAATGCGCATGGACTTTCCGGGGCAATTACCGTGATCGACATACTCCCTTATGCCGCAGGCAAGCATCTCTGCAGACATGAAATGCGCCTCATCGAGTACCACCAAATCTGCCCGAGCTACCTTTAAATTTGCAAGGTATTGCTCGAGCGGGTCGGTTTTACCTGGGTCAAAGACATAATGAGCATACAAGCCAAAAACCGCTTTGTACCACTCGACGCGCTCTTGTGTTGTTAATACCGTAACCCCTTCATTCTCCAACATATCAATCCCCTTTCTCAGAGCCTCCCGAGCCCTGTGCGAGGGGAGTCTGATTTTGGGACCCCTGCCTCTATGCCAGATTTATCATATGGCAAATAGAATGTTACATACGTGTAAACACAAGCGGTTAGCGGGCAAAACTTATCTATATAGTAAAAACAACAGCAGATATCAAAGCATCTATTAAAACAATGAGAGGTGCGCCCCAGTGACAAAGGCCGCAAAGCTTTCCAAGCTTCCAAAGAAGCTTCGCATCGACAAAGAGCTCTTAGACTTTGTGGATATAGTTGCAGCAAAAGGCTCGCTGAGCATAAGCGAATGCATCGAAACAATGCTGCTTCTCGTCAAATGCGTATACGATCACGACAAAGACGAAGAGATCGCCTTCATCTTGCGCGAGCTCAAATGCAAGCGAATCATGGGATTAAAGAGCCTCAAGACCAACCCTCCATCAACGCTTTGCCACGTCACCTTGCATCCCGATGCCTTGGAATTTGCGCGCTGCCTGCATGAGGCTTATCCGCCCATCATCGACAACTCAACAGAGGCCATTGCCTTATGCATCCGATACTGCGAGCAGTTCTATCGCAACGGGTCCGGCCTAGACTATCTCTGCGGACGCCTTGCAAGCGTAAGAGAACTCAGAAGATAAAAAAGGGGCGCCCCTAAGGGCGCCCCGCAAACGCATCAAACTGAAGTTGATTACTTCAGAGAGACAGCAGCACCAGCCTCTTCGAGCTTGGCCTTGGCAGCCTCTGCGTCGTCCTTCTTCTGAGCCTCGAGCAGGGTAGCAGGAGCGCCCTCGACAGCAGCCTTAGCCTCCTTGAGGCCCAGACCGGTGATCTCACGGACAACCTTGATGACGGCGATCTTGTTGTCGCCAAAGCCCTCGAGGACGACGTCGAAGT
>CAVAPV010000023.1:0-30586 GCA_963590525.1 Agathobacter rectalis
CTCCTACGTCGAGTCCAACGCGCTGTGCGCACGTCAGGGTGGCGATCCTTCCAAGATCAACTGGGTTGTCTACGACGGCTCTTTGCTGCTGCAGGCCCTCAAAGACGGTGAGGTAGACGCTATCATCGGCATCGACTCCACGCTGTACCCGCAGGTCAAAGAGACCAAGGGCGCCAAGTTCTTCTTCATCTCTGCCCAGGAGCTCTCTGATTACTACTGCTGCTTCATCGGCATCAACTCCAACACGCTGGAAAAGACCCCCGAGGCCGGCGACAAGCTGGCACTGGCCATGGCCAAGGCAGTCGACATCCTCAACGAGGATGTCGAAGGCGCGGTAGAGATGGCCATCGAGAAGGGCTACACCGTTGGCACCTACCCAGAGATCGAGAAGGGCCTGGCCAAGAACTACCTCTACAGCCATGGCAACGAGGACGACTTCTGGGCCTCTATCCGCGAGCGCTGGGACGAGCTTGACGTTGCCGGCTTCCTGGACGACTTCAAGCCCTCCAAGGACGAGGCCGAAGTCGAGCAATGGCTGGACGAGATCACCCATGGCTTTGGCGAGTGGCACGGCGGTGTTGCCGATGCGGCACAGCCCCTGCATGACCAGGCCGAGGCCCGCGGCGATGCGTTTGGCGTCAATGCAGACGACATCCGCAACACCAAGAAAGGCAAGGACAACGGCGTAGCTACCCACTACTAGGCCGTTTGCGCTTTAAGGCGCTGCAACAAGGGGATTGGCGGCTGCAGGCTTTGCGGTTGCCGTCCCCTTGTTTGCTTTTGGCCACCCGTTGCACAACCAGTGATTGATTGCGCATTTATGGGGTGTGACGTGCGGATTATGTCATGCTATACTTTTCGCGTTTTCTGGGTGCGCGAGTGTCTGGAAGCGTTATTGAAGGAGGCGCCGGGTTATCTGGCGCACCCCCCCCGCAAGGAGGGGACAAACGTTAGGAGTTTTTTATGAAGGATACGATCAAGCGCATCCGCCAAGAGCGCGAGGGCTTTACCCTGGCCGAGCTGCTCATCGTCGTTGCCATCATCGCCGTGCTGGTGGCCATCGCCATCCCGGTCTTCTCTACTCAGCTGGAGAAGTCCCGCGAGGCTGTCGACGCTGCTAACATTCGTGCAGCTTATGCTGAAATTATGACTGATGGTATTACTGGTGATTACACTACTTGTGATTCTCATAAGGTTTCTCTCAAGCAGACTAAGTCTGGTTGGCAGGATTCCTTCGACTTCCCCACCAATCTGACGAGCGGCACGACTGAACCTGATCAGGGTAGTGAAGTTACATTCACTTGGAATACTGATCATACTGGTTTGACTGCTAGCATCAAACTTACGACTGGTGAGTAGGTTTTCTGCGGGTTGGATTTTTGCTATGAGAAGAGCCCGGCATATGCCGGGCTCTTTTTTGTTGCCCGCCCCTACACCTACCCGCGAGTCTTCGTTTGTCGAAACGCCATAGGGCCTGTGTCTTGAAGCGTTGCACGCCGATAGGCGCGTCAAAATACGCCGCGGCTATCGGCGCGACAATTGTGAGGTCTCAGGTTGTGTCATTCTGAGCGAAGGCCCCGGCAGGGGCCGTAGTCGAAGAATCTAGTCGCAGCTCAGAGGTGGCTGCGTAACCGAGTAGGGGAGAGCATTGCTCTCCCGATAGGTTTCTGAGGTTTGCAGTTACCGGTTGCCCTGTGTTTGACCTCGCCGCCTGCGCCTTTAAAGTCCTGCGTGCCTAGCGGCACGCTCAAATACGTCGCGGCTGACGCCGCGACCGGGCGGGCAGTGCCCGCCCCTACGTGTGCTTGCGGACCACCAATACCCGTGTTGTTCCTTTGGATGCGGCCTGCACAAAGTCCTGCGCGCTTATCAGCGCGCCAAAATTCGTCGCGACTGACGCCGCGACAGGGCGGGCAGTGCCCGCCCCTACACCCACCTGCAAATCGCAGTTTGCCGGTACCGCCCGTCTCCCTGTGAGCTGTGGGTATTTATTGTCAGCGTCGACACGTAGGGCTCGGCACGTTGAAAGGACCAAGCGGATGCAGGTGCAAGTAGGGGAGAGCACTGCTCTCCCGTTAGGTTTCTAAGATTTGCGATTACCGGTTGCCCCGCGTTTGACCTTCCCGCCTGCGCCTTTAAAGTCCTGCGTGCCTAGCGGCACGCCCAAATACGTCGTGCCTACCGGCACGACCGGGCGGGCAGTGCCCGCCCCTATGCCCACCTGCAAATCGCAGTTTGCCGGTACCGCCCGTTTCCCTGTGAGCTGTGGGTATTTATATTGCTGTCAGCGTCGACACGTAGGGCTCGGCACGTTGAAAGGACCAAGCGGATGCAGGTGCAAGTAGGGGAGAGCATTGCTCTCCCGGTAGGTTTCGATGTCTTGCCGCTGTCGCTTCCTGTGCGTTGTCGACCATGTGTGCAGGTGTCGCTATGAGTTATCCACTAACTTATGCCTGTGAGCCTCTTGGTATCGAAAGATCGGGTTTTCTGTCGTCTCTATCCAGCTAGCTCCTCCTCTTGCAGCTGCTAAATACTAGTTGTACTGAGTAAATTTACTCAGTACAATGAGAAAAAATACTCAGCACAATGAGAATTTGGAGATGGATATGTTTGAGCGACACTATGTGAACACGATCGTCGACCGTGTGGGAGAGCTTGACAATCCCTTGATGCAAGTTGTCGTTGGCCCGCGTCAAACCGGCAAGAGCACTATGCTCTCACAGGCCTTGGCCAGGTTGGATTTGGAACAGTTTTATGTGAGTGCCGACGACGCCGTTGTCCCCAGTGCGGAGTGGCTCAAGACCGAGTGGCAGCAAGCACGCAATGCAACGGGATCTGGGTCGCGCCCCGTTGTCCTCGCCGTCGACGAAGTGCAGAAGATCCCCCATTGGTCCGTTGTGGTTAAATCGCTTTACGATGCAGATCGGCGCAACGACATCCCGGTCAGGGTCGTCTTGAGCGGATCTTCGTCATTGCTGCTCCATAAGGGGCTGGAAGACTCTCTCATGGGGCGTTTCGAGATTATCAGATCGCCTCATTGGAGTTGCAAGGAGTGCTCCGAAGCCTTTGGGTTCTCGTTTGATGATTTCTTGTATTACGGTGGTTACCCGGGTGCGGCTCGTTTTGCGGGCGATGATGCACGTTGGATGGCTTATGTGAAAGACGCCATTGTCGAGCCGACTATCTCAAGAGACGTACTGGAGTTAGAGGATGTTCGCAAACCTGCTCTCATGCGGGCCCTTTTTAGATTAGGTGCGTCTTATTCCTCGCAGGAGCTGTCTTTTAACAAGATGCTAGGACAGCTGCAGGATGCCGGCAACACGGTGACGATCTCTCATTATCTGGATTTGCTGGGAAAAGCTGGCATGCTCTGCGCATTGCAGAAGTTCGATAACAAAGAGCTCAGACGCCGCAAGAGCTCTCCGCGCCTTATGGTTTACGACACATCGCTCATGACGGCAGTTAGCGGCATCAGTAAGAGCAGGTACTTGGGAGAGTCTGATCTGCGCGGGCGACTTGTCGAGTCCGCAGTGGGTGCCCGCCTCCTTGCTCGTGCTCCGGAAGAGGGGCTAGATGTTTTTTGGTGGCGTGAAGGAGACAAGGAAGTCGACTTTGTCGTTTCACAAGGATTCAGCTCCCTTTCTGCAATCGAGGTGAAAAGCGGTGGAGAGAAAGCCCAAAGCGGTATGGCGGAATTTCTCGAGGCTAACCCCGGCGCCAAACGGATTGTTGTCGGCGGGGCAGCGGCAGGCGCATGCGACCTCGAGGCTTTCCTCAAAGATGAGGTACCGCTGTTCTATTAGATTGACGATGTATGCTCAATTCAAAACTGAGTAGCCAGAATATCTAACAAAATTGTCATATCCATCACCATCCCGTTTTGCAGGATTAATCGAGGTCGATACGGCTCAACTGGTGGTTTTCATCGCTTGAAAACGGCTATCTTTGTATATACAATAAGGCTATCCGAGGATATCCCTTAAATGTAAGGAGCATGCGATGTCTGCAATGACGAGTGCAACGCTGGCAAAGTGGGGCAACAGCCAAGGAATCCGAATCCCAAGAGATCTATGTGACATGCTCGGCTTGCAGATCGGCTCTGTAGCCAACATCTCTGTGAACCAAGCGCGCAACGAGGTTGTTTTGGCGTTTGACCGTCCAAAGCAGAAGTATCAACGCAACCGCAAGGTCAGCATGGAAGAGCTTTGCTCGAATTGGGACGGCAAAAAAGCTGGGGAGGAATGGGGCGGCCCTGATGTTGGCGCAGAGGTGGTTGAGTGATGCTGTTTGAGCAAGGCGATATCATCGAAGTCAACTTCAACCCCACCGTTGGGCACGAACCCCAAAAACGCAGGCCCGCACTGGTGGTCAGCGTAGGTCATTTCAACAACGTCGTCTCGAGTCTAACGGTGGTGTGCCCTATAACCTCAAACGTCAATGGGCACCCGCTGCACATAGAGCTCGCGCCTGGCAATATCGTACAAGGGTGCGTTTGCGTGGAGCAGTTGCGAGCAATCGATCTGAATAATCCGGCAAGAGACGCAAAGCGTCTTGGCAGTGCGCTTGATTTTGCGACTATGGCCTTAGTGCTTGATGCAATAGGGGCAGTATTCGACATTTAAAGGTGAATTGCGCCTGCGTGCTCCAGGCTATCGAGGCGGTTTGTGCTTTTGCGTCCCCAAGCCCTGCGTGCCTGTCGGCACGCTTAAATACGTCGCGGCTTGCGCCGCGACCGGGCGGGCAACGCCCGCCCCTGCGCCCACCTGCACATTGTCGTTTGCCGAAACCTATCACGTTCCTGCGAACCCGGGGTTATCGGTGGCCGTCTTTGTCTGCACCTCGCTGCTCGACGGGCAACGGCGCACAGGACTCAGCTCGTTGCTGGTACCAGCTGGATGCACGTGCAAGTAGGGGAGAGCATTGCTCTCCCGGTAGGTTTCGACATCTTGCTACTGTCGCTTGCTGTGCGTTATCTCCCGTGTGTGCAGGTGTCGCTATGGCTTTGCAAGAATCACGGTCGCTCTGGCAGCTAGGGCAGGGCGACGCTGATGGCCGCCCTGCTTGTCTGCTAGTCGTGCGGGGAATCCGTGTAGTGCACCTGCTCAAAGAACTCCTCAAAGGTGGTGGGAGTGCACTCTGCCAAGATGCGCTCCATCTTGTTGAGGCCGTCTATCGCGGCCATCTCGTCTGCAGTGAGCGTGATGTCAAAAGCCTTGAGGTTTCCTACGATGCGATGTTCTTTTGAGCTGCGCGGCAGCGTCACAAAGCCATGCTGTAGATGCCATGCGTTGATTATCTGCCCTTGGTCTGCGTTGTGGGCTTGGGCGATGTCGGCAATAACGGGATCGCCAAAGCACTTGCCGCGAGCAAAAGGCGACCAGCTCTCGACCGCGATGCCCTTCGTTTGCAGCGTCTCTATGAGCTTTGTATCGCAAAAGTACGGATGGTTTTCGATCTGGTCTACTACGGGCATCTCGCCGCCATCGGCTTCCAGCGCCGCCAGATGCTCTTGCTCAAAGTTGGCCACACCGATGCTCTTTACCAAGCCTTGCGCTTTGAGCTCTTGGAACACCTCCCAGGTTTTGCGGTAGTGCCCGCTCACCGGCCAGTGGATGAGGAGCAAATCCAGTTGGTCTATGCCCAGCGCATTCAATGTCTCCTCGCAGCTTTGACGGACTTGGCCCAGCTTTTGACGGTCGTTCCAGACTTTGGATGTGATGAAGACATCGCTGCGAGGGATGCCGCTTTGCGCTAGCGCCTCGCCCACGCTGCGCTCGTTGGTGTACATGCGCGCGCAGTCCAGATGACGGTACCCTGCCTCCAAGGCAAACAGGACGGATTCCTTTGTCTGATCCCCTGCTTCTAGCCCAAAAGTGCCAAAGGCGATGCGCGGGATGCGCGCGCCGTCGTTAAGCTGGATGCCTTGCTCGATAGACCATGGTTGGCTGCTCATAATGCCCTCCTCTTAGAGCTTGTGCGCCTGGGCCTATACGAAGACGCACATGAGTTTGCTTGCGCGAGCCCCTCTGCTCGCTGCAATTGCTTGGGTAATTGTAGGCTTGTGAGCAGTGGGGATGCATGTTAAAACACAGATGATTTTCTTGCTGAAAATTTGTTCGTTTTTAAGTGAAATTTAGGTTTGAAAGGGTGTACACTTGTTCGACAGCGATTCGCTTGATGGGGCAGGCGGGTTGAAAGAGGGGAGCGTGAGGTGCGGATGAGTGATGTCATTGCAGATAGCTCAGTTGGTACGGCTAGCCAAGAAGGCATGCATGTTTTTGAGCTTAAGTATCAAACACCTTATAGGTTTGACTTACTGCTCTCGTTTTTCAAGTCACGTGCGATGGCCGGTGTGGAGAGGGTCGAAGGCGATAGTTATCTGCGCACCGTGCGTTTGCGGGATAAAGACGCCTGCGAGGTAACAGGATGGATCCATTTATACGACAATGTGTCGCTTAATTGTCTGAATGTTTGCATCTCTGAATCCTTGTTGCTCGTTCAATCTCAAGTTCTTGAGCGTGTACGCAGGCAGTTTGATGTCGATTGCGATCCGCAGGTAGTCTTTGATGGGCTTTGCGGCTTAGACGAGGTCGTGGCAGGTTCTAACGTGGCAGGCACGCGCTTGCCGGGTTGCTTTGATCCTTTCGAGACAGCATGTCGTGCAATTTTAGGACAGCAGATAACAGTCGCAGCTGCAAACAAGCTGGCGGGGCGCGTGGTTGAGGCTTTTGGGACGCCTGTCAAGACGGGAGTGTCTGGCCTATCGCATGTGTTTCCAACGCCACAAGAAGTCGCGGCTATAGACGACATAGAGGCTGCCTTTGGACAGCTGGGGGTTATCAAGACGCGCTCGCGCACTATTCAATCTGTGGCTTGCGCGCTGGTGGATGGCAAGCTCGATTTTGGGCCAGATGCAGATGCTCAAGAGCAGATAGATAAGCTTCTTGCTATCAAGGGAATAGGCCCGTGGTCGGCTAATTACATTGCCATGCGCTGTTTGAGTTATCCGGATGCTTTTATGGAGACAGATGCCGGCGTCAAGCATGCGCTACCGCAATACGAGCCAAAGCAACGTTTGGCCTTGGCAGAGCAATGGCGGCCTTGGCGCAGTTACGCCAATATCTGTCTTTGGAACAGCCTTGCTCCCTAAGGTGGGGGATTAAAGAGGGCGCGATTGAAGATGCGACGTGTCTCGTTGGTGTGTGCGCCTGTTCTAGCGGCGCATGCTCGGGGATTTTGTTGGAGGCTGTTGGCAAGGCAGTTTGCTTCTTCAGGTTTGTGTGCGTAGTGTCCGTGTTGGTTTAGGGGAGTCTGTGGTGCTTTGTTAAAGCCGCAGCATGTCTAAGAAGAGGAGTGGCGATGGTCTATTACACAGAGTATGACTGCCCACAGCTTGGCGGTTTGACGCTGGGCAGCGATGGTGAGGCTTTGATTGGCCTTTGGCTTGATAGCCAAAAGTACTTTGCCCAAGGCTATGAGGATATGACGCGCGATGATGCGCTTGAAGCCTTCAAACCTGCCATTGCTTGGCTGGACGAGTATTTTGCCGGCGGGGATCCGCAGGTATCGTCTTTGCTTCTCAAGCCGCAGGGCTCATCGTTTAGGCAGCGCGTATGGCAAAAGCTGTTGGAGATCCCCTTGGGAAAGCTACGCAGCTATGGCGACATCGGCAAGGAGCTGGCGGCAGAAGATGGCAAATCCACGTTTTCGGCGCAGGCAGTGGGCGGTGCGGTTGGCCATAACCCTATCAGCATCATCATCCCTTGCCATCGTGTAGTGGGCAGCAACGGCAGTTTGACCGGCTATGCAGGAGGCCTCGACAAGAAGATCTGGCTGTTAGAGCATGAAGGCGCTATGAGCGACAGGCTGTTTGTCCCCAAGAAGGGCACGGCCTTGTAGGAGCAGGTGCTATTTATCTGGCCCCAGGGCAGTTTTAGGATAAGCGAGCTCAAGCGATAACGCCTGACCGTTCAGAACGTCTTTGTGCCAGAGAGCTCCGGTTGCTTCTCTTGCTCCCAAGGTCAAGGTTCATAGTCCTCGCCTCCTCACGTATAACCAAGCCACTCGGTTTGAGGAACTACTTTGCTGCTTTGCCCTTGCCAACTTTGACGCTGTTGATCGCCTTGATAACGGCCTTGACCTTTGATGCTGTGGGCGTCGTGGTCGTGACTTGCGTCTTGTAGTCGCCCGCTTTCTTGAGTAGCCTCTTGCCTGTCTTGACAGCGGCAGTCAGCTTTGTCTTTTGGGCTTTGGTGATCCAGGTGCTTGTTTTGGCAACGCCCTTGCCGTTCTTGCTCACCACGGCGCTCTTGAGCGTCTTTTTTGCCTTGGCTACGGCTTTGTCCAGCTTGGAGAGTTGCTTGATGCTTGCCCAGTTTTGAGTTGTGCCAAATGCTTTGAGAGGCAGGTTGTCTATTGCCAGGTAGTAATCGTCGTCGTCTTCGTCCATGGAGTCGAGCTTGGTTTTCCAGTCGGTCCAGGTTACTTGTCCGCTTTTGGCGTTAGCTATGTCTGCTGCCTTGCCCGTCCAGCTCTCTTTGGCGTTGACCTTGGCATCAAAGCCCCTGAACTTAAGGTTTGTCACTGCACCTTGATAATACATACCGTCGTCGTTGCAGAGTTGCTGCGTGACAATGGCGTAGCGCTGACCCTTGCGTAAAGCGACTTGATTGCTCGTCTTGATCTGCGTGCGATGATAGCCGGCATAGGCGTAGCTCCGCTTGATCGTGAGGACGCGTTTTGAGTGTTTGCTTTGCGTTGGCGTGCTTGCCTCATTGTCGAGCAGGTAGATCTGGTAGGTCGTTGTGGTGTTGGGCATCCATACGGTGGTCCCCAAAGAGTCGATAGTTACATCTTCTTGAGCTGTAAAGACGTTGGCAGAGCTCACGGGTTTCTTGTAGCTTTTGACGGTGGTGTCTTTGCCGGGCAGGTAGTCGTATTGATCTGCGTAGCTTTTTGCCTTGCCGCTGCTGGTCGACCCGTTTGTGTCAAAGTCAAAGCTCATGAGCCCTTTTACGGATTTGTCGTAATAAGACAGCCAAAAGCAGCCGGTCCTGTTTCCGTCTTTGTCTTCTATACCCCAGTTTGCGTAGTTGGGAAAATCGTTTGTCGATGCTCCCCAGCTGTTCTTGACGAGAAATGCACCGTCTCCTTGAGGTTTGCTTGCCTCATCGCTATTGCTGTTGAAGTTGTCTTTGGAATAGTTGTCATCCCAGCCGATGATTGTCACGTAGTGGTTGGAACTGTCGCTTTGCCAGGTGTAGTGCGACCAGTTGCTGTAGTCAAAGTACGTGGACAGCTTGTCTTGAGGGACGCTTATCCGCACGTCGTATGCACAATATGCCGCGCACACGGCTCGACCTTGATAAAGCTCGCTTTTGACGTTGTTGACGGCATCTAGATCTGTAGAGACGTAGTTTTCATTGCTGTCTGTCTTGCGTATCTCGGGTAGCCAATTGGCGTTTTTCAAGGGCAGGTATGCTGACCCCCATATGCTCTTGGAGCTGCTCCAGTCTGTGTAAGTGACCTCGCGGCTGTCTTGGTTTGCGCAGAAGTTGCCCGCGTAGTTCTCTGCAACAACGCTGGCCCCTTGCTCTTTGTAAGACTCTGCCTGTGCGCTGGTGAGATACATTGTCTGCGCTTCTGCCTGCCCTGGCAAGGTCACACTGCATTCTACGATGCCCTCGGTGTTTTTGTAGGGTTCGTCTTGCTCTAGCAGCAGCCCGGTTCCCGCCGAGAAGAGGGTCGAGCCATAAAGCGGTTTGCCACCCAAGTCAAAGCCCTGGTTGGGGTCGGCAGTTCTGTTGGTGTAGCCTTCTTTTGCCTGCGCTTTGCCAACGATGCTCTTTGGAGCGCCGCCGTTGTAGAAGACGGTGTTGACAAGCGCTTTCTCGGAAAGGTCGAGGCCCGTCTCATTAAAGGTCTTGTGCGAGCTGGCCAAGATGCTCGTCTCGGATGCGGCGATGATCGAAAACGCCCAACAGTCACCCCATGGGTGCTGACGCTTGACGGGGGTCACCACGCTATCTGTGGTCTCGCCATCGCCGTTTGGGTCGCGCAGGTCAAAGCTTGCGGGCAGATCGGTGGCAGCATAGACCTTGCTTCCGCCAAACTGGGGGTTGCTTGTCGTCGTGCCGTCAGAGCTGGATGATGCGCTGCCAGAGTTGGATGCTGTGCCGTTAACTTTTGATGCTGCGCGGGCAGAGCTGCAATCCGAGCCGTTAACGTCTGACGCCGCGTCGGCAGAGCTGTAACCCGAGCTGCTGGAGGGGGCTTCGTCGGATGTATCTGCTGTGCCTGCAGCCCATGCAACGGGCAGTCCGCTTGCTATCAGTGCGCTGGCCAAAGCGGCAGCGCAGACCTTGTGCCACATCGGTCTTTTGGCTTCCGCTGCAATCTTTTCGGCTTGGCTGTCTGCGTTATATCCCCTCATGACGCCCCTCCTGTCGGGCTTTCCCAATGTTGCCGCCCTGTCCTGTGCCGCTGCTCTAGGCCTTGCCCTTGCTCACCTTGACGCTGTTGATCGCCTTGATAGCGGCCTTGGTCTTTGCCGCTGTGGGCGTTGTGGTCGTGACCTGCTTCTTGTAGCTGCCTGCCTTCTTGAGCAGCTTCTTGCCTGTCTTGACAGCGGCAGTGAGCTTTGTCTTTTGAGCCTTAGTGATCCAGGTCTTTGTCTTGGCAACGCCTTTGCCGTTCTTGCTCACCACAGCGTTCTTGAGCGTTTTGTTTGCCTTGGTCACGGCCTTATTCAGCTTGGAGAGCTGCTTGACGCTCGCCCAGCTGCGCTTGAGCGAGTAGCTCTTGATGGGGAAGTTGTCGATCACCTTGGTGGTTTCTTGCCACTGCACCGCAGTTGCCACATCCAGCCAGTCTACCCAGTTGCCGTTGACATACGTCCAGCTCTCGCCGCGGTTGATCTTTGCGGCGACCGTGCCCGAGGTGTACTGCGTGCCGTCGGTTTTTGCTCGCGATGCAATCTGGTAGTACTTGCCGTCTGTAAGGCATTTTTGCGTGATGACAACGGCGTAGCGCTGGCCGCGTCGCACGGCAACGTAGTCGTCTTTGTCCATCATGCTGCGGTGGAACCCGCCGTAGTCGTAATGTGCGGTGGTGCTGTATGCCAGTTTCCCGTCTGTAGGGCTTGTGGCGTCATCGTCTAATAGGTAGAGCTTGTAGGTTACATCGGTGTTGGGCTTGGCCGTCTTGCAGGTCATGGCGCGCACCACGCTGTCGCTTTTGGCCGTGAACTCGTTGGCCGAGCTCATCTTTTTCGTGGAAGACGGCGTGAACAGATCGCTGTAGAACAGGTAATCGTACTGGTTGATGTCGTAGTCCTCGTTCATGGTGGCGGGGTCTAGGTCAAAGTTGAAGGACTCCGGGTACCTGATGGAGAGGTCGTAGTAGCTCAGCCAGAAATAACCGGTGTGGTTGCCGTCTTGGTCGAGCTCGCCCCAGTCGTCTTTGTTGGGAAACTCGCCGGTGCTGGAGCCGTAGCTGTTCTTGACCAAGAAGGCGCCGTTGGCAGGAGGAGTTTGGTCTTCTCCTTGGAGGAAGTTGTCCGTCGAGTAGTTGTCGTCGTAGCCCACGATGGTCACGACGTGGTCGGGATGCGCCAGGCTATCGTCGTCGTAGGTATATTGGGCCCAAGTATCGGGGTTTATGTACTTCGTGCCGTATTCGCTGGGGCTCTCTTGGTGATATTGGATGGCGACGGCACGTCCCGATGTCACTTCTTTCTTGATGGCGGTGAGGGATTCCTCGTTTGTGCCGATGGGATATCCGTATTTGTTGAACTCAACCAGATCGGGGAGCGTGTAGCTTTCTTCAAGACGATACTCCTGCTTGGTGCGCAGGCTTTCTGGCAGGCTCCAATCGCAAAAATCCCAAGAACCGCTTTTTTGACTGGCGTAATAGAGCTTTGTAACCGTGTAGCCTTGGGCGGTTTTCTCGTCGATCTGCGCTTGCGTGAGCGTCTCTTTCTCGGGGCTGGAATCTTTGGTGGCATCGGGTGCCGTTACGCTGCAGACAAAGTAACCGTCGTTGTTCTTGTAGGGAGCCACGCTCTCGCTTACCGGGCCTATGCCGGCGGCAAATATCGTGGAGGCGTAGCCTGCGTAGCCGCCATAGTCGTAGACGGCGCTGGGGTCTGAGCCCTCGTTGAGGGTAAAGCCCTCGCCGGCTTGTGCGCTACCGGCAAAGGCAGCTGTGGTGGGCTGGTAGGTAAACCAGGCAAGGTGGCGCTCTGAGAGGTCGAGTCCCGTTGCGGCATAGGTGGTCTTGCTCTCGGAGAGTATGCTCGTCTCGCTTGCAGCGATGATGGCATGCGCCCAACAGGTGCCCCAGGGCGTTTGGTTTTTGACGGGGGTGACCACGCTGTCGCTTTGATCGCCATCGCCGTTAGGGTCGCGCAGATCGTATTTGGCAGGCAGGTTTGCGGCGTCTTTTTCTGCCTGTGCACTGGTGTCTACGGTAGAAGACGTTGCGGAGTAGTCGGGTTGCGCAGACTCGCTTAGCGCCTCTTGCCACAGCGCCTTGGCGGAGCTGTCTGCAAAGGCGCTTGCAGGCAGCCCGCTTGCGAGCAATGCGCTTGCCGCGACGGCGGCCAGGACTTTGCGTCCTATCTGGCTGCCGCAAGGTGTTATGCCCCTTGCGGCAGATGTATGTAGACGATTAGTTGTCATGGATGCCCTCCTCTTGCTCAAGACCGGCAAGCTGCGTCCCTTAGTTAGCGCATTATTTTAGCAGGGCTGCTGCGAGGGCATCCGGGTCTTAAGCCTGCTTAGCGGCCCAAGTTTTAAACGAGCCAAAGCTCGTGATCTCTTGGATGTCTGCTGCGAGGTCATCGCCTTGGAGTACGGCGCCTGCCTCGACCAAGAACCCTTTGGCATTACTGCCGTCGGCAAGCTGCACGGTGCCAAAACCCAGCGGTGACGGAACAGATGCCACAAGCGTTCCAAACGCCGCAGGGCTTATGAGGTAGAGCTCGACCTCTATTGCCGCGCCCTTGTCTGCATCTGCTGCAGGGCATTTGAGCATTCCCGGTTTGACGGGCTGCGTTGGCAGGGCAAAGAGCCGGTACTCGCTAGAGGTCTTGGCCTCGCCCAAGAAAACGGCTCCCAGTTCTTCTAGTTGATGGTGCAGGGCAAAGCCACGCATGTGCTGGCCGCATACGGCAACCTTCACAGGCTCCTGCGTGACAAAAGCCTGGGAGAAGCCTTCGAGCAGGTGCTGGCAGTTTGCCGTGGTAAACGCCGTGATACCAAAGGGCAGATCCTCGCCAGCCCAGCCGGCGGGCACTGCGATTGCCCCTAGGTCGCTCAGGTTGCAGTGGTTTGTGTAAAGACCCATGAGCGAGTTGGTGGCGATGGGGTCCTGGTGCACTTCGTCGCGGGTGAAGGTGCCGCCTGCGGTGGGCATTATCAACACGGCATCGGCAAAGAGCTGCGCGTAGCGGGCGCGCACTTCTTGGATGCGGTGATAGGTGGCAAACATATCGGCTACAGTGAGGTCTGGACGGTTGCCGCTTTCCAGGATGGCCTTGGTAACGGGAAAGACCTCAGGCGCATGCTCGCTCACAAAGCTGCCCAAATCGCTCCAGCGCTCGGCAACCCAAGGGCCGTCGTAGAGGATGGAGGCCACCTGCGCTAGCTCGCTGCAGTCAAGGGAGAGTACCTCTGTACCATGTGCTGCAGCGGTGCATTTGATCTTTGCGACCGCCTGCTCCCATGCGGCGCGGTACTCAGCCTCAAAGGGGCCGTAGAAGCGCGGCTCCTCTTGGGGCAAGTAGATTACCGAGGGCATCTTTGCCGTCTTGCGATCGAGGCTCCGAGACCATGCGCAGCTTGCATCCGGCCTAGCGGTCACGCTGTCCACGGTCAAAGCGTCGTCTAGCGTGTGCGCAAAGACCGTCACGCAGTCAAGGCTCGCGCATGCGGGCACAACGCCCGCGGTGGACCAAGAGCCCAAAGGCGGCTTGAAGCCCACGAGGTTGTTGAGGGCGGCCGGGACGCGTCCGCTACCTGCTGTATCTGTGCCCAGGGCAAAGGCAGCCAGACCAAGTGCCACGCTCACCGCAGAGCCAGACGACGACCCGCCGCTGATGAGCTCGGGCTTAAGGGCGTTGCGGCACTCGCCGTAAGGGCTGCGCGTGCCCACGAGACCGGTGGCAAACTGGTCCAGGTTGGTCTTGCCCACCGGGAACGCGCCTGCCTCTATGAGCAGCTCGACCACGGTTGCGCTTTGCTGCGGCGTGTAGGCGTAGGCGGGGCAGCCAGCGGTGGTGGGAAGCCCTGCGAGGTCGATGTTGTCTTTGATTGCAAAGGGGATGCCCCAAAGCGGCTTGGCTGCGCGCTCGTCTGCGCTCATGGCTTCAAGCGCTGCCAGATAGGGCTCGACGAACTCTGCGCTGGGCTCGATGATCCAGACGTTGTCTTGCTCGTGCGCATTGCTGCGCTCGATGATGGCATCTGCCACTTGGCGCGGCGTCAGCTCCCCTTGCGCGTATGCAGCGCTCAGCTGCGCGATGGTGAGTTTATCGGGTATGGTCATCGTTTGCAGCTCCTCTCTATTTGCTGTCTGCGGCCGTGCGTATAAATGCGACAGCCTGTCCTGGAGTTACCAGATCGCCCGGGTTGACGAGGATCTTCTCGACGGCGCCCGCAACAGGGCTTGCGACGGCAAACTCCATCTTCATGCTCTCGAGCGTGACGACGTTTTGGCCTTGCTCTACAGCATCTCCTGCATGGGCGTTGAGCTTCCACACTGCACCGGCGATGTTGGCTTTGACCGCCGTGCAACCAGCAGGCGTCTCCTCTGTTGCAAAAGCCGCCTTTGGTTCGTCGGGGACAAAGGTATCGAGCCCCTGCTCTACCCAACGCGTGTGCTCGGCGTTGAAGGAGGCCTCCTGATGCTCTTTGAACTGGCGGATCGTCTCCTCGTTGTCTTTGAGAAAACGACGGTATTCGCCCAGGTTGAAGCTTGTCTGCTCGATCTTGGGGCAAAACGTGCCGCGCAGGCACTGCTCGCGCAGCTCTAAGATCTCGTCTGCGCTTACGGGATAGAAGCGCAGCTGGTCAAAGAAGTCGAGCAGCCAGGGCTTGCCCTCTTTAAAGCACGCGGTTGTCTTGAGTGGGTTGAACATCTGCGTGGTGCGGCCCGTGAACTGGTAGCCGCCGGGGCCTTCCATGCCGTAGACGCACAGGTACGCGCCGCCGATGCCGACGGCGTTTTCTGGCGTCCAGGGGCGTGCGGGGTTGTACTTGGTGGTCACCAGACGATGACGCGGGTCAACCGGCGTGGCAACGGGCGCGCCCAGATAGACGTCGCCCAGCCCCAGCACCAGGTAGCTTGCGTCAAAGAAGATGTCGTAGACGTCTTGGATGCTGTCAAGGCCGTTGATGCGGCGGATGAACTCCAAGTTGGAGGGGCACCATGGCGCGTTGGGGCGCGTGGTCTCCATGTAGCGGCGTGCTGCCAGCTGCGTTTGGGGGTCATCCCAAGACAGCGGCAAGTGGACGATGCGGGAGCTCACGGTGATGTCGTCTAGCGGCGGCAGAGCTGCATCGGTGTCGACGATCTGCTGCAGCACCTGCTCTTGCGTTGCGGCCAGCGGGTCGTAGTGGACCTGCAGGCTGCGGATACCCGGTGTGAGGTCGCACACGTAGGACAGGTCGAGCTCTTGGAGCGCCTGCATGAGCACATGGGCCTTGAAGCGCAAGGCGATGTCGAGCTTCATGGGGCCGTACTCGATGAGCAATGCATCCAAGCCGGACTGGCGGATGCACAAGGCGTCGTCGCCAGAACCGCTTTGGTAGAGGATGGCATCGCTGCCATTGGGGGCGGGTACCTCTGCCGCGGCAGGCAGTAGGTCGAAGAGCCTGCCGGCCTCAGTGCAGTCTCCGCCGGCTACAGCTGCGATAAGCGCCTCGTGCTCGCGGTTCATGGCATCTGCCTGTTGCTGGCTCACGATCTGGAAGCGTACGCTGTCGCCGGGTTTGAGCTGGCCGAGCTTCCAACGCTCGCTTACCGCAACCACCACGGGACACACAAAGCCGCCCAAGCTGGGGCCGTCGGGGCCCAAGAGGATGGGTTGGTCGCCTGTGAGGTCGAGTGCGCAGATGGAGTAGGGGTTGTCGTGGATGTTGGAGGGATGCAGGCCCGCCTCGCCGCCGTCGGTGCGCGACCACTGGGGCGTGGGTCCGTTGAGGCGCACGCCGGTGCGCGCAGAGTCGTAGTTGACGGTGTAGGTGGCGCTGGTGAGCGTCTCCAAGAACTCCGGCTGCAAGAACTCTGCATCGCTTAGAGGGCCTACAAGCACGCCGATAGTCCAGCTGCTGCTCCAAGCGGGCTGCTGCGCATCCGGTAGCTCGCCTGCGCCGCTGTCTGCGGCGGCAACATCGTGTCCCAGGCGGATCACATCGCCGCAGCGCAGGGCTCGTCCGCCGTGGCCGCCCATCTTGCCGTCGACAAAGGTAGAGCGCGCGCCCATGACGTAAGCCACGTCCAAGCCACCCTCAACGCAAAGATAACTGCGCATGCCAACAGCGGCAGCTCCCAAGGTCAAGACGCTGCCAGCAGCTGCCTGTGTCACGGCAAAGCGCTTGCAGGGCTTGCCGTCGAGCACGGCGTCCATGTCTGCGCCGGTGAGCACAAAGCGCGTGTCGCAGCGGAACTTGTAAGAGCCGCCTGCGAGCGTGAGCTCGAGGCCGGCTGCATTGGCGTCGTTGCCCAGCAGGGCGTTGCCCAGCCTAAAGCTCAGCGAGTCCATGGGGCCGCAAGGCGGTACGCCCACGGCCCAGTAGCCCGTCATGCCGGGATAGTCTTGCACGGTAGTCTGCACGCCGCCGTCGAGCACCTCGATGCTGGGCTCTTGCGGGGCAAAGCCGTCGAGCATGCGGCAAGACAGCTCTCCTGCAGCGTAGCGCGGTGTAGCCAAAAGCGACTCCAAGTACATGAGGTTGGTGGTGACGCCGTAGACCCTGGTCTTGGCCAGGGTGCTGCGCATGGCGGCAAGAGCCTCCTTGCGTGTTGGGGCGTGCACGATGATCTTGGCGAGCATCGGGTCGAACATGCTCGTCACCTCGGTGCCCTTCTCGATCCAGGTCTCGATGCGCGCGTTGTCGTCCCAGATGACCTCGTCTACCTTGCCCGTTGCAGGCAAGAAGCCGTTACCGCAGTCCTCGGCATAGAGGCGCACCTCTATCGCATGGCCGTGCTGCCCGTCAAGCTGCGAGAAGTCGACTGCCTCTCCCGCGGCCTCGCGGATCATCCACTCGACCAAGTCCACGCCGCAGCATTCCTCGGTGATGCCGTGCTCGACTTGCAAGCGTGTGTTGACCTCGAGGAAGTAGAACTCGTCGCGTGCTTGGTCGTAGAGGAACTCCACCGTACCTGCGCTGGTGTAGCCGGCGGCTGCGGCAAGAGAGCGCGCTGCCTCCATCATGGCCTGGCGTGTTTTCTGCGGCAGGTTGGGAGCGGGGCACTCCTCGACGACCTTCTGGTTGCGGCGCTGCACAGAGCAGTCGCGCTCTCCTAAGGCGGCCACTTGGCCCGCTGCGCCAAAGATCTGCACCTCCACGTGGCGGCCTTGCTCAACAAAGCGCTCGAGAAACACCCCGTCATCGCCAAAGTTGGCTTGTGCCAGGTGGCGGGCGCTTGCAAAGGCCTCCTCAAGCTCGGCGGCGTTGCGGCAGATGCGTATGCCTATGCCGCCGCCTCCTGCCGTGCTCTTGAGCATGAGCGGATAGCCCACCTCTTGCGCCGCTGCAAGGGCGTTGTCCAGCGTATCGAGCAGTCCGCTTCCCGGTGCCAGGGGAACACCGGCATCTTGGGCGATCTTGCGCGCTACGTGCTTGAGGCCAAATTGCTCCATCTGCTCTGGTGCCGGCCCTATGAAGGCGATGCCCTCAGCCGCGCAGCGGCGCGCGAAGCCGGCGTTCTCGCTCAAGAAGCCGTAGCCGGGAAATATCGCCTGCGCACCCGTCTTCTTGGCGGCATCGATGATCTTGTCTTGGTCGAGGTAGGTTGTCGCGGCGCTGCCCTCGCCCAGGCAGACGGCCTCGCTGGCGTTTTGCACGTGCAGCGAGTCTTTGTCTGCCTGCGAGTAGACGGCCACGCTCTCAAGGCCCATCTTGGCGATGGTGCGCTCGGCGCGGCAGGCGATGGCCCCGCGGTTGGCGATGAGAATCTTGCTAAACATCGCGGCTTACTCCGCATCCCAGATGATCATGCGCACCGGCGTGGGGTTGTAGGCGTTGCAGGGGTTGTTGAGCTGCGGGCAGTTGCTTACCAGCACCTCGACGTTGGCAAGGGCCTTCATCTCCACGTACTTGCCGGGGGCAGATACGCCGTCATCGAACTTGTAGAAGCCGTCTTCTGTGATGGGCACGTTCATGAAGAAGTTGATGTTGGGCGCCAGATCGCGCTTGAGAAAACGGGCCTCGTCGTCTTGCGACATTTCCAGCATGAAGCTGTCGCGGCAGTTGTGCATGTACTCCTTCTCGCGTGCGTAGCGCACGGTGTTGCTCTGACTTGAGCAGCAGCCGCCCAGCGTGTCGTGGCGGCCGGTGAGGTCGGCGGTGATCTCGAGCAGCGGCTTGTAGCTCTCGCTGCGCAGGATGGTGCCGGTGGTGAGGTAGATGTTTTGCTGCCCCACGATGGTGGCGACGGCAGAGTAGTGGTCGGCCGGGTCGTCCAGGTTGAAGAAGGTGGTGTCTACGGCCTGGTTGCCGCAGCTGTCCAGGATGCGCAGGGTCTGGCCGGGCTTGAGCTCGTGCGACCAAGCACGCCCTGCCTGGACCTCCTCGTCGTAGATGGCGTCTTCTACCTTGAGGGTGCTTTCTTTTTCTATGAAACCAAACATGGCTATCTCCAGTCTGTAAATCGCTTACTTGCCCAGCAGGTTGTAGTAGTCCCAGGTGTTTTGGAACGCGCGGTAGTTCTCTGTCCTAAACTGCACGCACTCGTCGTTGAGGTCCACCGGCGGCGCATCATAGACGGTCACCTCCACAGGCACGCTGGGGTAAGCGGCAGAGGGGTCAAGCGGGTTGGGCGTGTTGGAGAGGATGACGATAGAGTCCATCTCGGTGCGCAAGGTGACGGTGTCGCCCTCATGGCAGAAGTCCTCGGCAAAATGCAGGCCGCCGTCCTCGGTCACGTAGACCTTGGTAAAGAGGTTCACGCAGGGCACCAGGTCGCGCATGCTCAGACCGTTGCGCACGAGCTCCATGGCAACGTTGTCCATGCCGCAGCGGTACCACTCGTTGCGCTTGTCCTGGTAGGTGGTCGTGCCGTACTTGGCGTCGGTCATCTCGCGGGTGGTAAGGCCCGTGATGGAGTCATGCCAGCCAAGGCTGTCTTGCACGATGCTGGCCAGCACGCGGCCGTTGTCGCTCATGAGCACGTTGCCGCGCGTGAGGTGCTGGGTGTATTGCGCCTTGAGCGTGTCGGGCATGTTGTAGCGCTCGGTCTTGTCGTAGAGGTTGTACATGAGCAGGGCCACGTTGGCGCCGTCGCCTTGGGCCTTGAAGTGGACGTACTTGCCCTTGCCAATCGCGCCGGACCATTTCTCGCCGGGCTTGAGGACCTTCTTCCAGATGCACTGCATGATGGTGCGCCTCCTTGCTTGATGTTTAGCTGGTTGATGTCTTTTGTGTGTTGCTTGCTGGTTGGCACCGCGCCGCGTTGCGTGTTGTAAGATGCGGCGCGATGCGTGTTTGGTGCTGCTTAAAAGCCGATGCGCTGCGGGCCTTTAGGCCTCGGTTGCCCAGACGATGGGCTCTTTGAGCTGCGCCTTGGCTTGCGCTAACTCGTTTTCTACCGGGAAGCCCGCCTTCTTGGCGGCCTCGTAGAAGCTCAGCGTCTCCTCGCGATGCTCGGTCACAGCCTGGATGTAGAGCTCCTCGCTGGCGATGGTGCGCTCATGCTCGAGCGCGACGATTTCTGCTGCCTCGGCTTGGTTTTCTGCCTCGGACCTAGGGCAGACAGCTGCTACAACCAGGTAGCTTGCAAGCGAGATGCCAAAGCTGATGAAGGTGTTCCAACCGTCCATATCGGCTGTAAAGAAGGGGTTGTCGATGTAGAGCAGGGTGTTGTCCACGCCGTAGATGGTGGGGGTGAGCACAAAGAGCGCGACGCGGACCACGAGGCCAACGCTGCAGGAGGCAAAGACCGCCGCCTTGGAGCTGCGCTTCCAGAACAGGCCGCCAAAGAGCGCCGGGATCAGGCAGCAGAGCATGAGGTCAAAGGCCAAGGTGAGCAGGATGCCGGTGGTGGACAGTCGAGCTGCGATCAGGATGCCGGCCAAAGCCAGGGGAATCATGCAGGCGCGCACCCAGGCGAGCTGCGGGTCGTTGCGGTTGATGGTGACGTTGCGGCGGAAACCGCCCAGGTTGCGCACAATCATCTCGGACATGCCGAGGATCGCGCCCGATGCAGTGGAGAAAGATGCGGCCACGATGCCGGAGAGTACGATGACGGCGATGATAGCGGGAGCATAGCCGCTCAAGAACTCATAGAGGACGGGGTTCTCGTCGCTGGTGAGTCCCAAGGTGCTTGCGCAGGTGGTGGCGATCAATCCGTAGACGACGCCGATGAAGATGGTCAAACCGGAGCTTACAAAGCAGGCGTTGCGTGCGACCTTGGGGCTTTTGGCGCTGTAGATGCGCTGTTGGAAGTCGAGCGCGACGATATCGCCAACGCCCAAAGAGAGGATGGTCGCCCAGTTGATGGCGGCGCCTTGGGAGGCGTCGGTCATCTGGCCCATGTCAAAGATGCCCATGCCGGCGTCTGCGCTAAAGCCCCAGTTGACAAAGACGAAGATGCCCACGACCACGGTGGCGATAAGCGTGATGGCCGTTTGGATGGCTGCGGTGTAGGCGTCGGAGAGCAAGCCGCCGCACAACGTGTAGAGCAAGACGAGCACGGCCATGATAAAGAGGCCGGCGATGTAGGGCAGCCCCAAGAAGTACTCGAAGAGGTAGCCGATGGCGACCAAGTTGCCTGCCAGCAAAATGATGTAGGACAAGATCATGACGCAGGAGGCCAGAACCTCGAACTTGTGGCCGTACTTGACGCGAAAGAAGTCGCCCAACGAGAACAAGCCCATCTCGTTCATGGGCTTTGCGATAAACAGACCGCTTAACAGCAGCGCGATACCTAGGCCGATGGCCAGCAGGGCGCCAGCCCAAAAGCCGCTTGCCGCGCCCAGGTCCATGTTGCCTACGGTTGCGTTGGAGTCGACGGCGGCAACCATGAGGGCCGGTGCCACCAAGTAGATGGGCAGGTTGCGGCCTGCCACGAGGAAGTTCTGGGAGTCACCTTCGACCTTGCGGCCAACAAGCATGCCCACGACGAGCACGAGGAGCACGGTGGCTCCCACTCCTATCAACAATACCGAGTTCATCTTCATCACCTTCTCTTCTAGTCTTCTTTGTCTTCTTGCCGCGCGTTTGCTTGACGTAGCGCGGCGTCTATCAAAAGCTCACAGGCCTGCGATGTAGCCTGCGGCAGGGTTTTTGCGTCAACGGTCGTCTGCCACCAGCAGCGACTCGATCGCCTTGCGTATCACCGCGGTTTCTGCCTGGCGGATTCCCGGGCGTCCGGCGATATGTCCCAGATCGCTTTGAAGCACCTGCGTTTGGCAGCCGGGGTACAGCCTGCCTGCTGCCGTCGAGTTTGCGTCAAAGTAGCGATCGGTCGAGCTGGGCATGCACAGGATGCGCGTGCGACGTGCCGTTGAGGCGAGGGGCGTAGGTGCTGTGGCAAGCCAGCAATCCAGTTGGGCGAGCAGGTCTTGCGCATCCATGGCAGCGTGGTCGTCTGCCCAGCCGTCCATGACGTTGGCGACGCTTGCGTAACCTGCCTGCTCCAGGCTCTCGCCTTCAAAGAACGCCGGCGAGTAAGCCCATCCTGCATATGCCGCGCCAAAAGCTTGGAGCGCTTTATCGCGTATATCGGCATCTGATGTTGTGGCGGCCAGGTGGAGCATGGGGCGGATTGAGCGCAAGAACACCTCGTTTTGCGTCTCGCAGCCCGGTGTTGCGCATAGTGCAAAGAACGCGTTTGCAAAGGCAGGGTAGGTTGCCGCCCAGGCAAGGGCCTGCATCCCGCCCATCGACCAGCCGGCAACGAGCTTTGCATGGCGTACGCCCAGCTGGGTTGCGGCCTTGTGGGCGACTCTCACGCTGTCTATGCAGGTTACCTGCGGCCAGGTTTGATAGCCGCCGCAGGTGGAGGGCTTGCTGGAGTCGCCTGCGCCCAGCTGGTCATAGGCGATGACAAAGTACTTGCTTGGATCAAAGATGCGGCTGGGACCTTCTTCAACCCAAGGGGCGTAGCTTGCGCTGGTACCGGAGTAGTAGCTGGCCAAGATCACGGCGTTGTCACCGGCGGCGTTGAGCTTGCCCCAAGTGCGCAAACCCAGCTGAGCATCGTGTAGCACACCGCCGCTTGCCAGACGTGCTTCGCCCAGCTTGATGACGCTATTTGTGCTCGTGTCCTCGGCCATGGAACTCACTCCTCTCGGTTTTTTGCCTTGCCTGCGTTCTTGCGCTGTCTCTGCGCGGTTTATCCGTGCGTCTTATCCGCGCGATCTGCGTCCGTCTTTGCGACGCTGTTGCTGTTGCGTCCCTAGAAGAAGTCCAGGTAGCGCTTGGTCTCCCAGTCGGTCACTGCGGTGTTGAACTCCTCGACTTCGCGGCGCTTGTAGGAGATGAAGCTGTCGAACATGTCCTGGCCAAAGACCTCCTTGGATAGCGGGTCTGCCTCGAAGGCGTCGATAGCCTCGCCCAGGTCGCGTGGCAGCAGGCTGATGCCGGCGTCAAGCACGTCTTGTGCGGTGTACTTGTGGAGGTTGTCGCGATGCGGCTCGCCCGGGTCGATCTGCTCGCGGATGCCCTCCAAGCCTGCGGCAAAGATGAGCGCGGCGCCCAAGTAGGGGTTGCAGGAGATGTCTGTCGCGCGGCACTCAACACGGTTGCCGGAAAGCGGCACACGCAGCATGTTGGTGCGGTTGTTGTTGCCGTAGGTTACAAAGACCGGGGCCCAGGTAGAGCCGGACATGCTGCCCTGGCGCACCAGGCGCTTGTAGCTGTTGACGGTGGGGGCGATGGTGGCGCAGATGGCAGGGGCGTGCTTGAGAATGCCGCCGGCAAACCACAAGCCCAGCTGAGTGAGACCCACGCCCTTGAGGTCTTCTTCTGCGCTCGTTGCCTCAAAGAGGTTTTTGCCCGTGTTGATGTCCTCGATGCTCATATTGAAGTGCGCACCCGATCCGGACATATTGGCAAAGGGCTTGGGCATGAAGCTTGCAAAGTAGCCGTGCTTGCGGACGATCTCGTTGGCCATATAGCGGAAAAACACCACGCGGTCGGCCATAGAGAGCACATCGGCGTACATGAAGTCGATCTCAAACTGGCTGCGCGCGTCCTCATGGTCAAAGGAGTAAACGTCCCAGCCCAGGCTGTTCATGCTGTCCACAAGCTCGGTGAGCCAATGGAAGTTGTCTGTCGCGGTGGGCACGTCGTAGCAGGGTTTGTCGAGGTCGTCGCGGTTGGAGATGGTGTTTACGGCGCCGTTCTCATCGCGCTTGAGGACAAAGAACTCGGTCTCGACGCCCAGGTTCAGGCGGTAGCCCATCTTGGCTGCGGCTTCTACTTGGCGGCACAAGATGTTGCGCGAGCAAGCCTCAAAGGGCACGCCCTTGTTGTAGAGGTTGCTGGGAAACAGCGCCACATCGGGGCGCCAGGGGAGGATGAACCCGTGCGTGACATCGGGGTGGGACGAGACTTCCTCGTCGTTGATTTCTTGCGGGACGCCGTCGACGGCGGCGCCGGTGTAGAGCTCGGAGCCTTTGACCATCTGGTCAAAGTGGGAGAGGGGCACGATTTTGCCCTTGATACGGCCGTGGAGGTCGGAGTAGCTGGAGAAGCAGTATTTGACGCCGTTGTCTTGCAGGACTTGCTTGATTTGGCCGGGTTCGTAATCAAGAAGGTTCATGGCAAACTCCTTCACTTGTTTTCGATAACATATCGAATTCTAAGGAGGCTGCGTTAACCTGCGGTTACATCGCTGTTGCTTGGGTATTAACAATTCGATAGGTTATCGAATATCATTAGAGGAACTGTTAACCTAGGTGAAATCGCAGACGATGATTTGCGGCATTGACGCCGCGATATAGCGCGTTAGCTGTGAAGGGGAGAGGGAATGGCTGTGGCATCTCAAGGTCAGGGTGTTATGGATCAACAGACTGTGGCAGACAAGAGCGTGCAGGTTGTGCAAGCACATGCTGGCGATGTTGCCGACGCTGCCGCCACGGCTGCCGTTGCTGCTACACCTACTTGTTCATCCGCTTCAAAGCCCAGGAAGAAGGCCGGCAGGCCGCGCCGTGATGGCAGCCGCAGCTCCAACCAGAAGTCAGAGATCGTCCAGGCGGCGGTGCGTCTGTTTAAGAAGGAGGGCTACACCTCGACTACGATGTCTGCCATTGCGCGCGAGGCAGGGCTGGGGCAGAGCTCTTTGTATTACTGGTACAAGAGCAAAGACGACATCCTCAAAGAGCTGCTGGCTATCAACCGCGAGCCGCTTGCTGCGGCCGATACAGCGGCTACGCAGGGCGCGAGCATGCAAAACCAGCTTTACGAGCTGCTCTATCAAGACACCAAGGCGCTGTGCGAGCTGCCGTTTGACTACCGTTTGCTCGAGCATGCCGCGCATAAGAACACAGAGAGCTTCAAGGACTTCTTTGAGGATTATGAGCGGTTGGTCCTCAAGGTCGCCGAGCTTATCGAGGCCGGCGTGCGCGAGGGTGTCTTTACCTGCGATGATGCGCTCACCTATGCCGTGACCGCTGTAGCGGCCGACGAGGGTGCCCAGCATCGCTATCACAACATGACCGAGTTCCCGCATCTTTTGGGGCAGGCCACGCCCCAAAGCGTCGCCCACGCCGTCGCGACCCTCACCGTCCGCGGCCTAGAGGTGCGGTAGGGGGTGGGCGGTGGCTGTCGGGAGCGCGGAGTAGTTGTCTCGAGCCGGTACGAGACTGCCTATTAGGGTTACATCAGCGCAGTCCCTTCTTCTTCTTCTTGTTGTATGCCTTTCGTTGCAGCTGCGGCAGGCAAGAGCGGTGCGCTGTGCAAAAAACACGCGAAGTAGGCACTTCAATTGGGATGTAGCAAGTAGCGGGCTGTTTTGCATTGCAAAGCCGCAGGCCACAGCGTTGCTAATTTTGTCCTACTCGCCAAAACGCAAAGCAAGTGCCTACTTCGCGTACTTTTTTGCTGGCAAGCACTAGCCTAACTCATGCGATCCATGGCCGCATACCGGCGAGTGGCCTGCGATACATTTTTTACCTATATGCCGACTATGAAAAACGGGTACCGCTTTGCAAGGGGAGGCCTTTAAAAGAGGGACCCTCTTAGTTTTGTCTAGTTCTAGATTAGCCCTCCTATAAAGCAAGCTGAATCGCCTCTGCGCTATCATTGTCGTGTTGTATTCAGTTCCGCTTTCTCGACATTGGACTTATAGACAGGAGCCAACATGGGCAAGGTTGTCGTCCCTCACGTGAGCGACTTCAATCCCGAGGCTAAGCAGAGTCTCTTGGGGATGCACACGTTGGTATTGTTGCGTCTGACGGCATAGGACGAACGGAAGGCAATGATCGCAGATAACGCTATTCAAGCCGAGAAAAAGCTCGCAGCGCTTATTGCGGCTGGCGATGAGGGCGCGGTGCTCATGTGGCTTGCCGGCGATGATCTGCAGGTGATCGAGTTTACCGGGCGATGCCTGAGCCTTGCCATCACGAGCGGCATGGTGCGTGCTGCTTGCCGTATGGGCGAGCACGGCTTTCATCTTTGCGTCACCGACGATGCTGCAGCGCAGCGTGCAATCGAGCAGACAAGCTCTATGCGCGGGCTGCTCGGATTTCTTGAGCGATATCGCTACTGCAAGGCGCAGCGCAGCTACTATCTGCCCGTTGTCCAAAGTGATAGCAGCATCGAGCCTGTTAGCGCGCTTCTTGCTGCAGGCTTGCTGAGCGATGCTGATAAACACGAGCTACTCTCCTTGAGCCTGCGCATGGACAAACCGCACATGGCTCGCGCTCTTGTCGATGGCCGCGCAAAGCTTGTTGCCAATATCCGCGATGAAGTTCCGGCAGAACTCGGCTGTTCTCTACCGCTCAAGGCGCCTAGCGATGAGGAGCTCTGGGCAGAGTTTGCTACACCGCAGCGCTCGCTAGATACGCTTGAGCTCATCTTTGAGCATACCGGCGCGCGGCCCTGCGCTATCCATCATGGCTGGTGGGGGTCCTACGGGCGTCAGGATGCCTTTGCCGCAAAGCTCGCGCTCATCGCCTGCCATAGCAGCGCCGCACATTGCGATTGCACGGCGCGTCTGCTTGAAACCCTTGCAGCCGAGGGCGAGCAGGATGGCCTTGCGGCGGTGCTGGGGTGGCAAGACCTTCAAGCCTCGTGGCTCGATGCGGCGCTTGCAGCTGCCCAAGACGCAGGCAAGCCTCAGGCAGCCGCTGCGATCATGCGCGCGATGCAGAGCACGGATGACACTCTCGATCTCTTGGATTTCTAGCATGAAAGGCGCATTGCCATCTTTATCGGGACCTGAGACAAGCGTCCTCGACGACGCCACGACGCTTGCCGGCGATATGCTCGCACTCTCGCGTGACGCGCTGCTCACTAATATCCGCTTTGCCAACCGCCCGCTTGCCCAATTGCCAGCTCGCATCCAGACCGATCATGCCGGTTGCATGACCGATGGCTGCGAGGCGCTCTTCTCTGCGGCCTTTGTACTCGACAGCTTTAACGGCAAGCGCCAGATCCTTGCACGAGCATGGCTGCATATGATCGTTCACTGCCTGTTGCGACATCCTTTTCCCGCCTCTGGCGTCGACCCGCTCACCTGGAGTGTCGCCTGCGATCTTTCCTGCGGGTGCGTGCTGCGTGAGCTCGAATGCGATGCAATCCACTTTGAGGACCCAGAGCGTGACGCGTTGCTGGACACATGGGAGCCACGCGTAAAGCAACCGACGGCAGCTGCTTTCTACGCCCTGCTTAAGGCAAAGGGCTTAAGCCAGGAGGAGCTTGCCAACATAGAGATCGTTATCGGCATGGACAGCCACGAGCTGTGGTTTGATACGCCGGAGGGGGTTGAAGAGGCAGAATCACTCCAACAGGAGGAGGAAGAGCGCCAGCACCTTGAGAAGCGCTGGGAGGAGGTCGCCTCTGCAACGGAGATGGACATGCAGCGTGATGCGAGCAATGCGTCAAACGCGCTTACAGAGCAGTTGCGGGGCGTGCACGCGAGCACGATGAGCCTTGATGAGCTGCTGCGTATCTATGCTGCGCCGCGCGAGGTGATGTCTGCAAGCGACGACGAGTTCGATTACATCTACTACACTTACGGCCTGCGCGATTTGGACGGCATCGCGCTCGTCGAGCCGCTCGAGTACAGCGAGAGCCCGCGTTTGAGGGACTTCTGCATCGCCATCGACACCTCGGGAAGCTGCAGCGGCCCGCTCGTGCGCTCGTTTGTTGCCAAGGTCTGTGGCATGCTGCTTGGCAGCGATTCTATCGGTGAGCAAACGCGCATCTGGCTTGTGCAATGCGACTGCCAAGTGCAGGATGTGCAGCAACTGAGCGGGGATAAAGATGTTGCCGCGTTGCTCGCAGGCCTTGAGCTCAAAGGCTTTGGAGGGACGGATTTTAGGCCGGTGTTCTCTTGGATGGACGACAAGCTCGACAGCGGAGAAATTGGCGAGTGGGAGGCGCTTGTCTACTTTACCGATGGGCAGGGGGTCTTTCCCGATGAGGCGCCGCCCTATGATACGGCTTTCGTCTTTGCTGACGATGCTGGCAGCTGCCCCGCATGGGCGACCAAGGTTCTTGTGTACTCCGATGAACTGGACGGAACTTGATGGGAACCATGCAGGGATTGAGGCGAGAGGGCGCTCATCGCATTCTTGCCCCAAAGACAGACGGCATCCACATCCAGCAGGCGATGTAAGCAACGCAACTAATGCAACCGGCGCAACCGAAAGCGAGCGATAGATGAACATCAAGCAGGCAAAGGAGCAGGTCCGCAAGACTTGCATCGCCTATCTCACCAAAGACGAGTTTGGCGAGTATGTCATGCCCGTCGAGGCGCAACGCCCCATCTTCCTCTTGGGCGCGCCGGGCATCGGCAAGACCGCCATCATGGCGCAAGTAGCCGCTGAGCTCGACTTGGGGCTCGTCGATTATTCGATGACTCACCATACGCGCCAGTCTGCCATCGGGTTGCCCTTTATCACCAAGCGCAGCTTTGGCGGGCATGAAGCGGATATCTCCGAATACACCATGAGCGAGATCATCGCCAGCATCTATTCCAAGATGGAAGCCACTGGCCTGAAAGAGGGCATTCTTTTCATTGATGAGATCAACTGCGTCTCCGAAACGCTGGCTCCCACCATGCTCCAGTTCCTGCAGTGCAAGACCTTCGGCAATCAGGCTGTTCCGTCCGGCTGGGTCATCGTGGCTGCCGGAAATCCGCCCGAGTATAACAAATCCGTCCGGGATTTTGATGTCGTCACTCTCGACCGTGTCCGCCGGATGGATATCGAGCCGGATCTGGGCGTCTGGAAAGAGTACGCCCGTGCCGCACACATCCACAGTGCGATTCTGAGCTATCTGGAACTGCATCCTCAGAACTTCTATCAGATCAACGCCGATGTGGACGGCACCCAGTTCGTCACCGCTCGCGGCTGGGAAGACCTTTCCAATCTGCTGGACACCTACGAAAAAATCGGCCTGAAAGCTGACGAAGCTCTTATCCGGCAGTACATCCAGCACCAGAAGATCGCCGAGGACTTTGCATCTTATCTCGACCTCTACTATAAATATCAGGACGACTACGGCGTGGAAGAGATTCTGGCCGGTCAGGTCAAACCTGCGGTCTATGCCCGTCTCATGCAGGCTCCCTTTGATGAGCGGCTCTCTCTCGTCAGCCTGATTTTGTCCGGTCTTGAGACTCGTTTCGCAGCTTCCCGTCAGGCCGACGGCGTTGCCGATGCTTGCTATGCTTTCCTGCGTGAAGCCAAAAAAGCCTTTGCAACCCTGCCCGATGACATTCCGGACGGCCCGTCCACCCTGTTCGCCCAGATGATCTCCGATTATAACGACGAAACGCAGAAAAAGCGTGATGCTGGTCTGCTGAGCCGCGATGAGCTGAGCATCCGCCTGCGTGCATTCTCCGCCTTGCGAGAGTGGGACGGTGAACTGCGCCGCGCTAATTCAGCCGGAACACAGGAGGCATTCGACCTGTTGCGGAACCAGTTCAACTCGCTGGCAGATGCCCGGGATGAGGCACAGGACAAGGCGTCCTCCGCTCTGGAAGCTGCCTTTGATTTTATGGAGCAGGCGTTCGAGGAGAGTCAGGAGATGGTCGTCTTTGTCACCGAACTGACCCTCTCGCCTGCCGCCCATGCCTTTATCAGCGAGACCGGATGCGAGCGGTACTTCAAGTACAACAAAGACCTTCTGCTTGACCACCGCAAAGCGGCGTTGCAGCAGGAGCTTGCCGCCGAGAAACAGCGCAACGGGGGAATCTGACGGATGGAAAATCTTATTTTCAGCCTGAACAGCACCATGCCCCTGTTCCTTATCATGCTGCTGGGCTACCTGCTCCACCGCAAAGGCTTTCTCGAGGACAGCTTTGTGGCGTCCGCCAACAAATTTGTTTTCCGCATTGCCCTGCCGGTGCAGCTTTTCCGTGACCTTGCCACCACCGACATCTATGCCAATTTCGATGGCAAGTATGTTCTGTTCTGCTTTGTCACGACCCTTGTAAGCATCCTTGTCATCTGGTTTCTGGCACGGCATCTTCTCAAAGACAAACACATCGTCGGCGAATTCGTTCAGGCCTGTTACCGTTCCTCCGCCGCTATCCTCGGCGCAGCGTTCATCCAAAATATTTACGGCACTTCTGGTATGTCCGGCCTGATGATCTTGGGCAGCGTGCCGCTCTACAACATTTTTGCTGTCCTGATCCTGACGATCGAAAGTCCCTCCGCCGATGCGCAGACCGGCATGAGCGATAAGATCAAGGCCAGCATCAAGGGGATCTTCACCAATCCTATCTTGATTGGTATCGCCTTGGGCTTTGTCTATTCTCTGCTCCGCCTGCCGATGCCTGCCATCGCCGGCAAAACACTTTCCAGCCTCGCCAGCCTGACAAGTCCACTGGCACTCCTTGCCATCGGCGCAGGCTTCAAGGGCAAGGCCGCTCTGGGTTACCTCAAACCTACCGTTGTTGCCACACTTGTCAAGTTGGTCATCCTGCCCGCGGTCTTCCTTCCGCTGGCCGTCAAATGCAGCTTCACAAATGAAAAGCTGGTCGCCCTCCTCGTCATGCTGGGAAGCATCTCGACCCCTTCCGGCTATGTTATGGCAAAGCAGATGGGTCACGAGGGTGTCCTCTCCGGCCGCGTCTGCGTTACTACCACCTTTTTCAGTGCCTTGACCCTCACCTTCTGGGTCTGGCTGGCACATAGCATGGGATATATCGTTTAACAAAAAGAAGCGGCTCCGCCGCGCTGGAG
>CAVAPV010000024.1:0-29285 GCA_963590525.1 Agathobacter rectalis
GCTAGATTCCTCGACTCCGCGGCCTCACGGCCGCTTCGCTCGGAATAAGTCGCGTCAAGGCCAAGCCGTTACGCGGCGGCCTGCGGCCGGCCTTGACCCTCCTTGCTGCGGCTGTTCGCGAGCTTACAGCCGCAATGACGCAGGGCAGTGCAGCGCCCCCGGCAGCTACTTGCGCTTGGGCGCATTGGCGTTGGCCTTGCGCAAGCGCAATGCCAGTGCCGCAACAAGCACGACAGCGACAACAAACAGCATCGCAACAGTCGGGGCGGTCATGCCGCCATCTGAATCTTGGTTGCCGTTGCTCCCATCGTTCTCGTCATCGACACCGCTTCTGCCAATGCCATCTCCGCCGATCACAGCATCAACATCATCTGCATCGTTACTTGACTCGCTCGATGCGTTGCTCCCTGTGTTGTTGTTTGCAGCGTTGCCACCGACAACGGAAACCTCGCCGTTGTCGGAGACGGTGCCACTACCGGTTCCAGTGCCGTCACCGCTGCCGGCAGCGGTCTCTTGCGGCTCGGCCAAAGTTGCAGCTTTGACCCCCTTTGCCGCTGTCGTGAAGCTGATGAGCGTATCCTCGCCCAGGGTCGCTCCGTTCTTTGACGCCAGGCTGCCAGCCAGCGCGATCTGGTATTTCGTACCGACATCCAGACCCTTGACCGTTACGACCACGTGCTTGCGCAGGCCAAACTCAAGCTGCTCATCCGGCAGCTCCACACTCCACTTAGAGCCAGACACCTTCTTGCCGTTTGCAGTCTGCAAAGTCACGCAATCCACATTGGCAGCCACGGCAGCGACGTTATGATCGAACTCGATCCAAAACTCGCCTTTAGTAGGCGCATCAACTGCGCCGTCTTCTGGTGCGCTTGCCTGCACACTCAAACCGTCTGCAAAAGCACAGCTCACTGCTGTACCAATCTCAAACACGCTTATCGCCATAGCAACAAGCAAGACAACAGCTCCTGCCGCCAACCAACGTGACCAAGGTGCGTGAGAGTGCTCCGGCTTTTCAAAATCCTCTTCTGCCATCACTCGCTCTCCAAACTCTCTCCATCGGGCGTCACCACGTAGAGCTTGCCCGTCGCGGCATCCCTGTACACCGTTCCCACCTCGTCGTAGATGCCGCTTTTCTCAGAATCGCTCTGACTTGTCTGCTCAACCTGCGACGAGCTGATCTCCTGCATGTCATCTGGCTGAGTTGCGTCCAACTGCACGCCGTAGTGCGCCACAAGCGCCACGATGAGCCCGCAGGCAAAGACCAGCATCACGTCCATGAGGTTGGCGAGAGAATCCGTGGGACTGCCACCTTGATCATCGCCCAGCGGATCTCCATCCAAACCCATGGGCAGCAGGCTCTTCTCCTTGCCGATTGCCATAGCTACTGCGCCTCCCCGGCGTCTGCGACCGGCTCGCTCACAGCGCTGCGTCCGGCTTTGTCGTAGCGCCACACCCTGCGCTCAAACTCATAGCCGCTCTGGTGCATGAGCTCGCCTTTCTCCAACAGGGCGTTAAAGCAGGACTCCATGCTCACCAGGTAGTCGCTGTACCAAGAGCGGCGCAGCTTGGTGGCAACAAAGAAGACGATGGCGGCAAGCAAACCTGCAACCGTGGTGTCAAAGGCAAACTGCATAGCGCTTGAGAGGGATGACACATCGCCACCGCCCAGGGCCACCAAGCCCGGCCCCAGCGGGATGAGCGTACCCATGAGACCCACCATAGGGGCGATCTTGGAGAGCGCGTCACTGACGCTCACGGTCTTCTTGTACGCAGCGCGCTCGTTTGCCAGCAAGCGCTTAGCAACCTCGGTTCGGCCATCTTGCGGCAGATACAGGTAGCTCGCCAGCTCGCGCAGGTCGTCTTGCTGGTTCACCAGCAACCCGCTCTTAGCGATTACGTCATCGACATCCGTGGGGTCACATTCCTCAAGCTGCGCGACCAACGCAGGCACCTTGGCGCAGTAGCGCCTGCGCTCCACCAGCGCCTCCACAACAAGCGTGCCGATGGTGTAGACCGCATAGACGATGAAAAGCAACAAGACAACGACAACCGGCACGGTCATCGCAGAGCTGATCGTGTGCATCATCTGAGTCAGATAAAGCGATTGCAAAAGTTCCATGTCCTAACCAAGCCTTTCGTCATCATTCAAGGGCGCTGAGCACAACCCTGTGTCACCTGAAGTAAAGCGAACGTAGTCGAGGAATCTACCTGCGGGCATCGTCATCCCCCAATCTCGACTTACGTCTAACGCCGATTACCGCACAGATAGCGCGCTTGACCACGCCCACAGGCAACGCAAGCACCAGAACCGCCACAAGGAAAGCAAAGAGCCAGGGAATGCCCGTGACCTCCAAAAAGAGCGGGACCTCGCCGCCTCCGGTGTTGCCTTGGGTAGAGATAGAGCCATCACCTAATGAATAGACCGTGCCTTTGGCTCCCAACACAGAGGTATCAACTTGCTCTTGAGCTGCGTCTCCGCCCCTTTTGGAGCTATCAGCACTTTCCTTCTCTTGGGAAGAGACCGAAGTCTTACTGTTGTTGTCACTAGGAGCCACAGCAGAAGAGCCGCCATCGTCTATGGCGTCTGCTTTGCCAGCAGCGTTGCCCTTGCCGGCCTTGCCAGAGCTGCCCTTGTCTTTGTCACTGCCAGAGCCGCCGTCATCGCCCTTGCCGTTGTTACCTTTACTGTCGTCTTTCTTGTCATCCTTTTTCTCGTCGTCTTTTTTCTTGTCGTCAGAATCGTCTTGGTCCTCATCGTCTTTCTTGTCGTCAGACTCATCGTCAGACGACTCCCCCACGCCAAAGGTAAACGTCGCGGAATCAACGACATTCGAACTCTCGTTTTTGAGTACGCAGTCGATCTTGAAGCTGTATTTCTCTCCCACCTTGAGTGTGCCCGGCTTTATGGTCAGCAAGATGTCAAAATGACCAGCCTCGCTTATAGGACCACCCCAAAACTCAATCGCCTTCTCTATGCGCTTGTCGCTAGCATCAAAGAGATTGATGTTGGCGCCCTGGAAGTCATAGCTGCTGCCCTTGAGGCACAAGATGAGCTTCTTGCTCTCCAAAACGTTGATGTCGATAGCACCCGTAAGCGGCTCGTGGTTCTCGTCTACCAGCTTTGCGGTAACTTGGGCGCTTGCAGTAAGAGGCATTGCCAAGGCAAGCACCAGCACAAGCGCAAAGGACATAAGGTGTTTCAGGCATTTCATGGACGTTGTCTCCGCGTACGCACAACCTGCACCGCAATGCCCGCCGCCAGCAGCAACGGCACCGCAGCAAGCGCGACATTTTGGTACACCGTAAGCCCGGTCTTGGTTTGGGAGCTGGTCTTGAATGTTTCTGTATATGTTGCGGGCAGCATGGCTATGCCGTCGGCAGACTCAAGACCCGCATCCACCACAATCATGTACTCCGTGAGAGGTTCGAGCCAATCATCGAGCTCGATATAGATGGCACGCTTACCTGCGCCCTGCACGCTCGCATGCCAATTGCCAACCTCGCTGCCGTCGGCCTTGAGCAGATGCACGCGGCTCAAATTGCGCTGGATAAAGGAATCGTCCTCGCCTTCCAACGCAAGAGACACGTTGCCAGAAAAACCCAAGACGATGTTCCAGGCATTGTTTGGCTCACATCTAACGCCATCGTCGTCGTAGGCGTAGCTGATCTCATTGCACTCGAGATCGAGCGCTTGCGCGCAAGGAGCCACAACAGCCGCGCCCAACAACGCGAAGAGCACGCAGAGCACGATCGCCGCCGCATGCGGCGCATGAGCAAACCCATATTGCATCGTCCTCTCCATGCTCTTCTCCCCTTTCATTACGATTCCTGTGCGCTTAGTGGCGCACGCTAGCATGTCGCGCCTGCTGGCGCGACCGGGCGAACAATGCTCGCCCCTACGCGTACCTGCGAATCTATCTGAGCCGCAGCTAGATGTTGTTTGAAGATGCACGTAGGGGAGAGCGCAGCTCTCCCGTGCAGGTTGCAGCAGTCTGCGAACCCGCCTGGCCTGCATACGGGCTCCCCAGGCCGCGAACACTCGCGGCAAGCGGCAAGGGGCGCCGGGAAGAGAGGTTGTCCCGACGCCCGCTTGCCCCCTGGACGAAGCTTAGAGCCTTCGCCCATAGCAGACCTGCTGATACTACGCTGCCTTGAAGGTGTAGGTGATCGTCTTTGTAGCGTTGCCGCAGGTGAGCTTCACCTTTGCCTTGTACTTGCCCTTCTTGACGCCCTTCTTGAGGATCAGCACGCCGTCGTTGGAGACGGTGACGTTCTTGTTGGTGCCCTTGGCCTTGGCGCAGGCGACGGCTGCGCCAGACTCGCTCTTGACGAGCTTGAGCTTGACGGTCGCCTTCGCCTTGGTCTTGCCCTTCTTGTTGAGCTTGACGACCTTGCTGCCACCCCCGATCGCAGAGATGGCGAGCTTATCTTGCAGGGAGATGATCTTGGCCTTATTGGCCGCCACTGCATCGGGGTTGAGCAGGTTCTCAAGCTCCTCGACCTTTGCCTGGGCCTCGTCGACCTTGGCCTGGGCCTCCTTGAGCTGGCGCTCGTAGTTGGCTTTCATCGAGGTGACGGAGGTCGCAACCTCGTTTGCGGCGATGTAGGCCTTTTGCGCGGCGCTGAGATCGGCCTTCGCCTTCTCGAACTCGGCTACCAGCTCGTCGTATGCCGCCTGCTTCTTGGCGAGGTACTCGGAGACCTGTGCGAGCTTCTCTGACGCCGACATCGAGCTCGAGTCCGCGGAGCCCAGCACGGCCTTCCAGGCGGTGTCGATCGTCGTCGCGATACCGTTCCAGTCATTCTCGCTGATGCTGTAGCCCGCAGCTGTCACCTGGCTCCAAGTGAGCAGCCCGTAGGCTGCGTCGAGGTCGAGCACGGTGCTTGCGGAGATGCCCGTACCCGTCGGGTCGGCGGCAAGCGCGTCCGAGAGCTCCTTGGCCTTGGCGATGACGCCGCCGGGGTAGGCAAACTGCACGTTCTGCATGGCGGTGCGTGTGCCGCGCCACTGACTCTTGAGGGTGGTGACCCAATCCGGATCGGCCAAAGAGTCCTGACCGTAGACAACTATTTCCGTCTGGGAGGTGCTGCCCGTGCCGTAGCCCATGTTCTGCTGGCTATTGTTGAAGCTAGCAACGCTGCTCGGGACGCAAACGGTCTTGAGTCCCTTAAGGTTCATGAAGCAGTTCTGCCCGATGCTCGTCACGCCGGACGGAATGACGACCGTCTCGATGCCCTCGGTGGCGTTGCCGTAGGTGCCCTGACCACTGTGTTGGCCGCAATCCGCAAGGGCGTTCTGTCCGAGAGTTTTCAGGCCTTTGGGCAGCGTGATGCTCTTGATATACGAAGCACTAAAGCACCCACCGGAAATGCTCGTCACAGAGGTTTCACTAAGGTCGACACTGCTTAAATTTTTCAAACCTCTAAATATCTCTGTATATTCGTCCAGCCCCTCGAGAGAAGAATCAAAAACAATCTTGCTCAAATTGGGAAAACAGTCATTGAGGGGCTGATCAAGGTTTTTGCACTTAATTTTGAGAGTCGTGACTTTCTGGCAATTTTTAAATTCACTCAACCAATCGCTCACGGCGTCTTCAGAAGCTTCTCCCTCAACGATATCCAACTCACCGTTGTTATACGACCAGGCAACATCGTATCCGTCTACAGTTTGCGAGGAAATGCCGTCCGTTAAATCTTCATCGTTTATCGCAAGCGCAACCGAGCACGAGCACAACGCTGTAATTGTTGACAAGGCGATGGCACAAACGCCTTTTTTCATCAGCCTCTTCATGGCTACTTGATGAGGAACGAAACGGAAGTGCCGAGCGTGTTATCGTCATTGTTTCCGCGGAAGTCGCTGCCAAAGACGAGCTGGGTAGTCCCAGCGGTTACAGCCGATGCATCAACAGCTACAACAATCGTTTTAGCGGAAACGTCAACGCTTTTAATTCGGACATTGCCGTTGTTCTCGCCGTTAAGCACTGTCGTTGCAGATCCCGTCACAACAGACACGTTACCCGCATTTCGTCCAGCAAATTTCTTGGCCGTGTTATAGGTCTTGAAACCATTGTTCATGGCAATGGTGAAATAGTACACGCCGTCAGTTGCCGTAGCACCAGACATGGTGTTGACCCAGCCTTCGCTGTTGGAGCCACTAAAAGCAGTGACAGTGGGGCTGGTCATCTTGATGCCCAGCTTGCTGCCCTGGTAACCGTAAGAGTCAGCTGCGTTGACATGCACGGTCACCGTCGCGGAGCACTTAGCCTCGGCGGAGTCGCAGGGATTGTTCTTGTTACCCGTAGGCGTGACGACGCCGGTCAGCCAAGCGGTGACGGTAACGTCGCCCTCGGAGGCTGCGGTGAGAACGCCGCTGTGCTTGTTGACGGTGGCGGCGCTACCGTCGGTCACCTTGTAGTCGACGTGCCACGCACCGTCTCCGCCGGAGGCGGAGTAGGTGAAGTAGTCGGCCATGTCCACCTGGGAACCCACGGTGGTATTGACGGCGGTGGTGGTCTTAGCGGAGATGCTACCCGTGTCGTAGGTAGCAAAGGCGGCGCCGGGAACGGCGACCACCATAGACGCTGCCATCGCGGCAGCTGCGACGGATGCGACAAGCTTGCTGCGCATCTTGTACTGGGTCCTCATGTTTTAAGACCCTCCTTCCTGGCGCATATGCGCCCTAGGCTTACAGAGGGAAATCGGATCCGTCCTCCCTCGCTGGAGCATCCGCTTTCCTTTGCAGGCGGGAATATAGCTTTTTGAGAATAAAAATTGTCCGAGAAATACGCCATATTGACGCTTACGGAATAAGTCGGATTAACTTTTGCTCATATTGACGTTTATAGGCACGTTATTGACGATTAGAGCGCAAAAACAGGAGTTGTTTAGCGCTAACGTCCCATTGATTAGAGAGATTTATCCTCACTCTTTCAAAAACTCGATTACCTCAGTAAACACATGGGAAACGTCCTTGCTCAGAATCACGCTTTCAAGTTTGGCGCGGTTTCACTTTCGGGTTTGGCGCAGAGGTGTATGGGCAAAAGCTAGCGCAGCGCATCTATTTCCATGTAGACGTCCATGATCTCATCGCAGCAATAAACGCGGTTGCGCTTGCCCTCGGTCGCCTGCCTCACAACGCCAAGCTCAACTAAGACCTTGCAAGCCTCCGATGCGCGCTTGAAGCTGCAGCCAAGATAATCAGCAACCATCTGGGCGCTAAATGCAGGCAATGCTGGCAGAGAGTTAGAGCAAGGGCGCTGTTGTCTCTGCGGACGTTGAGTTTCTCTCGCCACTTATCAACCACACCCTCGCAGCCGCGGATAAACTGAGTAGAAATCGAGACGGCCCTCATGCAATCGCCTGCAAAGTAGGCAAGCCAGGCGTTAAGGCGCTTGCCAGCCTCTTCTGGAGAGCTCCCTTGCTCTATGGCACAGCTATTTATACCTGTAACATAATCATGATTTGAGGTGACGATGGTAGGTGTCACCGGCAGTAGGTAAAACGGCGCAACGCCTTGGCTGCGCAAAACGTAATGGACCACAGCACGAGCCATCTTGCCGTTGCCGCGCTCAAAGGGATGGATGTTGATGAGCTGCGCATGAGCAAGGCCTGCCTGCTCAACCACCAAGAAGTCATCGCTACACAAGAACTGAGCCATATCATCCAAAAGCGGCTCGATATCCTGCGGCAAGGGCATACGGTAGGGATCGCCAAAGGTGTGATAGCGGCTGCCTCCTACCTGCACAAGCTCGCCCCGCAGCATGCCGCCTTTAGATTTGTGTTTTGCCGGCAGAACACGACGGTGGATTTCTTTAAAGAGGTCGACAGTGCATTTCTCGCCCGCATGTTGTACCGCATACTCAAGCGATTCTCGGTCGCGTTCAAAGCGGCTCACGTATTCCTCGGGTTCCTGTCCACGCACTAACGCGCAGGCGCGCTCCATGAATATATCGCGAGCGCAGGGAGGGCGACCGTCCATGCGGACGCTGGCCAACGCCTCTATGTTGAACATTGCCGCGGCGAGAACTTCTTTAGAAACAGAGTAAGGCTGCCTGTTAAGGTCCCAGATAGCAGCCTCTGCCTGGCTGAGCGAAGCCGCAACCTGCTCGTCGAGTTTGAACTTGAGCGTAGCAAGCGGTTGCAGGGCAAATGCCTGCGCGTCATGGATATCATATTTGGAACCTGGCATTGCAACTCCTGTAACCAACCGTCAAGACAGCAATGTTAAACGACAATACAACACTAACGTTGCACGTAGGAATTATAGTTATAGAAGAATATTGCCGCTGCTTCAACCCAACTCACAAACGGGTTCAAGCAAAACCCAGTCAAACGCTTACGCCAAACGGATAAGACCGTCCTCGGTAAAGATGCCGCTTACAAGCTCATGCGGGGTCACGTCAAAGGCAGGGTTGTAGACATCGCAGTCTGACGGAGCGATAAGCTGCCACGCTCCCCCGCTTACAGGTGCACAGCGAACCTCCATGGGGTCGCGTTGCTCTATGACGATTTTGTCGCCCGTCTCCAAACTGCGGTCAAAGGTGCTTTGCGGCGCAGCGGTATAGAAGGGTACGCCGTGGTGCTTGGCAAGCACCGCCAGCGGATAGGTGCCTATCTTGTTAGCAAAATCCCCGTTGGCGCAGATGCGATCCGCCCCAACGACCACCATGTCAACCTCACCCGCACGCATGAGGCTGCCCGCCATGTTGTCGCAGATGAGCGTGCAAGGCACACCGGCCTGCATAAGCTCCCAAGCGGTAAGGCGGGCGCCTTGGTCTACGGGGCGTGTCTCGTCTACCCAGACCTTTTGGATGAGACCGGCCTCAAAGCCATGGTAGATAACCGATGTCGCCGTGCCGTAGAAACCGCAGGCCAAAGATCCGGCGTTGCAATGCGTTTCAACACGCAGAGGATGACCTACCGCTGCTACCAAACGCTCCAACTCCGGTAGCGCCAGCTCGCCGATGCGTTTGCAGTTAGCCTTATCGTCAGCCAAGATCTCGTGTGCAAGCTCCAGCAAAGACGATGCAACCGTCACGGCATCGGCACCCTGGCTGCGCAGCTGCTTAACACGCTTAACGCACTTATCGACAGCCCAGCTTAGGTTGACTGCCGTGGGGCGCACAGCAGCAACCTGAGCTGATCGCCGCTCAAACGCCGCATCAAACTCCGCATCGGCATCAGGACGCTCGTTTATCGCCCAAAGCGCAAGGGCGTAAGCACCCGCGTCGCCAATGGCAGGTGCACCGCGCACTCCCAGCGTTGCGATGGCATCGCAAACCTGCTCAGACACCGTGCACTGCAAGTAACAGGTCTCATGAGGCAATTTGCGCTGATCAAGCAGCTGCAGGCGCGCAGCCTCGGCATCCCAATACATGGTTGCGGGCAGGTTGTCTAGCATGTCTTTCTCCTCAACTTGGACTTTAGCTTGCAGAGGGCAAGGACGGCGGGGGTCTTGATAGCGGTCGCAGCGCAGCGCTGCAGCACCCCGCGTAAAACGACATCGCGCCGCAGCAAGGCACCGCAGCGACAGGCCTTAGCGATAACCCATCGCCTCTACTTGCTCCTCGGTCATACCAAAGTAGTGTCCTACCTCGTGCACAACGGTCTTTCGTACTTCTTCTGCGATAACGTCGCGATCATCGGACAGACGCTCATGCGGGCCTTTGAAGACCGTGATGCAATCGGGGTAATCGCTCACCGCACCGTAGCTTCCGCCGCGGTCAAGCAATGACACGCCGTCGTACCAGCCCAAGGTCTCGCCGTCATCGGGCTCGTCTTCTACGGCAAAGATAACGTTGTCCAGCTCGTCTAGAAAGCGCTCTGGGATGCTGTCGATGGCAGCCTCCACCAGCGCGTCGAACTCATCGTCTGTAAAGCTGACTGGCATGTTTCCTCCTTGGCGATGCTAGCTAAACCCTACCCGCGGCGGAGGACATAGCAGTGGTGGATCTTCTTGTTGCGGGCAAAGTCCTCCGGGATCGTGCGGTCGGTTATCTCGTTGATCACAACGCCGGCTTTGTTGAGCTTTTCCACATCCGGCTTGAAGTCGCGCAGATTGCAGCTAAAGACGATGGCTCCGCTTCTGGTGAGCAAACGGCTCACATTGATGAGCAGCTCTGCATGGTCTGCCTGGACATCCCATATGCGACGACCCATCTTGGAGCTGTTTGAAAACGTGGGCGGGTCGACAAAGATAAGGTCCCAGCGGTTCTTTGAGTGGCGCTGATCTCTCACCCAACTCAAGACATCGGCACGCTCAAGCTCCATATGGCTGTCCACCAAGTCGTTGAGCTCAAAGTTGCGGCGCGTCCAATCCTGATAGGTGTTGGACATGTCAACGGTGGTGGTGTACTTGGCGCCGCCGGCCGCCGCATAGACGCTGGCCGTGCCTGTGTAAGCAAAGAGGTTCAAGAACACCTTGCCCGCCGCCAGCTGGTAGATGAGCCTGCGCGTGTCGCGGTGATCCAAGAACAAGCCAGTGTCGAGCCTGTCTCCCAAATCGACCTCAAAGAGCAAGCCGTTTTCCTGCGTGATCATCTTGCGGCCCTCGTATGCGCTCTCACGCGGCTTGCGCGCGTACTGGCTTCCGCCCTTGGCGCGCAGACGCTGCTTGGCATAGACGTCGCTTGCGTCCACCCCCAAGACAGCGGGGATCACGGCCAGCGCATCGGCCATGCGCCTGGCTGCCTTATCTGGGTCGATCTTCTTGGGTGCGGCATACTCGGCAACATGGACGAGCGTCTTTCCCTCATCTGGGCCGGCACCGCAGTACAGATCGATTGCCATGTTGTAGTCAGGCAGATCGGCATCATAGATGCGGTAGGCGCTCACCTTGTTTTGCTTGGCCCACTTGCGGCGCTGCTTGTAGACCTTGCCCAGACGGGCGACAAACTGCTCTACAGCAACATCGCTCACATTGATCTTTTTATCGCCTACTTGCACAAACACTGGCTCGGCAACGGGGGTTCCATCTTGGTTTTGCGTCAGGTTGAGATCGTAGACGCGCACGCTTGCATCGGATGCCCCGTTTCTCACGTCAACGCTGCATGCCAAAGGCAAACCCAAAGAGGCAGCGATATAGGAATCCGCCGCGAGCACCGCTAAGGAGTCAACCCCGCTGCTCGTACGCACGCTTGTTGCAAGCTGAGCATAGAGCGCGGGCATCTGCGCAAGCGACGCAAAGCGCCCGTCGCCGGTGAGGTTGCAGGCGATAAGACCGCCGCAATCAGATTGGGACGCGTCACCTGCACAGGGCAGCTGCTCGGTGCGGGGCTGCTCATCAAGAAACTCGATCAGGCTCGCAACGCCAGCGCTTTTGGCGCAAGCACGGGCGTAGTGCAGGGCTTTCTCATCGGCATCCCACGCGATGATGCGCGGATGCTCGCGTTGCATACCGGCTTCTGCGCGCTCATCGGCACGAGACAAGACGCGTTGCCAGGCAAGCTCGTCATGACCCAGCCAGCGCTCAAAGCCCCAGCTGCTACGGTAGAGCTGCGGTGCGATATCTGCCGCGATCATCGCAGCCTCAATAGCCAGCGTACCCGGCCCGCAGTAAGGGTTGAGCAGCGTTTGACCTTGCGCCGCACGCTTATCCCAACCCGCCAGCAACAGCATGCCCGCTGCAAGGTTCTCGCGGATAGGGGCACCTGCGGGCTTGCCCGCGCTCTCGTAGCCGCGGTGCTCGATCGAGCCGCCGCCCAAATCGATGCTCACGGTAGCTTTCTGGTTGCGCAAGCCGATGTTGATGCGCACATCGGGATTATGCGTGTCGATGTTGGGGCGCTGACCGCAGACTTCGCGCATGCGGTCGCACACGGCGTCTTTGGCGCGCAAGGCAACAAAACGCGTGTCCTTGAGACGCTCGTTTGTCCCGCGCGCATCGATGGCAATGGTTGAGTTGGGGTCGATATGGTCTTCCCATGCGATAGATTTGACGCCCTCGTACAGAGCATCCGAGTTTTGCGCGTCGATGCGCGCAACGTTGAGCAGGATGCGGCTGGCCACACGCGACCACATCAGCGCCGTATAGGCATCCTCAACCGTGCCGTGAAACGTAACACCCGCAGACAGAGGGCGCACACCATGCACTCCCGCCTGCCTCAACTCGTCGCCTAAGACCTTCTCCATGCCGCGCGTACATGTCGCAAAAAACTCCATACTCATAAACCCGTGGCCTCCCTTTTGGCCTTTGCGGCTTGGCGTGTATTTGACACGTCAAAGCTCAGCTTGCGCACGCCGCCGCGCTTTTGAATCTAGCTCGCCGCGGCGCACGATGTCTGCATATCTTCTAGTTCTTAGAGAAAAACTCCCCTGCCAGCGGAAAATCATTGCCGCCGTCAGGGCGATGGTGATGGTTCTTGTACTGGTCGAGCTCAGAGTCCCCCGTGCCAAAGTTGCCCATGGCAGTGTGCTGGGTAAACATCGGGCCAAACATAGACCTGATATCGGCGTTGGGATCCCCTGCCATGATGTCGTCGTAATCGCCCGTAAAGGGGAGGTCCCCCATGGCCGCAGCCATCTGCTGGTCGCGCACTTGGTCTGCCAAAGCCCAGTCAAGGCCGTTGTCTGCACAGGTTTGCTCGTCCTCGTACAGCAAGCAGGCTGCATGGATGCCCATATCCTGCCCGCCAACCACGCTCAAAAGGTCGTAGAGCTGGAAAGCAGTCTCGGTCGAAGGCAGGGTGACATCCATATCCTCGCTGGCCATGAGCGCGGTATCGAGCATGTCCAAAAACGCCTGGACGGTGATACGCCCGGTGTAGTTGCCCTCCAGCACGCGGGGGATGTAGTCGATCAATGCGCGTGTAGCGGCACCGGTGCTTGCCAAAGCGTCAAGCGCGCTGCGCGTATCAAAACCGCAGACGCGTGCCATGGCCATGGCCTCTATCGTTGCCATAAGGCTTCCGGCCAAGGCGATAATCACCATCACAGCAGACAGCGCACCCTCACCGGGAGATGCCAGCGGGTGAACCTTGCTCGCAAGATAGGGCATGAGCGGAGAGATGAGGTCGACTCCGGCTTTCTCTCCACCTACAAAGCACACAGACTCCTCTTGCTCGCCCACGCACAAGACGGGCGCGTCCAAGAAGGTGAGGTCGTTGATCGCGGCCATCGCCTGGATCTCTTGGGCAAGGCGCGGGGTGATGACGCTCATATCGATAAAGAAGGTGCCTGGCTCGGCAAGCTCGAGCAAGCCGTCGTCGCCCAGATAGAGGTCTTCGACCTCTTGCGGATGCGCGCAGCTAGTGAGTACGACCTTGGTGCCCGTAAGCGCCTCCATACGGCTGGCGATATACGGTACACCGGCATCTTCCAAGATCACGCCCTCGCGCGGATCATGGTCGCCGGCAACCATCTCAAAACCCGCGTTGACAAAACGCGCGACGGCTTCGAGGGCGCCGATATTGCATGCGCCGCCAAAGAAGGCGATCTTGGTGTCAAGAGAGCTGAACATCCGCTACTGCTCCTTAGAGAACTTGTTGGCGATGCGATCGGCGATAGAGAGGCTCTTGCGGCGGTCTTCGCCCCAAAAGACGATGGCCACCATGCCCGGGCCGGTGTGGCTGCCGATGGTGGGGCCGATGTCGCACATCATGGGTGGCACGCCCTCTTTGGGGATGCCCAGATGGGAGGCAACCCACTTGGCATCCTCTTGCGCGTCAGCGCTGGCCACGATCACGTTGCCGCGCGGGTCGTACTCCTTGACATGGTCCTTCTCAAACTCCTTGACCAAGGCTTTGAGGCTCTTCTTGCGGCCGCGCACCATGCCAGACAGCGCCAAAGAGCCATCGGGGTTGAAGTTGAGCATGGGTTTGACGTCCAAGGCGTCGCCAAAGCGCGCAGCGGCATCGGGCACACGTCCACCGCGACGCAGGGACTCAAGGTTCTCGCAGGTAAACAGGGCATGCACAAACCAACGCGCCTCGCATGCCCAATCGGCAAGCTGCTTGGCGGACATACCGGTCTTGTACTGATGGATCGCCTCGTAGACGAGCAGACCCTCGGCCACGCTGGCAAGCAGCGTGTCGACAACGTAGCACTCCCAATCGGGGTACTTCTCCTTGAGCTGGCCCGTGATGCGCTCAACAGTCTCAAAAGTGCCGGACAAGCCGCCGGTAAAGGCGAGATAGACCATGGGCGAGCCCTCGCGTGCCCACTCCTCGAACTTCTCCATGATGACGGGCAGGGGAATCTGCGCCGTGCCGGAGACCTCGCCACCGCGCAGGCGATCGTAGAACTCCTTGGGCTGCATGCTCTGGCCAAGATCGTCAAAATGCTCGCCGTCGTTCATCATGTAGGGAAACTGCAAGAACTCCACGCCGGCCTCGTCAAGCACGCGTCGCGGCAGATCACAGCATGAATCGAGCACCAAGCGGCACTTCGAGTTGATGGTAAACGCCATTCCGCTCTCCTTTCTAGGGAGTGGATAATCTTTCTAGAATCTTTGGAGTATAGCGTGCTGGGCAGGCCTCAACCAAGCTCGCCGGGCAATGCTGCGCATAATCACCGCAATATCGCGCTGGAGGCGACGCCGCACGTGCATAACGGCAGCAGCCAGCGCCGCGAGCATGAGCCGGGAAAGTGGCGGCTAGTACAAAGACTCCCCACGCAAATTACGTATCATCGCCGCGCGGCGCTCAAAAAGGCCCTTCTCGATACCCGCAGGATAGCGGTGCGGATTCAAGAAGCGCTTAATGGAGCTGTCGAGCTTTGAGAGTTGCGTTTGGCAGCGCTCTTTGGCGCTGTGGATATCGATGAGGTCCGGTGCAACAACATTGCCGCCGCGTACCAAGGGCACGAGCATCCGCTCGCATTTGAGGTTGGCGTCATAACGTTTGCGATGCGTGTCGTCCATCGGGTCCACGCCCACGCAACCGGACGGGCAGCCTGCGTTGACGTCAAAGACCACGTCGCCGGCAAACATGCCGTTGTCATCGTAATAGCGCATGGTATCGAGAATGCCGGGGGTGGTGAGCTTGACCGTGTTCTCGGACAGCTTGATCTTGGGCTCCCAAGCCGCATTGGCATCAGTCCTCACCGCAGACAGCTTGTAGACGCCGCCCAAGGCAGGCTGCGGGTTGCCTGTGATCAGATGCGTCCCGATGCCTATCGCATCAAAGCACGCACCCTGGTCGATCAGGCTTTGCACAAGGTACTCGTCAAGGTCGTTGGACAAGACGATCTTTGCATCCTCAAACCCCGCCTCGTCGAGCATCTTGCGTGCCTTGGCGCTCAGCCAAGCCAAGTCACCGCTGTCGATGCGGATGCCGGCAAAATGCTCGCCGCGCTCGCGCATCTCGCGTGCAACGGTGATGGCATTGCGCACTCCTTGCTCGACGTCGTAGGTATCGACCAGCAAGGTGGAGTTGGCAGGCATGCTAGCTGCCCAAGCCCTAAAGGCAGAGAGCTCGTCGGGAAAGCTCATCACCCAACTATGCGCATGGGTTCCGCTTACAGGAATGCCGTACTTTTGACCGGCAAGCACGTTGGCGACGCTTGCGCAGCCACCCACGTATGCCGCCCTATCACCCGACATGCCGCCGTCGGGGCCTTGGGCGCGGCGCAAGCCAAACTCGGCTACAGCGCGGCCCGCAGCGGCATGGACAACGCGCGCCGCCTTGGTAGCGATAAGCGTCTGGAAGTTCATGCCATTGAGGATGCAGGTCTCGAGCAGCTGGCACTGCATGAGAGAACCCGTCACGCGCACGAGCGGCTCTCGCGGAAAAACGACGCTGCCGTCGGGCACGACATCGATGTCAACCGTGAGCTTCATGTCCTTGAGCCAGTCGAGAAAACCGGTGTCGAAAAGCGGTGTGCCGTTAGGAGCGGGCAAGGACTTTAAGTAGTCGATATCGTCTTGGGAAAACCCAAACCCCTCCACGAGCTCGACGATCTGGTCGGTGCCGCAGCTGACGGCATAGCCGCCGCCAAAGGGGTTTTGCCTGTAGAACATATAAAAGCACGCCTGCATATCCAAGCTCTGCTGCTGCCAATAGCCCTGCGCCATGGTCAGCTGGTAAAGATCGGTCAGAAGCGTCAAGTTGCGTGCCATGCGCGTGTGTCCCCCTTGGGTCAAAATGTTTCCCAACGTTATAGCACTGCAACAGCGAGCAAGTACAAGCGACTCTGAGGCAAAGCCGTCACAGGAGCCGTTGCAGATGCCGCTTAAAAGAAAAGGAGCCGCACTTATGCGCGACATCAAAGTCAAGGGAATCTACCGTCACTTCAAAGGCGACCTCTACCTCGTAGAAGACCTCGCCCGTCATAGCGAGACGGACGAGGTCTTTGTCATCTACAGAAAGCTCTACGGCGATTGCAGCCTGTGGATCAGGCCCTTGGAGATGTTTTTGTCTGAGGTGGACCATGCCAAATACCCTGACTGCCCTCAGCAGTGGCGCTTCGAGCTGCAGCAGATCAAAAGCGTGGCCCACGCAGATTAAGAGTCGCTGCCTTGAGCGTTGCCGCCGGTGCCACCTTGGCCTTGCTGGTTGCCTTGGCCACCGCGACCACGGCCACCACGGCGCCTGCGACGCGGCTTGCGCTCTTGGCCTGAAGCACCGGCCGCGTTGTCGCTACCCTGGTGCAGAGTCGAGCTGTTTTGGCCCGGGCGCTGCTTGCGCGGAGTAGAGCTCTTCTCCTGCTGCTGGCCTGCAGGCTTGGAAGACCCGTCCTGCCCCTTGCCGCTACCGCGGCCACCGCGGCGGCGACGCCTGCGCTGGGCAGTCTGCTTTGCCTGCTCGTTGTCCTCAAGCGCATCGGATTGCTGACGGCTGCGCGTTGCGCGCTGCTCCGCTGCAGGCTTGCCTGCGCCTTGAGCGCTACGACGCTGACGCGGCTTGCGCTCGGCGGTATCTTGGGCCGGAGCATCGGCGTCCAAGCTTACGCTGCGACGGCGCCTGCGCTGGTCGCGCGGCTTGGTCTCAATAGCAGGCTCTTCTGCGCCACGGCGACGACGGCGACGGCCGTCATCACGGCTTTGCGAGGCAACACGCTCGCTGCCCATGGAGATCTTGCCGCCCTTGCGTCCTTGGCGGTCGCTGCGCTCAACATGACCGCGGTCAACGACCTTGTCGGCCAGGTTGTCGTCGTTGCTAAAGAGCTTGTCGCCCATCATCGCCAGATTGGCGTCCTTTTTGAGGTCTTCCATGATCTGGTCAAAGGCCTCGGGGCCGATATGGCAAGGACGCAGCCTCTCACCTTCTTTGGGCTTCTTGTCGCCGGTGTCCATGCTGGAAAGAGGCACGACCAAGCTGCTGCCGTCCTCCATGCGAAGCCTCAACTGCTCGCGCGGGGTATCAAACTCCACGACCTTTGCCATACCCATAGGGGTGTCGATGATGGCGTTTTTCTTGGGCGCGCGGCTCTTGAAGTCCTTGTAGGCCTCGAACTCGTATCGCAGGCAGCACATGAGGCGGCCGCACAGGCCGGAGATCTTGCTGGGGTTGAGCGGAAGATCCTGCTCTTTGGCCATGCGGATGGAGACGGGCTGGAAATCGCCGCCCATGCGGCAGCAGCACAGCTCCTCGCCGCAATGACCCAAACCTCCCAGCATACGGGCCTCATCGCGCACGCCAATCTGACGCATGTCAACGCGCACCTTGAACACCGAGGCGAGGTCGCGCACCAACGCGCGAAAATCGACGCGCTCGTCTGCGGCAAAGTAAAACGTCGCGTAATCGCCCGTGAACATGAACTCGACGCGCACGGGCTTCATGTCCAGCCCGTGTTTTTCGACCATCTCCCTAAAGACGGGCATGGCCTCCTCGCCCTTGCGGTTCATCTCGTCTGCCTGGTCGAGGTCTTGCTCTGTAGCCAAGCGCAAAACGGGCTTGAGCGGTTGCTTGATCTCTTTGGCGTCGATTTCGCAGATGTCTTCTACCACCAAGCCGATCTCTTTGCCGCGAGCGGTCTCCACGACAACGTGGTCGCCTTCCTCGCAAGCGATATCTGCCGGGTCAAACCAGTAGTTCTTAGACACGTAGCGCAATCTGATTACAGCTACCTTGGGCATAAAGCCTCCCTGATTTCAAAAAGCATGGCCTCGAAGGCCAACTGCGGTGTTACGTTGCACGCGATGCGATGCCTGGCATCTGCCACGGCTTCTATCGCGCGGATGATTCCTGCATAGCCAGCTGCATGGGCCACTTGCTCTTTTTCAGGGTCAACGCCTGCAGCGCTTTGGCCAGCGTCAAAACCAAGCGAGCCTTGCGCAGCATCTGCCTGCGTTGCAGCAAGTTGGGGTGTATTTGCAGCTGTCATCATGCAATCCCTTAGCCACAGCTCGAAAGCGACGAGCTGAGCCATGTACTTGGCGCGCTGCTGCATTGTCACCTCGCGCTTGTGAGCTTGCTCAAGATCTTTCTGCGCGCCGCGGCTCAGGTAATCCGCCGCGTCTTTAAGCTGTTGAGCTTGCTGATCTTTGAGGTCGTCGATGCCTTGACCTGCTGCAGCCACGAGGTCTTTGGCCATGGCAAGCAGCGTGCGGTTTGAGGCGTTTGATCCCAAAGCAGCAAGCATCCTACCCGCAAGGGCGAGGTTATCGGCACCAGCAGGGTCATCTGCCTGCATATCTGCACAAGACATGCTCAGCACCTGGCAGCGGCTGCGTATGGTGTTGAGAACAGCGCCCTGTGCGCTTGCCAGCATGATGATGCGAACGCTTTGAGGCGGTTCTTCCAACGTTTTGAGAAACGCGTTTGCAGGCGCGCCCTTCATGCGGTCTGCATCGCAAACGACGTAGACCTTGGAAGATGCCCTGACCGGAGCCAAGGTTGCATCGTGAACGATATCGCGCACTTGGTCTACCAAGTAACCCGCGCTGCTTGCCGGCTTGGTCACATGCACGTCTGGATGAGCCTGACGCAATGCCGCATCGAACTGCTGATCATCGCCGTCTGCCACCAAAGCGGCGGCAAGGTGCAATGCCAGCTGCTCGTGCCCGCAGCCCGCAGGGCCGCAGATGAGGTACGCGTGGGTCACATTGCCCGACTCGAGTGCACGGCGCAGATATCCCGCGGCATGGCTTTGGGCTAGGCCCTCAAACGGATCGCGCATGTTCACCCCCTGCGTAGCTAACGGTTGCATAACCGTTAAATGCTACCACGACAGGCAAGCTGTCACCTGCGGCGCAAACCCTCAACTCCGTAACGCAGCCGAGCTGCCAGACAGCACATCGCAAGCTGCAGCGATCAGGCCCGCGCTACCCCAAAAGCGGCAGCACACGGGCAAGAACGGCGGCGTGCACCTCTTGGATGCTGCCTTGCGCCCCTACAACCGCAACGCGATCGGGTTCCTGCATGGCAATGCGCGCAAAGCCATCGTGAACGCGCTGATGAAATGACAAGCCCGCAGCCTCGATCCTATCGCCGCCACCATCGCCGCCGGTTGCGCCCTTGGCGCGCGCAAGCCCCTCTTTGGGGTCGATGAACAGCATCAAGGTCATATCGGGTGCAAGACCACCTGTTGCAGCCTTGTTGAGGCGGTCGACCAGATCAACGTCGAGGCCGCGGCCCCACCCTTGGTAGGCAACAGTCGAATCATAGAAGCGGTCGCAGACGACGATCTTTCCCGCCTCAAGCGCAGGGGCGATAACTTCGCTGCAAATCTGCGCACGCGCAGCCTCGTAGAGCATGAGCTCGGCCATAGGGTCGAGGCCAGCGCTTTTCTTATCGAGCAACAGCTCTCTGATCTGCTCACCCACAGCCGTTGCACCCGGCTCCCTTACCTGCAAGACGTCGTAACCTCTTGCGGTAAGCGCATCTGCCAAAAGGGCGATCTGCGTCGACTTGCCGCACCCTTCCCCGCCTTCAAACGTTATGAACTTGCCGCGCATCGGCATCTATTCCTCTCATATACGCGCTGCCTTGAATCCAGCTGCGTTGGCTGCATCGCCCCATTATGCGCTCTAGTGCGCTTATAAGCAGGTCACAAGCCCAAAACACCCGCCATGGCAGCTTAGCTGCCTTGAGCGCAAAGGGCTGTATTCGTGTTAGAGTAACGGATAACACTCGTTTTTGAACGTCCTTGTTAGGAGCGTCTATGTCACAGGATGTCCAACTCCAAGAGCACCTCAGCCCCTCGTACGAGGATTACATAGAGGCCATCTACGATCTGTGCAAAAACGGCGGCGGCTCGTGCCGCAGCGTCGACATCGCAGAGGACCTCGGCTTCTCAAAGGCCAGCGTTGCCCGTGCTACCAAGAACCTGCGTGAGGGCGGCTACATAGACATGGAGCGCTACGGCCTCATCAGGCTCACCCAAAAGGGCGAAGAATACGGCAAGCGCATCTTGTCCAGGCACAAGACCCTAAGCTCGTTTCTCACAGACATCTTGGGCGTAGACCCCAAAACCGCCGATGAAGAAGCCTGCAAGATCGAGCACACCATCAGCGAGGAGACCATGTCGCGTTGGACGGCCTGGCTTTCTACCTGCAAGGTCTGCTCCTTGCGCGACCATGACTTTAGCGTAGAGCTCAAAGACGACGCCGCCGCTGCCAAGCAAGAAGACAGCGAGTAGCAAACAGCGGCTTGCCGCAAAGACACAGCGCAACAAAGAAGCGCGCCCTTCAGCCAAGAAGGACGCGCTTTTCTCTTGTCGCCTTTAGACGCAGTGGCCTAGAAGTTGTCGACGTGAACCTCGAAGTAGGCCTGCGGATGCGCGCAGACGGGGCAGATGTCGGGAGCCTGCGTGCCAATGACGATATGACCGCAGTTGCGGCACTCCCAGATCTTGACCTCAGACTTGGCGAAGACTTCCTGGGCCTCGACGTTATGCAGCAGGGCTCGATAGCGCTCCTCGTGGCGCTTCTCGATGGCAGCAACACCGCGGAACTTGGCGGCCAGCTCGGGGAAACCCTCCTCTTCTGCCGTCTTGGCAAAGCCCTCGTACATATCGGTCCACTCAAAGTTCTCGCCCTCGGCTGCGGCCTCGAGGTTTTCTGCCGTGGTGCCGATGCCGCCAAGCTCCTTGAACCACATCTTGGCGTGGGCCTTCTCGTTATCTGCGGTCAGCGCAAACAGAGCAGAGATCTGCTCGAAGCCATCCTTTTTGGCCTGGCTTGCAAAGTAGGTGTACTTGTTGCGTGCCTGAGACTCGCCTGCAAAGGCCTCCCAGAGGTTTTTCTCGGTCTGGGTTCCTGCGTACTTGTTTGCCATGGGCTCCTCCTAATCTTGGGGCTTGCTTTGCAACAACGCGCCTGTTCCAACAGGGCGCTGGTGTTACTGATCGGTGGCGCAACTAGGACACACGCCGTAAAAAAGCATCTGATGGCCGCTTATCGCATACCCGCTCTCGCTGCCAACTGCCTCGTCAAGCGTGGCGTCGTAAGGGACATCGACATCTATAACCTGGGCGCATCTGGTGCAGATCAAATGATGATGGGGGTCGCAGCGCAAGTCGTAGTGGTTGGCGTCGGGCGCGTCGATCTGCAGCACCAAGCCCTCCTGCACCAAGACCGCGAGATTGCGATACACCGTACCGCGGCTCACGTTGGGATCCTCTTTAACCACAGACTGATAGATCTGCTCTGCCGTAGGATGGTCGCAGCGGCCGCGCACTACATCAAGCACGAGCTTTCTTTGGCGCGTGTTCCTTCGTTGCATATCGCCTCCTTTAACAAAGGCTAGGATATCACCTTATTGAGAAACATTATCGATAATTTATAAGATCGATAAAATCGATATAGCCGCGAGGCAATCTCCAAGGCAAAAGGCAGGGTTATCAGCAAATCTCTGTAGCCTCGGTTTAACCGCATAGCCCGCATCCAACAAGGTCGTTTAATCATCGCACTGGAGTACAATAGCTGCCGCAAAACAAACCTTTACGAGGGAGGGTTAGCCGCTGATGAGCATCAAGGAGATGATCTCGCCTGAGGAGGCACGAGAGCTTGTCTTGAGCAAGGTGAACAAGCTGGACACCGTAGAAGTCGAGTTGCTGGAAGCCTGCGGGCGCGTGGCAGCTGCAGACCTCAAAAGCGATATCGATATAACGCCGTTTGACCATTCGGCCATGGACGGCTTTTGCATGAAAGCATCCCAGCTTGAGTCTGCAAGCGAGGATCATCCCGTCGAGCTCGAGGTCGTGGCAGAGATTCCCGCTGGCAGCTTCTACGACGGCGATCTTGCAGACAACCAGTGCTGCCGCATCATGACTGGCGCAGCACTGCCCGCGTGCGCGGATGCCGTCGTCAAATACGAGATCGTAAAGGTGGTAAGCGGCGATGGCCGCAAAGGCAGCCGCGTGAGCTTTAGCGCACCGGTCAAGGCAGGAAACAACATCCGCTATGCGGGAGAAGAGGCCAAAGAGGGTCAGACTATCGTTGCCGCGGGCGAGGTCATCAACACCGCAGGCGTCGGCTTCTTGGCCAGCTGCGGCATCACCAAGGTACCCACCTACCGCCGTCCTAAGATCGCCATCATCGCCACAGGGTCCGAACTTGTCGACCCGTCGCAAAAGCCCGGGCGCGGACAGATCCGCAACTCCAACAGCTATGCGATGGCCGCCCAGGCAATCGCCGCTGGAGCGCAGCCCACGGTGCTTCCCATCTGCAAAGACACCTTCGAAGGTCTCAAAGAGGCCGTGAGCTCTGCCGTCAAGGAATACGACTTTGTCATCACCACCGGTGGTGCAGCCAACGGCGACTACGACTTCATCAAGGCCGTGGTAAGCGAGCTAGGCGAGCTCATGATGTCTACCGTCAACATGCGCCCCGGCAAGGCCCAGACCTTTGGCGTTGTAGAGGGCACGCCCGTCTTTGGCCTGCCCGGAAACCCCGCAGCCGCCTACATCGGCTTCGAGATGCTCATCCGTCCTGCGTTGCGCAAGATGCAAGGTTACACCTGCTTTGATCGCCCAAGCGTTGCCGCAAAGCTCTCAAAAGACGTGCGCAAGAAAGACCCGCGCCGCATCTACCTGCGCGCGACCATGGTCAAAGACGAGGCGGGCGACTACATTGTCACGCCGGATAAAAACCAGTCGAGTGGGTCGTTTGGGGTCATCCAGCACAGCACCTGCCTGGCCATCATGCCCGAAGGCCTTGAGAGCAAAGCTGCCAGAGACGTCGTCACCTGCGTTTTGATGGATATTCCAGAAGAAACCGTGCTCTAAACGCGGGAGAGCTGCGCTCTCCCCTACTCGCACCTGCGCCCGCACGGTTCCCGCGACGTGCAAGACAACGTGAAGTCGCAGGTGGACGTAGGGGCGAGCACTGCTCGCCCGGTCGCGCCGCGAGGCGCGACACCCCAAGGCACGTCCCCAAGCGCACAGGGGTTTGATCTCGATGCGGCTCTTACAGACGGTGCGCGCACCACAACCCCCTCGACAAGAATCCTTAAGGCTAATCCTCAGCTTTCACATAACGCAGACATGAGTCTGTCATGACCATGCGATAGACTGCTCGCATGGCACAAACAGCAAACAACATCTCATCTGCAACAGGCAAAACCTATGCCCTCACAAGAGGGCTGTGCCTGTTTTTTGGAGCTTTTGCGCTGGTCAACGCCGTAGTTTGCGTTAAAGGGGGCACCACCGCGCAAAACATGAACATGTGGTGGCTAGATTTGAGCAGCCTGGCCGTGAGCTACAAAGGCAGCAACGTTCACTTTGGCTTTGCCGTAGAGATGCTTGCGGCGTTGGCGATGATAGCCTGGTGTCTCAAACCCAGCTGCAGGGTGCCCAGACGCGTTGTCACCTGCATACTCACCGCCTGTCTGGCGGTTTTTGCAGGGCTCAACACCTCCACCTACTTCAAGACGCTTGCAGCCGGCACGCTCTACCAAGCCTTGCCTGTCCCCCTAAGCTGCATCATCGCTCTAATCTTTGTTGGCATCACCGTATCCATAGCGCGCAGCCACGCAAAGAGAAAGACGACTGTCTTTGCGGCAGGGCGCATCGTCATCTGCGCGGTGATCTTTGCCCTGGTGTTCCCGATGCTGCAGATCACCTTCTTTGGCACCACGGATTACCGCCGCCAGGCAGACGCCGCCGTCGTGTTTGGAGCGCGCGTCTACGAAGACGGAAACCTGTCCGTTGCCCTTAGGGAGCGCATGGACACCGCCATCGAGCTCTACGACCAAAATCTCATCGGCACGCTCATCGTAAGCGGCGGTATAGAAGAAGGCGGCATCGACGAAGCGCAGGCGATGTACAACTACGCCTTGCAAAAAGGCGTGCCTGCCAGCGCCCTTCTCATCGACCGCTACGGGGACAGCACAGAGCTGTCCGTCAAAAACACCATCACGCTAGCCAACAAGTACAAGCTCAAAAGCATCATCGCCACGAGCAGCTTCTACCATATGCCGCGTATCAAGATGCTCTACAACCTCAGCAACTTTGACGTCTACACCGTTCCCACAATCGGCAACGTCTTAGAAAACGGAACGCTTGCCAGCATCTGGCGCGAGATTCCCGCCTGGTGGTGGTACTGGCTCAAAGGCATGGCACAATAAGGAGCCTTTGGTAGCCACGGCCCAAACACAAGGGCAGTGTTAGCACGCACAACGCAACAACACCAGCCGCAAACACCGGCAGACTGGTTTATAAAAGGAGACCTGATCTTAATGACGATGAACGTCACCATCTACAGCGACGGCAGCAGCCGCGGCAACCCCGGCCCAGGCGGCTGGGGCACCGTGATGCAGTACACAGATGGCAACGGGCGCGTCCACACCAAGGAGCTCTCCGGCGCCTATCGCCTGACCACCAACAATCGCATGGAGCTCATGGGCGCCATCCGCGGGTTGGAAGCTCTCAAGCGCCCCTGCGCCGTCGAGATGTGGACGGACAGCCAATACGTGGTCAACGCCTTTAACAAGAACTGGATCGCCGGCTGGCAAAAGAAGGGCTGGGTCAACAGCCAAAAGAAGCCCGTGGCAAACCCAGACCTCTGGAAGCGCCTTATCGTCGCTGTTGCCAACCATGAGTCTGTAAGTTGGAACTGGGTTAAAGGCCATGCGGGCCACACGCAAAACGAACGCTGCGACGAGCTTGCCACCCAAGCAGCAGACGATAAATCGCGCTGGCAAGAAGACGAGGGCTATAAAGGATAAAAGCAAAGCGGGCGGCTTGAAGCCGCCCGCCGTTATCATCTACTCCGATTTTACCGAGGCAAAAAACTTGCTCTCTGCAAAGACCTCGCGCAAGGTGAGCTCACGCGAGCCAAACTTGAGATCTACAAACTCCCCTACTGTGGGGACAAGCTCGCTTGCATCTGTGTAGTGACCCTTATCGTTAAGCTGGTTGGTGTACTGCACGCGCCAGTAATGCTCGTTGCAGTCTGTGATGTAGTACAGCGTTCCGTCGCCGACCTCGATATAGACCGCATGCTCGCGGCCCAAGTAATCGGTCAGCTCCTCAAAAGTGATGTCGAGCACATCGTCTGCCTTGACTCCCATTTTGGGACTCCTCTCAAAGGGGGACCAACACTCAATGGGGTCAATATAGCGCTAATCGCTAATCTTGGACAAAAAAGCCTTAAGTCGTTCGCTTTTGGGATTGTTGATGAGCTCTTCTGCCGGACCTTCCTCGGCGATGACGCCGTCTGACATGAAGATGATATGGTCGGCAACATCACGTGCAAAACCCATCTCGTGCGTGACGATGACCATGGTCATATGCTCGGCTGCCAAGCTGCGGATAACCTTGAGGACCTCTTGGGTGAGCTCGGGGTCAAGCGCCGATGTAGGCTCGTCAAAGAAGAGGATCTCGGGGTTCATGCACAAAGCGCGCGCAATGGCCACGCGCTGCTGTTGGCCACCGGACAGCTCGCAGGGGACCAGATCCTCTTTGCCTTCGAGGCCCATCTTGGCGATCAAGTCGCGTGCTTGCTTCTCGACCTGCGCTTTATCGCGCTTTTGCACGCGGATGGGCGCATCCATGATGTTCTTGAGAACCGTATAGTGCGGAAACAGGTTGAAGTTCTGGAACACGAGGCCAAACTTCATCTTGGCGCGCTGCAAGGTCGCCTTATCCGAGTAGACGGCCCTGCCAGCCAGATCGCTTTGCGCCACGCAGACATCGCCGTAGTTCAAGCTGCCGCCGTCAAGCGTCTCCAGCATCGTGCAGCAACGCAAAAGCGTCGACTTGCCGCCGCCAGATGGGCCGATGATGGCAACAACCTGGCCTTGGGCCACGTTGAGCGATATATCCTTTAGGACCTGGGTGCTTCCAAAGCTCTTGCGAGCGTGATCCAAAACCAAGAGGGTTTGCGCGTTAGTCATGGTAGTAATCCATCTTCTTCTCGATACGGCTCAAGACAAACTCCACGACCATCGTGAAGCACCAGTAGATCGCAGCGGATATCAAGTACGGCAGCATGCTCACCTGGCTTGCCGATATCGCCTTAGCCTGCGTGAACATCTCCATGATGCCCAAGACAAACGCCAAGGACGTGTCTTTGACCAAGGCGATGACCTCGTTGCCCATGGCAGGCATGATGCGCTTGAAGACCTGCGGCAAGATGATGTGGATAAAGGTCTGAGTAGAGCTGTAACCCAAAACCTCGCCGGCCTCCCACTGGCCGCGCGGGATGCTCTGGATGCCAGAGCGGTAGATCTCTGCAAAGTAAGCGGCATAGTTGAGAATGAAGCCGATAGCGCAGGCTGCAAACTTCCAGTTAGAGCCCAAGCTCAAGCCAAAAACGTAGTAGGGAGCAAACATCCAAGCCATCAGCTGCAACATAAGCGGGGTACCGCGCAGCACGCTGATGTAGAGGCGCGCGATCCAAGAAAGCGGCTTGAAGCTGCTCATACGGCATACGGCAACGGCGACGCCCAAGGGCACAGCCCCCACCAAGGTGATGACAAAGATCTCCAAGGTCATCACAAAGCCGCTTCCAAGCAGCCCCATCATCGTTGCAAGCTCCATAGTTTTCCTTTCGTATATCTCAGCGCTTTGGACAGATGCCGCCCAAGCCCGAGTAACTCGTCTTTACCTAAGCGGGCAAATGCGCGGCATCCGCAGATACCGCGCATCCAACCGCTTAACGCGCTGCAAGGCGGGCACGAGATACGCACCCGCCTTGTCTTGTCCGTTGAGCCGCCTAGCTCTACTTGATCAGCCAGTTGTCGTAGCTGATGCCCTGGTCGGCGTACTTGTCGCACAGCTCCTTGACGGTGCCGTCGTCGTTGAGCTCTTTGAGAGCCTCGCTCACGGTAGCGGCAGTCTCGGTGTCGTCCTTGGCAAAGCCAACGCCGTAGTTCTCCATAGAAAGCGACTCATCGAGCTGCTTGAAGGAACCTTCCTTGGCGCTCATCTGATAAGCGGCGATAGAGAGGTCACAGGCAACGGCGTCTACAAAGCCGGACTCAAGCTGCATGAATGCGTTGTTGTAATCGCCGATGGTCTGTAGCTCCTTGAAGGTGTCGGCAAGCTCTGCCTGGTCGCCTTCCAAAACCTCGAGGGCGGCAGAACCCTTTTGGGTCAGGACAACCTTGCCCTTGAGGTCTTCGAGAGAGGAGATATCGCTGTCGGCCTTAACAACCACAACCTGGCCGTTGACCATATAGGGATCGCTAAAGGCATAGTCACCCTCGCGGCCCTCGATAGTGAAGCCGTTCCAGATGCAGTTGATGCTACCGCTGCCAAGCAGGGCATCCTTTGCGTCCCAATCGATTGCCTCGGCTTTGAACTCCCAACCCTCGAGCTCGCAGACCTTTTGGGCGAGCTCCAGGTCAAAGCCGGTGTAGCTGCCGTCATCGGCAACGTAGCCATACGGCGGATATTCTGAGTCAAAACCGACGACCAAGGTCTTTTGCTCTCCAGAGTCGCTGGATGCGCTGCTGTCGGAGCTAGAGGAGCTGCTGGAACCGCAGCCAGAAAGCACAAACGCGCTCAGGCAGACTGCGAGGCCGGCGGCAACAATCGCGGCAAGCTTCTTCTTCATGTTCTCTCTCCCTTGAGTTCCTTTGATGGTTTAGCACTCTAGCGTGCTAAAGTGCTACGGATTATACGCCCCTTCCCTGCCGTGGCAACCCCTCTACAGGATTTTTAGCAGGCAGGCGGCATGGTTTTACCAAGGCGAAACGCAGGCAAGCAGCATGCGGCTAAGTTCTCCTAATGCTCACCGTCGCAGGCATCGGGGTTAGAGGACAACGCGGCCAGGAGCTTCTCACAGCTCACGGGTTTGACAACGTAATCGCTCATGCCAGCTTGCTTGGCAGCAGCAACATCATCAGAAAACGCGTTGGCGCTCATGCCAACGATGGGCACGGTTGCAGCATCCTCGCGCTCAAGCGCTCTGATGCGGCGCGTTGTCTCGAGGCCGTCCATCAGCGGCATCAAGACATCCATGACAATTGCATCGAAGGTACCCTGCGAGGCGGCAGAGAAGACCTCGAGCGCTTCTTGTCCGTTATGGGCGATCTCGACCGTTGCACTTGCCTGCTCCAAGATGAACTGCGCGATATCCAAGTTAAGCTCGTTATCGTCAACCAAGAGGATATGCAGGCCCTCTAAAGTGGTGATGTCTGCTCGCTTGTCATCTTTGGCCGGTATCAGCTCTTTGGGCGCGGCGTCAAAGGGGAGCACGATCGTAAACGTCGAGCCCTCGCCAAGCTGCGTCTCAAGATCGATCGTGCCGCCCATCATGTCGACGATCCTTTTGACGATAGCCAAACCCAAGCCTGTCCCTTGATACGAGGTGCGGCTCGTAGCATGCTCTTGGGTAAAGGGCTCAAAGACGCGTTTGGAGAACTCCTCGCTCATGCCGATGCCGGTGTCTTGCACTTTGAACTCGTACATGAGCCGGCCCTTGACCATGGCAAGCTCTTTGACGCTGCAGGTAACCGTTCCACCGGGCTCGGTATATTTGATGGCATTAGAGGCGATGTTGACCAACACAGACCTCACATGCACGGGGCTTGAGACTACCCAGCGATGCAGCAGCGCAGGCTCTTTGTCTATAACGAGGTTGATGCCCTTTTCCTGCGCGACAAGCCCATGCAGATGGTTGACGCTGTCGAGCATCGCGCGCAGGTCAAAGACCTCCCGGGTGAGCTCAAGGTTTCCAGACTCGATCTTGCTCATATCCAAAACGTCTTTGACCAGCATCATAAGCTGCTCTGACGCCGCATCGACCTTGTCGAGGCATTCCTCCATGCGCACAGGGTCATCCATCTTGGTACGCGCGATAGCGATCATTCCCACGATGCCGTTAACAGGCGTACGCACATCGTGCGATATGCGGGACAAAAACTCGGATTTTGCGATATTGGCGCTTTGAGCCTCATCAATCTTCTTGTAAAGCAGGCGCTCTTGGTTGTCCATGAAAATAAGCAGCAGGGTAAAGG
>CAVAPV010000025.1:0-28301 GCA_963590525.1 Agathobacter rectalis
TGCATGCATAGGCAGCGGTATGTTTGCCTTGTGGAGGTACGCTAAAATCGAGAGCAGAAGGTACTATCGCGTTGGATAATGACGGACGCAGGTGTTGCTGTCCGCCGCGACTGTTGGCGACCTTAATCGGGTTTTGCAAACGCGGCCTGGATACGCAGCCCGCCTGCTGGTCTGGGTTTGCGCCCAACGCTAAAGACACACGTGCATTGCGGCGTTTTATGCCGCATGAAAGCGAGGCCCCATGAGCACGCCGATCCTGGTTTTGCGCAACAAGCTCTACGAGTACCGCGATCTGAGCTCCACCAAGATGAAGGAGATCGATCGCTGGCTGTTTAACATCAACCTGCTCAGCTTTCAGATCGCCTCTGCGTATCCGGACAGCATCGCGCTTCCCGTTTACGACAAGGTCACGCGCGATTGGAGCGACAACACCGCCTTGCGCCTTAACGAGAAAAGCACCCCCGAGGCAACGGAGGTCTTTGAGAAATACTGCCCTCCGTGCTTGGACAAGGGCCTTGCTGCGCTCAAGGGGCTCAAGCCTTCTGATGACCGCATCAAAGACGAGTACGCGGCTGTGGTTGGCCTGGCTCAGGAGACCTGCAGCTTCTACCACGGCATAGAGAGCCTCTACGGCCAGGGGCTTGCAGCCTATCGCGAGCTCTTGCCGCTGTGGATCATCACTAACGCCTCGCCTTTGTACACCATGGGCCTTTGGGAAGACCAAGAACGCGTGCTGGATTTGGGCGATGCCCTCTATCAGGCGTTCTTGGAAGCCGGCTACCATCGCGAGGTCTGCGAGCGCTTTAACGAGCTGGTCTTTAGTTGCTACAACTCGTATGCCACCAAGCTCAACACCGCGACACCCGAGCAAAAGCAGCGTGACTTCGAGCTGTCGCGCATGTCTTTGGGAGAGCTCTACAAGATCAAGCATGCGCAGGGTTACCGTGGGCTCCCATCATGGCTTGAAGCCAAAGAGCAGCTCATCTGGAACCTCGTGGCATGTGCGCTGTACGGCCCCGAAAACGCCCGGCCCCAGTATTTCTCGCATACCGAGGTTGCGGTTTCGACCGATTCCCTCAACGCGCTTTCTGCCGATCCGCGCTTGCGCCAAGGCAGCGGCAGCGCTGTGCTTATGCGCATTCTCGAAGGTGGCTCGACCGATGTCGTCGCCACCATCCAGCTTGGCCGCGAAGGCGATGCCCCCTTGCAGGATTCCTTGATCATGGTGCTGGGGCGCGAGTACCAGGGGACGCCCTCGCCTGATGAGGTGGGCGATGTGCCCGAGTACGTGGCGCAGCATGCCCAAGAAGAGGACCATCGCCGTCACTACGCAACGCTCCTTGATGCCGATAGCGCCCGACACCTTGGCGTCTACTTGGTGGGCGGGCAAGTGCTCCTCATCGACTTGGGCTCTAAGAACGGGACCTTTATCCGCCGTGGCAAGGGCACCGGCGAGCGTTACTTGGTGATGCCGGGGCGCAATGCGGGTTTGGTCGAGGCCTTCAAGGCGCGCGGCTACAACTTTGAGGTTGCCACGCGCGTCGTGGCTATGCGTGGAGACCAGCTGTTCTTGGGCGCCTCGCAGTTCGAACTGCAGTAGGCGCAGACATGGCAATGGCAGCATCGCCTCTGGTACGCCAGACTGCTGTGCGCGCATGCCTTTGCGGCGCCTGCGCAAGATGATTTTGTAGAAAGGAGCTGTGCGTGCGCACTGCGACAGCCGATGCGACACCGGCGTTTCCTCAATCGTTTCCAACCCAACGGCTCTCGCAAGACGTCGAGCCCGTCCTCAAGGGTCGTCGCGGCGTCTTTAGGGCGCCGCAAGACGTCAAGCCGCTTGTGTCGTCTGGCATAAAGCGCATCTACCGCGGCAAGTACGAAGCCTTTGACGGAATCGTCCACGATGCCATCGCCGTCGTCTTTGCAAAAGACCAAGCGCGCCGCTTTGGCATGGAGACAGCCATGCTTGCCCGCAACGGGCTATTGGATGTCGGTCCGCGCGTCTACGAGCTCTTGACCGGACGTATCACGCAAGACGATGCGCCGGATTCACCTGTCATCATCGAAGAAGACGCGGGCGTCTCGCTTGAGGACGTCATCTTTTGCGGCGCCTCTATCCCAGAGGCGTCGGGCAGCAATATGCAGCTCACGACAACCAAGAGCACGCGCGATCTTTCTGCTGCAACGGCCGATGTCTTGCTCAATCTAGATGCGTTTTGCAATGTGGGCGCAAAGCTTGACGGGCAGCATCCGCTGCATCCCCTTGGCACGCTCGAGCGCGCAAAAGAAAACGCGAAGATCATGTTCGACGTCTTGTCGCAGGCGGCCAACATGCACGAGCAAAACATCTACCATCGCGACCTGCGTGCAGCCAATGTGTGCGTCAAGCGTTATGGGCCGGACCCAGAAGACATCCGCGCGACGGTCATCGACTTCGAGATGTCCAGCGGCCTGGGAGAAGGCGAGCCCGAGGCTCGCGCCAAGACCTACTACGACGCGTTGTTTAGAGACCTGCCGCAGTCGCTAGGCTTGGGCAGCGATGACCTTGATCAAGGAGACGAGCCCCGGCGCCTGAGCCGTGAGGATATCTTGGGCGGGCATTCCAAGCAGCCCACGCTTGCTGCTGTTGCAGGAGAAGGCGAGCGCTTGGCACCCACGCCGTTGGAAGTCGATCTGGGTTATCTCGCTGCATTGCGCTACGAGCTGTCTACTGGGCGCAGCATCACGACCGCCACCGGACCTGAGCTCGCAATGGGGGAGTGGCCGTTTTTTAGCTATGACGACAGCGGCCATATCAACGCGCACAAGATCTGCCCAGAAGACGACATCATCCCCTTGGGAGAAGAGCTGGGGCTTGTTCGCATCACAGAGGGCTTGTTTCCCGAGCCGTCGGTGCGCAGCTATCTGTCCGGCACCTTCAAGCATTACGGCTTCTTGGATGCGCACGACCTACAGATGTATCGTCAGTCGCAAGGCATCTACGGAAGCATCGGCCTCATTGCCCGCGAGCTCTTTGACCGCTACAAAGACCATGTCAAACGCGACGAGTCCATCCCGGATTACGATCGCTTTGAAGACCAGCCGCAAGATTTGCAGGACTCTAACTATGCGCAGGCGCGCGCCATCGTCGATAAAGTAGACCGCTTGGGATATCGCATGGTGCCGTTGGATATGTGCTCTGCCGCAGAGCGCGTGACCAAGATCCCAGAACGAGAGGTAGAGTATCTGGCTTATATCGAGCACAGACGCTGGGTCAACGAGCGCCTCAAGGCCGGATGGACAAGCGGCCCACGCGACGCCAAGGCAAAGACGACGCCGTATCTCGTGCCCTACGACGAGCTTTCCGAGCAGGTCAAAGACTACGATCGTCAGCCCGTGCGCGACATCATCCCCATCTTGGAGGACATCGGCTTGGCCTTGTGCAGGTAAATACACCGTCATGAAACACAGATACGCGCATCTGTGCGCTACCATGTCTCAACTGATGTAAAACGCAAAGGAGCAGCTCATGGCATTGAAAGCAGTCGTCACCGTCTTGGGTGCAGACAAAACCGGCATCATCGCAGGCGTTTGCGGCACGCTTGCGGCAAACAGCGTCAACATCGTTGACATCCGCCAGACCGTTATCGACGACATCTTCTCTATGACGATGATGGTGACCTTGGACGAGGAAGTCGCAGACTTCAACACCGTTCATGCAGCGCTGCAGGAATGCGCTAAGGAGCTGGGCGTCCAGATCCAGACGCAGCGCCTCGAGGTCTTCAAGTACATGTACGAGGTCTAGGCTGCTTTTCTTGAGGCGGCGCCCCGTTGTTTGCGTCGCATGGCCTTAAAGAAAACTGAATTTTGGTTGCAGATTGGCATTAAGGCTGTTAATACGGCGTTAATGCTCGTATTATCTTGGGTTACTTGCTCGTGTTTGGCCTGAGGATAATCGTCGTATGCGCAATCGCAGCTACATACAAAAGCATACTGGTGTTGCCCAACGCATCTTGAGCGTGGCGCTTTGCGCTGCTTTGGGATCGCTTGGCGTGGCCCCCATGGCGCTTGCTGCAGGCGAGCTAGACTCCACGACCTTTGCAGAAGATGCGGCAGACGGCTCAACCGACTCCGATCAAGGCAATGCAGATTCTGGCGCTGCGGATGAGGATAATAACTCCAAGGCAGACGACAGCAGCTCTTCCCAAAAGCCAAGCAAAGAGCAAGACAGCTCTGGCAAAAAGCAGCAGGGTTCCTTCAAGGACCAAACCAAGAAGGAGAAAGCTGCTCAGATCAAGAAGGATGCCAAAGAGCGCGCCAAGCTTGCCACGGCCAAAGAGGCCATCAAAGAGGTAAACGAGCTGGCAGCGCGTATGGAGACTGCATACGAGGACTTGGCTCAAGAAGAGAAGAGCCTAAAGAAGCTCAAAAAAGAGATCAAACAGACCAAGAAGAGCATCCGCGATACCGATGTGCAGCTTGATCAGGCGCGCACGCGCGTAGCCGAGTGGGCAAAGACCACCTACACCTCTGGTGGCGTACGTTATATGTCCGTCTTGCTGTCTGCTACCTCTTTTGGGGATTTTGTAAGCCGTTTGGACTTCATGACCACCATCACGGCCGAAGAAGAGAAGCTCGTTAAAGAGATAGAGCAGCTGCAGCAAGACCTCTCTGACTCCAACAAGCTCTTACTCGACAAATATGCCGAGCAAAAGCGCCTCACCGCTAGTGTGAGCGCCAATGCCAAGGTCATCCAAGACTCGCTGATAGAGCAGGCCAACTACTTCTCTGCTTTGCCAGACAAGATTCGCAAGAAGGTCTTGGCCTACGACGGTGTTGCCAACTCGCTTTCTGCTGCTGCGGGCCTTACGGGATCTACCAGCAAAGAGGGCTCGCACCCCGAGGTTGTCAAAGCGGCTCTCAAGTATCTGGGCGTCAAATACGTTTGGGGTGGAGAAGACCCCAGCGGCTTTGACTGCAGCGGCCTGACTATGTACGTCTACAAGAAGGTTACAGGCAAGAGCCTCACTCACTTTGCGCGCACACAGTACAGCGAGGGCACCAAGATCGCGAAATCGGCACTTATGCCTGGCGACCTCGTCTTCTTTGGAGAGACGGTAGAGGGCATCCACCACGTGGGCATCTACATGGGTAACGACAAGTTCATCCATGCGCCTCATACCGGCGACGTAGTCAAGATCAGCACTTTGTCCAGCCGCAGCGACTACATTGGTGCGTGCCGTCCGTAGCGCTTGTCATCGGCATTTTATGAGACACGCTGAGCTCAAAGGTTTGCGCTCGTGTTGTCTTTTGCGCTGTAAAAACAGCTATTTATGCAGGTGAAACCATAAAAACTCCAAAGCTCTGCTAATCTGCAATCACTGCAGCAAGCTCTTGCGGGGGCTTGCCGTCTTTTGCGTTATGCGGAGTTTTTGGAGATAGGTCATGGTCAAGAAAACAGATATGGCAAAAAAGCTGCTTGCGACGGCTGTTGCAGCGGCTGTTGCCGGCAGCATGAGCACGGTGGCGTATGCGGCGGATGCAACAACTGGGACGGCGGACGATAGTGCCGCTGCGGTTGCTGATGCGGACGCGACGTTTGGCGACGACGCGGCTTCATCCGATGCGACGGTTGATACGGACACGTCGACCGACGGTTCTGCCGACGGCTCCGGTTCTTCTGATGGCACTGACGGCTCGACCGACCCGGACCCCGAACCTGACCCCGATCCGGCTCCAGAGCCCGCAACGTACGAGCTCAACAGCGACAACACCAAGATCACGTTGGCCAAGACGCGCTATCTCTACTCCAAAGGCAAGAAGTTCCAACCCAAGGTCACCGTTACCTACGATGGCAACAAGCTGGCTGCCTCCAACTACAAGGTGAGCTACGTGGCCGATCACGATGGTACCTACAAGGCGGTTTCCAAGGTCAACACGCCCGGCACCTTTGCCGTCAAGATCGAGGGCAAGGGCAGCTACACGGGCACGGTTTACTCCAAGAGCTATCAGGTTGACGGCGTGACCTATGCAGCCCATGCCTCCAAGTGGTCAAGCAGCATCAAACAGGGTGACGTTGCAAAGTCCGGCGGCAAGAATCTCAACGCTATCCGCATCTCCATTGCCAAAAAGGGGCTTTCCGGTACGGTCAAATACAAGGTGCTCAAGGGGAGCACTTGGACTAGCTACGTGGGAAGCGGCAGCATCGCCGGCAACAAGAGCACTTCGATTCAAGCCATCAAGGTCAAGCTCACCGGCCAGTTGGCCAAGAAATACACGGTGTACTACCGCGTTAAGGTGAGCAAGTACGGATGGATGGGCTGGGCCAAGAACAGCGACAAAGCCGGCACGTATAACCTGGGCAGCAAGGTTGTGGCCTACAAGGTGCTGCTCAAGAAGCGCGGCGCCTCTGCCCCTGGTTACGACAACCTGGCCTATGTGAGCTCTGGCAGCAATGGCGCGCAGCGTTTGGCCATGCGCTCCAAGATCTATAACAAGGCCAGCTCCACCAAGTACACCATCGTATGCAGCACCACTTACAACAAGGTTGCCGTGTTCAAGGGCTCTAAGGGCGATTGGCGCCTCATCAAATTCTGGAGCTGCTGCACGGGTGCTTACGGTTCTCCCACCGTCAAGGGCAACTTTACCGTGGGCGGCAAGACCTACCACTTTGGCGAGGAAAAAGGCTACACCTGCTGGTATGCCACGTCCTTCTACGGCAACTACCTCTTCCACTCGGTTCTCTACGTACCCGGCAGCAAGTCGAGCTATGTTGACGGCTCTTTGGGCTACAACATCTCGCACGGCTGCGTGCGTTTGGCCATAGCCAACGCTAAGTGGATCTACAACACCATCCCCAGCGGCACGCATGTCTATGTCTACGGTGCGGTGTAGAGAACCGCGGCTCAAAAGCAACGCCCTTTATCGCATGTGGCGTTTGTTTCAACGCCTGTTCAAGCGCTTTGGTGCTTGGCAGGCGTTGTCTTCTTAACGGCCCCTTCACTTTGCGCTACTATTCTCTGCCTGATACAGTGACGATGTTCTCATGCAGATTGAGGGTGCTTTACCTAAATGGCCGATAGAGCTAAAAGCCAAAGCCAAGACAAGATAGATTTGATGCTGAGCCAGCAGGTGAGCCGCCGCCATGCGGTAACGCTCTCTTTGGGTGCCGCCTGCGCTGCTACGTTGGGCTTTTCCAAGGATGCTTATGCCGCAAAGAAGGCCGTGACCAAGTACGACATCGTCTATGTGCTCAACGGCGGCACGCAGGCAAAGGGGCAGCGTGTCCAGCTCAAGGCAGACGCAACATACTCTGCAACCAAGCTTCTCAAACCCAAGCGCCGCGGCTATTCCTTTGCGGGCTGGTTTGCCGATGAAGAGCTTGCCAAGCCGCTTGAGGTGCTCCAAGGCGTCAAGAAGGCTTCCAAGCGCACGGCCTATGCGGGCTGGAACAAGAAGACCTACACCTTTACCTACGTTGACAACGACCCGTTTGATACGGTGCGCACCAAGGACTACACGGTCACGACGGCTACCTTCAAGCACGAGGAGCCTTCTCGAAAAGGCTGGGCCTTTGCAGGCTGGTTTGAAGACGCAAAGCTCAAGACCCAGGTTTCCAACACCGTGCAAAAGGGCAGCATCGGCAGCAAGACCCTCTATGCAAAGTGGGATATGAAGGCTATCTGGAAGACCTACCTAGAGGAGATGATCCCCAAGGTTCAGGTCAAAAAGGATCTGGCCAGCGCCTGCGGTGAGTCCTTTATCTTTCTCACAGACCCGCACATCAAGAGCAACGCCATGTGCTCGGCTCCTGCCGTCAAAAAGGTCATGGAGGATGTGGATATAGAGCTCTTCTTTATGGGAGGAGACTTTCTCAACGCGCATGCCACCAAAGAAGATGCCCTCGACCGCTTCAAGCTGTGGAACAAGGAGATGTCCTTTGCCACGGTGTATTGCGTGAGGGGCAACCACGACAATAACAACAACAACGCGACAACCTACCCCAACACGGCGGTTCACATCAGCGATGACGAGCTGTGCCAGCTGGTGTTTCCGCAACTGCTGGGCGCAGACGGCAAGACCTGCAAGGAGACGATTCCCCAAGAGAGCACACCGGTGCCCGGCTTGCTTTCTGCCGATGGTTATCAGCAGCCTGCAGCAGCTATGGAGATCATCGGCGAGACGTCCACTATCCGCACCATCAACGTGGCGCGCGAGGAGTCTTTGCCCGCGCAAGGCGTCGAGCTTGCGTTTGAGAAGCGCGAGCTGTGCTACGTAGTGGACAACAACGAGGCGCAGGTGCGCCACATCATCTTGGATTCCGGTGCCCCGGATGCCAGTGTGGTAAGCGATAAACAGCTCCTATGGATGCAGCGTCGTATCTTGGAGCTTGAGGACGATTGGACCGTGTTGGTATTTGTGCATCAGTTCTTTTGCGTGAACCGCTTTGATATGAGCGGCCAGCAGATCATGCGCGCGCTTGACGCCGTTTACGACAGCAGCGCGGCTGTCATCGCGGGCGTTATCAGCGGGCATTCCCATAGGGACCTGGCGTATCGCTCGCCTAAGGGCTACGTTGCGATCTGCTCTGCCTGCGATGCCTACAAGGCAGTCTCAAATGCAGATATAGCCGCACAGCGCAAGACCGGCGTTGTGCGTCAGGCGTTTGACGTGGTGCATCTCAATACCTCTAAGCGTGAGCTGTATTTTCAACGCATCGGCTTTGGTAGCGACCGCGTCTTCTCCTATTAGAGGCAGCGCCTTGCGCGTGGTCACTGTGGCAAGATTTGGCTATTTAGATGGTCACCGTGGCAGAAAATGGCACCGCATGCAAAGCGCTCATGACCATATCGTGTTTTCGTGACCACTTTTGTATCCATATCCTGCTAGCGTGACCATCTTGATTCTTGGGTCATTTGCGACGTTTTGTAGGTGGCGTGCTGTTGCGAGGATCAGGCGCCTGCGTAGCGTATCTTTTGGGAAGCGCTTGGGGATACGTGATGCTCCAACGCGCTTCGCTGCTCGCACCCTGCGGGTGCTCGTGCGCTTGCTCCGCGCAACTATACGCAGAAACGGTTGCGCGAGGCATTGCGCATCACGCATCCCCAAGCGCCACAAAGGCGTTTCGTTTAAAGCAACGTCTCGGATGTAGGTCTCTATGAGATACGCGTAAGGCAAACGGATCCGCGTAAGAGGCAGCCGCCTCGTGCACATGTAAAATAAAGCGTTGCACTTAATCGCTTTATAGAGGAGCTCCTCGTGAACTGCATCGCCTCCTTGCGCCGCCTTGCGGCCTTTGCCCTTGCCATCGTTATCACCGCCTTGGCGCTTTTCTGCGCTGTGCTTGCGCCGGCCAATGCTTACGCCTACAGCTCTGACGACCCCGGAAACGCCATAGGCAAGGTGAGTTGCCAAGGCAGCAACCCGCGCACTTACTACGGTACTAGCGTGAGTGACGTCATGCACATCATCGACGACATGACATCGTCGACGCATAACCCCTGGCAGGTGAGCGAGTTTACCGTCGATTTGCTTGCCGATTGGAACAGCAACAGCTACGGCGTCATCAAGTTTGGCAACTTCCTCACGGTGACCCTCAATCTCAACGGCCATATGATCAACCGCGGCTTGGCTGGCACCAAGAGCGGAGATTCGTGGTGGGGCACGGGTAACGGCGAGGTCGTCCGCGTGGGTGTTGGCACCAAATGCACGATCAACGGCGGCGACGCCACTGTTGAGCACTATGGCAAGCTCGTAGACAGCACCGCCAACGGCAAGTTCTGGAAATACGACCCTAGCGGTAGCGATGCCCTTAACGGCGGTCTCATCACCGGCGGAGCGGTCGATGACCAAGACGCCGGCGGTGGTATCACGGCCTACGGCAGCTCGGAACTCATCTTGAACAACGTGACTGTAGCCGGCAACGTGTCCGACACCTACTTGACTTACAACGGACAGGCTGGTGGCATCTATACAAGAGGCGCTATCACCTTGAACAGCTCGAAGGTCATGTACAACCATGCCGAAAGCTCGGGTGGCGGCATCATGGTCATGGCAGTCAACATGGATGATCCCTGCAAGATATGCCTTAACAAGTCCGAGGTCTCCTATAACACGGCGCTCGAGAGAGGCGGCGGCATATTTGCCGTTGTAGAAAGCAAGGCCACAGAGAAAGTGGGCAAGCTGTACGTTGTCGAGATAAAAGACGGCAGCAAGATCTCTCATAACATCGCAAAAGAAGAAGGCGGTGGGATCTGCACGTATAACTACGGCACTGGCGGTTTTGGCGTGAAGCTGTCTGATTGCAGCGAGGTAAGCAACAATAAAGCCCAAGGAGATGGCGGCGGAATAGCGTTCGTGGCGGCTTCGATTTCCAAGGGTTTGGAGATGGACTCCACTTCTTCTATCAAGGAAAACCGCGCAGATGGCGACGGCGGCGGCATATGGAGCGGCCAGGAGTTCTCTTTGGGCGACGGCGGCTCTACGGGCACGTGGGACGTCGACGGCACTATCAGCGGCAATAGCGCTGGCGGTAATGGCGGCGGCGTGTGCTTTGGTTCCTCGGGTGATTCTACGCTCAAACAGGAAATCGAGTTTGGCGCCGTGCATGTGAAGAGTAACTCCGCTGGCGGTCATGGCGGCGGCATAGCTATCTTGGGGGCCAGAGGTATCTCTGCGTTGCGCCTGGGGTGTTGGTCTTCTTTTGAAGGCAATGCAGCTGGAGGCAACGGCGGGGGCATCTACATCGATGCCGTGATTGACTTGAAAGGCAGCGGCGGTTTGACCTTTACGGGTAACATTGCCGGCGCCAACGGCGGTGCGTTGTTTAGCGAGAGCAATGACTGCAACATAAATTTCTTCAACGCAAACTCTAAATCCACGTTTGAAAACAACGAGGCTCGCTACAACGGAGGAGCTATTGCCATCAACCACTCCACTAGTTATTCCCTGCATGTGATCAATGCCAGCTTTACCGGCAACGCTGCAGGTACGACCAGCGAGGCCACAGGTTGCGGCGGTGCCATCTGGTTTAAAAAGGAACTTTACCTGGAGGATGTGACCGTAGAGAACAACAACTCCACAGGCAAGGGCGGTGGCATCTACTGCGACAACGACAGCTACTGCTCCTTTGAGCTAGCTAAGACCGTCAAGATCACGGGGAACAAGATTGTTACCAGGAGCGACGACGGCGTGTGGCAGTCTGAACTGGGTGCGAGCAACTTGAGCGTCAAGGGCGAGCAGGATGTGTGCGGCGCATCGGGGGATCGCGCTCTTACCACCGATAGCTTAATCGGGTTCACGGTTGAAGGCTACGATGGGAGCAACAGGCGCGTGAACGGTAACCAGGCCTTTCTCACCGAGGGGCTTGGCGATTGGTGGCGCAGCTGCGTGTTCTCTGACGACGAGCAACGCAGCATCGTACGCAGCGGCAACTACCTCTATCTAAGCAACGAGGCTCCCAAATACACCCTGAGCGTTTACACGACCAACGCCACTCCTGTTACCTCGGAGCATAAGGCTGGAGAGATCGTCGAGCTTGACGGTGCAAACTACACATGGACGGTGACCGAGGGCGGCACGCAAAAAGATGTGAAGCCGAGCTTTTGGAACGTTGCCTATGCCGATGGAACCACTCAAGTAGTCATGCCCAACGACAACGGCATCGCTCGTTTTGCCATGGGCAAAGGTGCCACTACTGTGCGTGCGCGTTATGCAGAGCCTCTGGTAAGCGTCTTTGCGGGCATCTCGGAATTCTCGAGTTGGGACAGCTTGGTGAGTGGGCCGGTGGAGGACTCCAACGATGCGAGCGCCTACGTCCACTACACGGCTCTCACGGGCGCATGGGGCAGCAACGTCGGGCGCGGCGAGTCTGTTAGCAAGGCCACGGCCAAGGTTGTCTCGCGCAAAGTTGAGGAGATCAAGGCAGATTCTGGCAACTACGTCTCTTCTAAGAAAGTCACCTACACCTTGACGGTGGATGCACCCAAAGTCATGTCCGACGGGCTTTGGATCAAGGACGGCTACGACGTGAGCGCGGAGTTTGAGAACATCCTCAAGAGCTTTAGCGGTGAGCCCAAGACTACGGCGAAAGGTACGCTGACTAATGTCGAAAACAATGTCATGACCTTTACCTACACCGTAGAGGTAGAAAACCCCAACAAGAACTACTGCACTGTTACCTTTGATCCTGCTGGCGGCACCTTGCCTAGCGGTGCGGACGCAACGAGAACGCTCGTTAGCGGCTCTGCGATAGGCGATCTGCCTGTGCCTGCTAAAGATGGTTGCAAGTTTGACGGTTGGTACGACGCTCAAGGCAACCGCGTGACGCCCTCGACGATTATCAACGGGGATGTAACCCTTACGGCGCACTGGACAGAGGCGGTGGAATATCGCAGCGTCATCGTCTTGGATACCGATGGCACCACTATCGATGCCGGCACGGTAAAGGTGGGGGAGGCGATTGCGCGCCCAACGGCCGTGCCTGTCAAAGAGGGCTATGTCTTCAAAGACTGGTATGCGGACAAAGACTGTACGAAAACGTTTGACTTCGATGCGGTTGTCGAGGCAGGCGGCGAGCCTATCTACATCTATGCAGGTTGGACCAAGGAGAGCTACGAGGTTACCTTTGACTTGGCTGGAGGAGAGGGCAGCATCGAAACGCCTCAGACGGTTGATTATGGTGACAAGGTCGAAGAACCTCATGAAAGCCCGGTGCGTGCAGGGTATATGTTCCTGGGCTGGTACGCGGGATCTGAGCTCTATGACTTTGATCTGCCGGTAAAGAGCGGTCTCAAGCTTGTTGCAGCTTGGGAGATAAACACCTATCCCGTTTGCTTTGACAAATGCGATGGCAGCGCTGTCGAGGAGCAAGTGCTCACCTACGGCAGCTTTGTAACCAAACCTGCCGACCCAACACGCGACGGCTACGCCTTCAAGGGCTGGTATTTGGATAAGGACTACGCGCAGGAATACGACTTTACGAGCTTTGTCACCGCTCCGCTCAGGTTGTATGCCAAGTGGGAGGCTGGCGTCACAGTTACGCTGGACCCTGCTAACGGCAAGGATACAGAGACTCGCATATATGCTGTGGGTGACACGCTGGGCGATTTGCCGCACCCCCTGTATGAGAACCATGTCTTTGGCGGCTGGTATAGCGGCGATATCAAAGTTGACGAGCAAACCAAGGTCACAGGCAACATGAGCCTTGTTGCCAAGTGGCTTGATAAGACCTATACCGTGCGCTTTGACACGGGTGGCGGCTCGGCAGTGGATGTCCAATATGTCTCTGTTGAGGGTGGCAAGGTCCAAAAGCCCCAAGACCCCACGCGAGCAGGATATGATTTTGGTGGTTGGTTTGCAGACGACACCTGCACTGCCGCTTTTGATTTTGACGCTGTTATCACGGGCAATACCACGGTCTATGCTAAGTGGATCGCGCAAGGTGGCTCTGGCTACTCGACTGCTTACAAGGTCGCCTTTGACTCTGCCGGTGGCAGCGAGGTCGAAACGCAAAGCGTGCAAAGCGGTAAGAAGGCCGTAAAGCCGCAAGACCCTACGCGTGAGGGCTACACCTTTGCAGGTTGGCTGCTTGATGACGAGCAATATGACTTTGACAAGCCTGTGACCGGCGACATCACGCTTGTTGCTGTATGGGATAAAAACCCTGTGGACATCAGCGCCGCACAGGTCACGCTCTCTAAGAAGAAGCTCGCTTACAACGGCAAACGGCACTCGGTAACCGTAAAGGGCGTGGTGCTTGACGGCAAGACGCTTGAGCCCGGCGTGGATTATGAGACAAGCATCAAGCGTGGCAAGAAGGTGGGCAGCTACCGGGTTGTTGTGACGGGCGTGGGCGAGTATACAGGCCAACTTGCTGCTAGCTACAAGATCGTCCCTGCTAAGGTCAAGAAGCTTGCAGCAAAGATGACGGGCGCCAAGAGCGTCAAGCTCAGCTGGGCTAAGCACAAAAAGCAGACGAGCGGCTTTAGGGTCCGTTGGGCTGTAAGCAAGGCGGCGCTCGCCAAGGGTAAAAACGTGAGCAAGGCAACGCTCAAGAAAGCAGCTGCAAAAGCCTGTGTAGTGACGGGTCTCAAGAGCGGCAAGCGTTGCTACTTTCAGGTGCGCGCGTACAAGGTTGTGGATGGAAAGAGGTATTACTCCGCGTGGTCTAAGATCGTGTCTGCAAAAACTAAGTAGCAGGCGTTTTTGGGCTGCAAGCGTGGTATAGTCTGAGTCAAAGGCACCGGGGCCACCCTCCGCTGCCAGTAGTTCACGTAGTAGACTATGGCAGCCGGGCTAGGGCTGCCATAGTCGCTTAGAGGGCTGTTATTACTTAGTGGTGATTACCAAAAAGGTAATCACCAGCAGAAGCAAGATTACTTCCTCCATAGCGATCACCCCCTTCCCATGAGAAGGGCGGAGGGTGTAGCAGGCCCCGGGGCCGTTTGGACAGTCTATCATCAATCGAACAACAAATGAACATGCGTTCGATGATTTTCGTGCTGATTGCGTGTGTACGTCTTTGCATGATGTAAGCTAATCAAATCGCTAACACGTGTAGCAAAGCACTTCCGTAAGAAAGGCAAAGTAAATGATGATGAAGCTCATGGCAAGCGCGTTTAGGCTTGCTGCCTCGGTCATGTGCTTTGCGCCTCTCAAGCGGCGCATCGTTTTGATGTCGCGTCAAAGCAGCAAGCCCTCGCTTGATTTCACATTGCTTGCCCAAGAGCTTGCCCAGTCATATCCGGACATAGAGGTGGGCATGTGTCTTTCGCAGCCGGAGCTTGCAAGCAAGGCTGCTTTTGTTGGTGGAACCTTGCGCCAGCTCAAGGAGGCAAGCAGCACTGCTGTGGTGGTTGCAGATGGCTATATTCCCGCTGTGTGCATTCCCAATAAGCGCAAGGGTACTCAAGTCATGCAGATGTGGCATGCGTTAGGCGCTATCAAGAAGTTTGGCTATCAAAGCGTTGGTACGCCCGCAGGTCGCAGCGCGGCAGCTGCTCAGGCTGCTTGCATGCACAAGAACTACGATGTCATCGTGGCTGGCGGCATGGACAGCGTGAAGTATTTCTCCCAGGCGTTTGGCTATCCAGCTGATGTTATTGCTCCCTTGGGCCTGCCGCGTATCGACTATCTGGTAGGCGACGCAGACGATGCGCCACGCAAGCTCAAGATGGAGGCCATCGCCGCCGCAAACCCGCAGTTTACCAACGGCAAGATGACCATCCTCTACGCTCCCACCCTGCGCAAAGGCGCCGGCTACCAGGGATGGCTGGGCAATGCCGTTTTGGACCTTGCGTCGCGCTGCGATGGGGACCGCGTTAATTTTGTCGTGGCCGCTCATCCGCTCAACAACCATATCGAACCCGGCGTGCTTGACGGGCTGGACCATGTGAGCTTTGTTGACGATGCTCCTACCATCGACCTTTTGGGGCTGGCCGATTGCGTTATCACAGACTATTCTGCCGTGGCCTTTGAGGCGGGCATCATCGGCAAGCCGGTGTTTTTCTACGTGCCCGATATCGACGAGTATCGCGCTTCTCCCGGCCTCAACATAGACCCGCTTGAGAGGTTTGGGCAGGTAAGCTCGCCCGATGCGGCCAAGCTCATGGGCCATATTGCAGATCATGTCCAAACCAACGGCCGTATTGCAAAAGACGATGGCTTTGCGGCGATGATAGAACGCGATTTTGGGCCGCTTATGGACGGCCGTTGCACGCAGCGCATAGCCGCCGAGCTAGTGCGCATGTTGGACAGAAGCTAAGCTCACGGGTATCCTTTACAGACTATATGGCTTTTGCCCAAACCTATGAAAAGGACTGAGACAAATGACTGAAAACACTGCAACCCCCGCAGTCCGCTTCTCTTCTGGCGACGAGTACAAGGGTATTCGCCGCGTTCTTACCTACGGCACCTTTGACCTGCTTCATTACGGCCATATCCGCTTGCTCAAGCGCGCAGCCGAGATGGGCGATTATCTGATCGTCGCGCTCTCTACCGACGAGTTCAACGCCGGCAAGGGCAAGAACAGCTTCTACTCCTACGGCGTGCGCAAGGAGATGCTCGAGGCTATCCGCTACGTCGACTTGGTCATCCCCGAGGAAAACTGGGAGCAAAAAGCCAGCGATGTAGAGAAGTACAACGTAGACGTCGTTGTCATGGGCGGCGACTGGGCAGGATCGGACCGCTTCGAGTACCTCAAAGAGTACTGTGACGTCGTTTACCTGGACCGCACCGAGGGTATCTCTACCACCGACGTCAAAAAAGAGCTCAAGGCCTAGGGCCTGCTTTTTATCTAGCGCTGGGATAGTTGTCTCGTGTCTGCATCCTCGATAAAGAGAACGCTCTACAAGGGCGCCAAGACCTGCGCTTATGCGCTTATGCGCCGCTGCCCGCCTTTGCGCAAAGCTTTGCGCAAGGTGGTGTGGCGCGGCAGACAGAGACGTTATGCGGCTTTGGGCGCCTCTATTGAGACACGGGCTGATTCCGTTATCTTTGGCAGCTTCATGGGGCGCTCGTTTTCCTGCTCTCCCAGGGCAGCGTTCGAGGCCATGGAGGCAGATGGGCGCTATGCAAGTTTCAGGCTCTTTTGGGCCTTCAACGCCGATGTAATCGAGAGCTATCGCTATCTTGAGCAGCTTTATCCCAACCTTACCTTGGTCACACGCGGCGAGAGCGATTACTACCGGGCCTGCGCGCAATGCAAGTATTGGATTACTAACAGTCGCTCTCCGGAGTACTTGATCCCCAAGGAAGACCAGGTGTATGTGCAGTGTTGGCATGGTACGCCGCTCAAGCGCTTGGGTCACGACATAGTGCAGGGGACGATAAACGCGCTCAACTCAACCGAGGAGATGGCAGACCGCTACGCTCTCGAATCAAGCAAGTGGAGTTATTTGGTAACGCCGTCGCGCTTTACGAGCAATTGCCTGACCAGCGCCTTTGCCCTTAGCGAGCAATGGGCAGCCCAAAACATCCTTGAGATTGGCTACCCGCGCAACGATGCCATTGTCAATACCTGCGCAGATGGAGGCAAACTCGCCCAGCTCAAGGAGAAGTTCTCAAAGGAGCTCGGCTTTGACCAGGGCAAGAAGCTTTTGCTCTACGCGCCAACGTGGCGCGACAACGAGTTCAAGGCCAGCGTGGGCTATGTGCAAGACGTCATGATCGACTTCGACCTGCTGCAGCGCGAGCTGGGCAGCGAGTGGATTGTTCTCTTTAGGCCGCACTACTTTGTTGCCAACGAGTTCGATTTTGCCAAGTACGCGGGCTTTGTGGTTAACGCGGCCAAGGTAGCCGATATCAACGAGCTCTACTGCATAGCCGATGTGCTCATGACGGATTACTCCAGCGTGTTCTTTGACTATGCGTGCACGGGCCGCCCCATGGTTTTCTTCCAACCTGATCTTACGGAGTACAAAGAGCATGTACGCGGCTTCTATCTAGATCCCGTGGCTGATCTTCCCGGGCCGCACTGCGAGACATCGCAAGAAGTCGTTGCCGCGCTTAAGGGCATCGACAGCTATTTTGAGAGCTACGACCAGCGTTATGAGGAGTTCAAACAGCGTTTCTGCCCGATGGAAGACGGACGCGCCGCACAGCGCTTGATCGAGCTTTTGTTTGACGAGCAGTAGGTTTAGACAATGAGGGACGGGCGCTTGACAGCCAGGCGCCCTTGCTTTTGCAAAGAGGTTTTGGACATGGGCATCGCGTGTTCTTCTGTCACAAGAGAAGGTTCCAACGTCTGGTTGAGCGTTCCTGTTGCAAACCAGGATGCGTGTGTTTTGCGCGTGCGCGACGAGAAGACGCTTGTGCATGTGGGCATCAAGCCCACTCGGGTCGAAGACGGCCAGGCCCATTATTGCCTCGAGCTTGGTTATGCGGGAAACCTCGCCTGCTTTTGCTCGGGAAAAATCGGCTTCTATCTGAACGGCGAGCCCGTATGCGCTGCCAAAGCCCAGGTCAAAGACCTCGCCTTTGTGGCAGACCAATACTCCAATGTCTTTAGCGTAGCCAAAAGCGGCCAGCTCTTTTGCAAGATCAAGATGGCATGGCGCAAATACGAGGACACCAAAGAGAAGCGCCAGGCAAACGAGAGACGCTGGTACGGCATCTTTAGAAGGCTTTTGCCCCTCAACAAGAAGAAAGTGCTGTTTGAGAGCTTCTCAAAGCGTACGTTCTCGGATAACCCCAAGGCCATCTACCAAGAGCTTGTAGCGCGTGATGCGGGCTATGAGTGCGTGTGGTCGCTGGTCAACGCCAAGACAGATGTGGGCAGCGGTGGCAAGGTCGTGCGCTTTGAGAGCTTGCGCTACTGGTATCACATGGCCACGTCTAAATACATCGTGAGCAACTTCAACCAGTATCGTCTGCGCCGCCGCAAAGGTCAGGTTGTGACCAATACCATGCACGGCGTGCCGCTCAAGCACATGGGTCTAAGCGTTGCCAAGAGCCCCAACACGATCCAGAACATGAAGCGCACCTTTGCCAGCTGGGACTACTTTGTCACGCCTTGCGATTACATGTCCGATATCCTCACCGGCCCTCACTACGGCTTTGCCGGCGAGTTCATCTGCGCTGGCTATCCGCGCAACGACGTTGTCATCACCGGCGGCAAAGACGAGCAGATGCGCCAAGAGGTGCGCGCTAGACTCGGTGTGCCGCAGGGCAAGAAGGTCATCTTGTGGGCACCTACCTGGCGTACCAAGAAGCGCTTTGACCTTAAGCTGGACTTGGACGCGATGCGCCAAGCATTAGGCGATGAATACGTTTTGGTCCTTCGTGCCCATTATCTGGAGAGCGCCTACGTGCCCAAGAGCGTCTACAACGACTTCGTGCTAAACGGCCACGAGTATGAGAACGTGGGCGAGATGATGTTTGCGGCAGATGCGCTCATCACAGACTACTCGTCGATCATGTTCGATTATTCGCTGCTCAGGCGCCCCATGGTCTTTTTTACCTGGGATTACGACCACTACATGAACGAGGCGCGCGGCATGTACTTTGACCTGCGCGAGGAGTTTGGCAGCCTCGTTGCGGCAGATACAGATGAGGTTATCGCCAAGCTCAAAGACAGCGCTGCGCTTGAGGCAGACCTCGCTCGCTTTCACGACAAGTTCAACCAGTACGATAAGGGTGACGCTGCAAAAAAGGTCTGCGATAAGCTCTGGCCTGACTCTGCAAAATAGGTGCTTGAGGTCGCGCTGTTTGGAGCATATAGCCGCTTAGATCAAAATCGGTTGATTTTTAAGCTTATATTAAGACGCTTGCTGTCTATAATGGGTTGTTCTGTGTCATTAACTTAAGAATTACTGATAAGGAAGTAACATGCGCGAGACAATCTTGGAGATCTTGGAAGAGATCCGCAGCGACATCGACTTTGAGACCGCCACTGCTCTTATCGACGACGGCGAGCTCACCTCGTTGGACGTAGTTGCCATCGTCAGCGAGCTCAACGACGAGTTTGACGTGGAGATCTCCCCGGACGATCTTTTGCCGGAGAACTTCAACTCTCTGGATGCTATCTGCGAGCTGGTCTCTAACCTGTAGTTTCCTATGGCATTTACATCGTTTAAGTTCCTCATCTTTGTCGTCATCTGCGTGGCGGCCTATTACGTGTGCCCTAAGAAGGCGCGCTGGGTTGTCCTGCTGGCGGCAAGCTATGCGTTCTACTTGCTCTCCAGCGCCGAGACCTTTGTCTTCTTGCTTGCTGCGACGGTCATCACCTTCTTTGGCGGCAAGGCTTTGGGCAACATCAACGCCCAAACCAAGAAAGCTATAGAAGACGCCGGCAGTGCAATGGACCGCGCGGCTAAAAAAGAGTTCAAAGCCCAAGCCAAGAAGAAGATGCGCAAGGTTGTCGCCGGCATCTTGATCTTGGACTTTGGCATGCTGGCCGTGCTCAAGTACTTCTCTGTCTATCTGGCGGCGCTGGGAGACGTCATCGGCGTACATTTTGAGCTGGGTTTGCTCATCCCGCTGGGCATCTCCTTTTACACGTTTCAAAGCGCGGCGTACATCTTTGACCTGTACCGCGGCAAGTACGATGCAGACACCAACATCGCCAAGTTCGCGTTGTTTCTATCTTTCTTCCCGCAGATCATCCAGGGTCCCATCGCGCGCTACGACCATCTGGCCCATCAGCTTTACGAGGGCCATGACTTCAAGTACCAAAACCTCGCCCATGGTGCGCAGCTCATTTTGTGGGGCTTCTTCAAGAAGGTCGTCATCGCCGATCGCTGCGCTGTCTTGGTCGATAACGTCTTTGACATGCCCGGCGAATACGCAGGTTGGGCCGTCGCATTGGCTGCGCTCTTTTACACGGTGCAGATCTATGGAGATTTCTCTGGTGGCATAGATATCGCCCGCGGCGTTGCGCGCTGCATGGGCATCGACATGTCCCATAACTTCAAGCGCCCCTATTTTGCAGACAGCCTGAGCGAGTTTTGGCGCCGTTGGCACATGTCGCTCAGCTTCTGGACGCGCGACTACATCTTCTTCCCCATCGCCATGTCCAAGGCCTTTGGCAAGGCGGGCAAGAGCCTGCGCAAGGTGCTGGGCGACCGTGTGGGCAAGCTGTTCCCGGTCATCTGCGCGCAGCTGGCAACGTTTATCATCATCGGCTTGTGGCACGGCGCAGATTTCAAATATGTGGCCTACGGCCTCTACAACGGCTTTATCATCATCTTGAGTCTGCTCATGGAGCCCTACTTCAAAGCCTGGGCTCAAAAGCTCCACATCAACACGGCGAGCTTTGCCTGGAAGGTCTTTGGCATCGTGCGCACGGTGATCTTGGTGAGCTTTGGCCGCATCTTTACCAAGGCCGCCTCCTTTGGCGCGGCTCTCTCTATGATGGGCTCCATCTTTGCCATCCATAACTACGACGGCTTTGTGGCAACCATCCACTCCTTCGAGCTCTCTATGTACGACTACTTTGTCTTGATCGTGGCCTGTGCGTTCTGGTTTGTCGTGAGCTTGCTGCAAGAGCGTCAGGAGAACAAGGCCAAAGAGGACGCCCCGCAAAAGAAGGGCATCGTCCAAGGCAAGGCCCAAGGCGAAGGCGATGCAGAGACCGGTGCCGAGTTCCGGCTTCTCGTCGACAAGCTGCCCTTGCCTGTGCGCTGGGTCATCTACCTGGCTGGCTTTGCGGCGGTTTTGGGCTTTGGCGTCTATGGCCCCGGCTACGATGCGGCCACGTTTATCTACCGCGGTTTCTAAGCGATATCTGATAAGAGGTACGTGATGACTATGATCGAATGCTCTTCTGTTGTTGCTGCCGTTGCACAGCATGCAAAAGACGATCCCGCCAAGCTGTGCATGGCAGATCCCAAGAAGTCTTTGAGCTACGGCGAGGCTTGGGCTGCTGTCAACGGTCTGGCCGCTCATCTGCATACGCTGGCGCCCGCTGGCTCTTACGCTGTGATGGAGTGCAACCAGCGCTGCGAGTTCATCGTGGCTATGCTCGCCATGCAGCTGGCCGGCATCATCGCCGTGCCCGTAGAGCGCAATGCTGCAGATAACCGCGTGGCAGAGATCTGCCAGGAGACGGGCGCCGTGCTGTTCATTGGCGCCAAGCCACGCGAGTGCGTCTCTGGGCTGCCTTACTTTGACCTTGGCGGCGCAACAGAGTTTGCCGCTACTCAAGATGCTGGCCTTGAGTTTCCCGATGCAGATGCCGTGGCAGAGATTCTTTTCTCCACTGGCACCACCGGCAAGTCCAAGGGCATCGTCATCACGCATCGCAACAACGTCGCCATCGCGCAAAACATCTACTGCGGCTGTGAGGCCAAACCCGGTAACGTAGAGATCATCCCCGTGCCCTTGAGCCACTCCCATGGCCTGCGCACGGTTTACTCCAACTTGGCCCACGGCAACGCCTTTGTGTGCTGCGACGGCGTCTTGGCCGTCAAGGTGATGTTCAACCTCATCGAGCAGTACCACGTCACCGCTATGGACCTCGTGCCCAGCATGCTCTCTATCATCTTCAAGCTCACTAAAGATCGTTTGGGCGAGTACGCAGACCAGCTCGATTACGTCGAGCTTGGCAGCGCGCCTTTGGCAGAAGAGGACAAGGAACATCTGGCAGCAGTGCTGCCCACAACGCGCCTCTACAACTTCTACGGCTCGACCGAGTCTGGCCGCAGCTGCGTGTTGGACTTTGCAGCCATGAAGGACAAGCCCAGTTGCATCGGCCGTCCTGCCATCAACGCCACCTTTATCGTCGTTGACGAGGACCGCAACCCCATAGAGTCTTCGGCAGATAACATGGGCCTGCTTGCCTCGAGCGGTCCCATGGTCATGAAGTGTTACTTCAACGCGCCCGAGCTCACGGCCGCCACTATGCAAGATGGCTTTGTCTACACCAAGGACCTCGGCTATATCGGGCAAGACGGTCTCATCTACATGCTGGGCCGCGCCGACGACGTCATCAACTTTGGCGGCATCAAGATTTCTCCAGAAGAGATCGAGCACGAGGTTGCAAAGAGCCCCATCGTCAAGGACTGCGCGCTCATCGCCAAGAAAGACCCCATATCGGGCCAGGTTCCCAAGCTCTATATCGCCTTGGAAGACGGGGCGCAATACGTGGCAAAGGAGTTCAAGGCGTTTTTGGCCAGCGCACTCGACGCCAACAAGCAGCCTCAATCCATCGAGGTCATCGATGAGATTCCCCGCACGTACAACGGTAAGATCAAGCGCAAAGAACTTGCGAGTAGGGACTAGTACATGGCATCTGGAAATCACTCCATAGATGCGCAGGGCGCTGCAACCAAGAAAAACCCGCTGCTCAAGATTTTGAGTGTGCTTATCTTCTTGGTTTTGTGTTTTGCGATTTTCTTATACGCCAACACCGCTATCGGGTTTAAGGGCTCGGGGCAGAACAAGGGTGCGTACAATGCCTTTGAAGACCTCGAGCAAAACACAACCGATGTCGTCTTGCTGGGAAGCAGCGCCACAAGCCGCTACTTCATCCCGTCTGTGGCCTATAACGACGAGGGCTTCTCGTCGTTTGTCATCGCCCCGGCAGGTACGCCGGCCATCTTCATGGACAACCTCATGGAGTACGTGCAAAAGACGCAAAACCCCAAGGTCTTTGTCATCGAGCTCCGTAACGTGCTCGACGGCTATAACGCTGTCGACGAAGCGAGCGTGCGCACCACGGTAGACAGCATGAAGTTCTACAGTGCAGATCGCATCGGCATGATTGACGAGGCTTTGGAGGTCATGGGCGAGCATGCAGAAGAGGGTAGCTACGACGATTCTGCCCTTGATTACTACCTGCCCGTCGTCAAATACCATACGCGCTTGACCAGCACTGCCAAGCGCGAGGCCATTACTGCCGACGAGCTCTTGCTCAAGCTGCCGTATAACGAGACCCAAGGCTTCCAGTGCGGATCGGTCACGTTGACGCAGGTCCCCCAAGACACGCCTCACTACGAGACCACATCTTGCGAGCTTGATGCTGACATCAAAGAAATCCTAGATGAAATCATGGATTACGCAGATGGCATAGATGCGCAGGTGCTCTTTACGTTTTCTCCCTACGTGCAGACTACCGAGCAAAGCCAGATGTCCAATGCCGTTACGGATTACGTCAAGAGCCGCGGCTATGATTGCCTTAACTTCAACAGCGACGAGCTGACCCAGGAGATGGGCATCGACTGGAGCACGGATATGTACAACTGGCACCATTTCAACTATCTGGGCGCCGAGAAGTACACCAAGTTTTTGACCAAATACCTCAAAGAACACTACGACCTAGAGGACCATCGCGGGGATGCCACGTACGCCTCGTGGGAAGAAGGCTACAAGACCTACGAGGATTTTGTCTCTGACGGCATCAAGCACGTAGAGAAGAGCAACGTGGCAGACGAGGAATAGCGTTAGCGCCTACGCCAGCGCTTGCGTTGGCCTATCGCCTTCAGCTTGTCAACAAGGATCCAGAGATACTCTGCGCAGACTCCGGGCTTTAGGGCTTGGAGTCTAGAGCCTGCAGCGTTTGTGCAGATCCTCTAGGGGCATATGATGCAAGCGAAGAGGGTTGCATGAGCAGCCCTCTTTGTTCGTGCGGCTACTGCTCTCGTTGCGCCGGGCGATGCCTCTTGCGGCGGTTTTGACGCTTTGCGGCTTTGGCGGCCTTTTGCTCGTCCTTGCGCGCCTGCTTCTTTGCCGCTGCTTTGTTTGCATCCCATTCCTCAAGCAGACGCATGTTGTTCTCTTTGACCTCGTCTTGCAAGATGCGCGTGGTCCAGCCCTCGTTGGCCAGGTACCAGTAGACCGTCTTGCGAAGCCCCTCCTCAAAGCTTGTCGCAGGCTTCCAGCCAAGTTCGCGTTTGAGCTTTGAGGCATTCATCCCATAGCACACGTCGTGCCCTGGGCGGTCTTGGACATGGCAGACGTTGCAGTCTATGCCGCCGGTCTGGTAATCGAGCTCGTCTGCCAATGCGGCTACGACGTCTATGTTGGTGCGCTCGCAGTTGGCGCTCACGTTGTAGATCTGACCTGGCGTTGCGCCGTTGATGATCATGTCGATAGCGCGGCAGGTGTCGGCCACGTACATCCAGTCACGCATGTTGCTTCCATCGCCGTAAAGGCAGATGTCCTGACCAGCCAACGCGCTGGCTATGGTTTTGGGAATGAGCTTTTCTGGGTGTTGGTAGGGGCCGTAATTGTTGCAGCAGCGCACGATCATGACCGGAAAGCCATAGGTGTTGGCAAAAGCCATGGCGTAGTGCTCGGCAGCGGCTTTGCTCGCGCTGTAGGGGTTGCCCGGGGCGAGGGGACTTTCCTCGTCAAAGGGGGCGCATGTCGCGGCATCACGCGATCCGTAGACCTCGTCGCTGCTCACCTGCAAGAAGACGTGGTTACCAAAGCTGCCGTCTGGCTCCTCCCAGTCGTGGCCTGCGGCATCCATCAAGGACAAAACGCCTTGGGCGTTGGCTTGGTTGAAGGCGTATGGGTCTTTAATGGCGCGGTCTACATGGCTTTGAGCGGCAAAGTTGACGACGTAGTCGGGGCCGTACTTGCCAAAGACGGCATCGAGCGCAGCTTGGTCGCAGATATCGGCATGGACAAAGACATGGCGCTCATCGCTTGCTAGGTCGGCGATGTTTTCAAGATTGCCTGCGTAAGTGAGCGCGTCAACGTTGACGACGATGATGTCGTCGTAGCGCCACAAGAGGTAGTGGACAAAATTGGAGCCGATAAAACCAGCTCCGCCTGTTACCAGATAGGTTTTGGTCATTTGCAACCTCTGCTGTAAATCCGATGTGGGCACGCGCCGATTGCAGGTGCTGTTTGCGTTGCGGTGCAAAAGGACGTGCTGCGGGTCTGCCATGCATGGACATGTAGCCGCCGGGTGTCGCCTTGCGTTTATCATACGGCAAGCTTGCGCGGTGGGTCGAGGGTTAGAATGGTTTGCCGCAGCCGCAGCCGCAGCCGCAGCCGCAGCCGCAGCCGCAGCCGCAGCCGCAGCCGCATCAAGCAAAAGTCCACTTAAGGAAACAACGATGGAAGCCCTCACAACAGCAACCTGCGTCAAGACGATCGCCGAGCTTTGCAGCGTCTCTGCTGCCGCCGAGGCCTTGGGCGTGTCGCAACCTGCTCTGTCCTCGCGTATCAAGAAGCTCGAGGGTCAGCTGGGGGCGCAGGTCTTTGACCGCAGCCGCACGCCGTTGAGCATCACCGATGCAGGCCGCGCTTACCTGGAGGCGCAAGAAGACGTTGATGCTGTTTGGCGCAGGCTCGCCCAGCGTATCAGCGACATGCAGGAGCTTAAAAGCGGCCGGTTAGTCGTAGGCGGCGCAGGGCTCTTTAACTCCACGGTCTTGCCGCGGGCTATCGCCTTGTTTAGCGAGCGGTACCCGGGCGTGGATGTGAGCGTGATGACTGACAACGTCCCCAACCTGACGCAGGCTGCCTTGCGCGGGTCGCTCGATCTTTTTATCACGCCGGTTCCCAACGACAACCTCAATCTGGAATCCGAGGAGTTGCTAGAAGAGAAGCTCCTGCTTTGCACGAGCGCCACCTCGCCGGCGGTGGCGCAGTTGCCCGCTGCGGGCGAGGAAGGCTATGCCGTCATCGGCAAAGACGAATTTGCGCTTTTGGCTGCAGAGCCCTTTGTCATGCTGGACTCAAAGCTGCAGTTGGGACGCAAGCTCAAGCAGCTCTTTGACCTGTACCATGTGCAGCCCAAACATTGCGTGACCGTAGACCAGACGAGCACGGGTTTTGCCTTGAGCCTCGCGGGCATGGGGACCTGCATCATCGCTCAAAGCGCCGTGCAGGGCTTTGCCGCAAACGCAAACATCGCCTTGTACTTGGCCGATGAGGGCATCTGCAAAAGGTCGCTCTACATCGCCCGCCTCAAGGGCGCCTCGCGCTCGCGCGCAGAGGAGGAGTTCTCTGCGGTCCTCAAAGAGGTCGTCTCCAAGCCGCTGGGGTAGGGGAGGCCAGAAGGAAATCAAAAATATCCATTAATTAATGGTTATATCATCATAAGAGTTGTATTATGGTCCAGCTGTTCTATCACGGAAGGACCACAATGGACTCTAAACGCCTTATCAACCTTGCCGCAGGTCCGGTGCTCTTTGCGCTGTGCTGTCTGCTGCTTCCCCAGAGCCTCTTTGAGAGCTTTGCAAGCCGTGCTGCCATCGGCACGGTTGCCTGGATGGCTTACTGGTGGGTTACCGCGCCTGTCGATTACGCCGTCACGGCTTTCTTGCCCATCGCTTTGAACGCGATCTTCCAGATGACCGACCAATCCCAGGTCATCGCCAACTACGCATCCGAGATTATCTTGCTGTTGCTGGGCGCCTCCATCATCACCGTCTCTTGGGAAGAGACCGGTTTGGACAAGCGCATCGCCGCTCGCTTCTTGGGTTTGGTGGGAAGCAGCTTTAGAGGCCAGCTCCTCTTCTGGTTCATTCTCTCCACGGTGCTTTCTGCTGTTTTGCCCAACGCGGTCGTGTGCGCCACGATCAGTCCCATCGCGTTGTCGATGCTCAAGTTTGTGGGCGAAGGCGATATCTCCAAGAGCCGCATCGGCGCCAAGCTGCTGCTCTACATTGCTTACGGTGCAGGCCTGGGCGGCTTGGCCACGCCTTTGGGCGGAGCGATGAACCTCGTTGTCGTCGATTACATCCAGCAGGTTACCGGCGAAGAGTTCATGTACGTCGACTGGGTCATCCGCTTTGCACCCATCATGGTCGTCCTCTTTATCATCTGCATCGTCTTCATGCTGCGCGATGTCAAGAAGGAAGAGACGCTGGGCGGCTCCAAGGAGTATTTCCAGCAGGAGTACGGCAAGCTCCCCAAGATGTCTCGCGAAGAAGCCATCTGCCTTGCGCTGTTTGTCATCGCCACGGTCTTGGCCTTTACGCGCCAGCTCTACGCGGGGCTTCTGCCTGGCCTCAAACCTGCCTACGTCTTTATCACGGCCGGCCTTTTGACCTTTATCTTCTCCAAGCGCAGTGGCGAGGGCCTGCAGCCCGAGCGCCTCATGCTGTGGAAAAGCGTCGAGGGCAAGATCACCTGGGAGCTCATCTACATCTACGCTGGCGGCCTTGCCATCGGCACGCTCATCAATAACACGGGTGCTGCCAGCGCCATCGGCGATGCTGTGTCTGCGGCTGGCATGTCCGGCGGCCTGATGTTCATCTTTGTCATCGTGCTCTTCACGCTGCTGATGAGCGACTTTACCTCCAACACGGCAACTGCCTCTATCGCGATGCCCATCGTCATCTCCATTGTGTCCGGCATGGGTGAAAATCCCATCCCCTACATCTACATCGCAACGATCGGCGTGAACCTGTCCTTCATGTTGCCCACGTCCATCCGCGCGATTCCAGTTGGATACGGCCTTTCGCCCAAGTACATGCTCAGCGAGGGCTGGAAGATCTCTGTTGTCATCGTGATCTTGATGAGTTTGCTGGGTTACGCGCTCATGACTTGGTGGCCTGCCTTTAGCGTGGCCTAAGGGAGGCGCGCTAATCGCATGGCAATGCAAGAGGAGGAGAGTCTATGAGACTCTCCTCCTCTTTTTGTTGGCGCTAGGAGATGCGGCTCCATCGGATATGAACGATTGAGGGGGTTTGCATTGCCGGATATGAACGATCAGAGCGGATTAGAGTGCGGATATGAACGATTTGAGTATCACACCGCATCTCCCGTGCGACAAGCTCGATGCAAAACCGCTGGTCAGAACTGTGTGGCTTTATCGCAGAGCGCGTCTTGCTCATCAGAATCGTTCATATCCGTCAAATGCTTGACTCCAATCGTTCATATCCGTCGTGGAATTGGGACCAATCGTTCATATCCGGTCTCGT